>DETM01000004.1:20964-42443 GCA_002361655.1 Prevotella sp. UBA3288 | reverse complement strand
TCTGGAGCCAACATTTCAACAGGGGGACAAATTGTCCCCCACTTGGATTTCAGTTCTGGGTCACGTCTAAGCATCTTCTTTATGTAATCACGCGGATTCACGGAATCTGTCAAGACCTGCACTATATCCGTTACAGAGAAATAGTACTTCTCCTGTTCTGCATCCCATACGATGCGAACTTTCTTGCCCTCAAAGAGCTGTATAGCGAAATTCTCGTTCATGATGATACAATCCTATGTGAATTTGATTGCAAAGTTACAAAATATTCTTCAAGGAGGTTCTGATATGACAGACTTTAACACGATATAGTGCACATTTCCCTCTAAAATGAATCATAATGCTATGCATGAGTTCGGCTTGAATTATTAACCGACGCTGTCTAACAGCCAATTATCGCAGTCGTGGTACAACGTCGGTGAAAACACCGTGTTTCTATCTGTGTTTCAGTTACTTGTAAAAGTTCAAAGCAATCTTACATGAAAAGCGCACTTTTTATGAACTTTTTAGTAATGAATCCCCCAAAAAGTCGTATCTTTGTACGCAGATTGCTAAAAATATTCTCAGCCCCTGGCCTTACGATGGTGGGAAGCGGCACATGATTATAAGCACAACATAATGATGACTATGACTAAGAGACTACTGACGGCATTGGCTATTGTGGCAACCATGGTGGGCCAGACAATGGCACAAAACAGCATTGCAGGGATGCTGCCTGAGAACGGGGCAACGGAGGTGAATATCGACACCCACCTGACGCTGACGATGAGGACGGTGGCGGCGATACGATACTGGGCCGCGGACCGTCGTTCTTCAACCACTGCACCATCACCAGTCATGGTGCTTTCATGTGGATTCGCAACACGGAGGAGAATCATGGCAACATCTTCGTGGACTGCCATTTCAAAGGGCTCAGCCAGTATGCCGAACTGGGCCGGTTGCCCGACAACAAAGGTAAGAACTATCCCCATGCGGAATGTGTGCTGCTGAACTGCACACTGGAAAATATCCCCGCTGCCGGCTGGGGCAGAATAGACGACAGTGCCAGGACGGCCACCATCCTTGAGTTCAACAGCCACGATACGGAAGGCAAGCCCATAGACACCACAAAGAGAAATGCGCTGATGCGACAACTCAACCCCATCCGCGATGCAGAAATCATCGGACGCTATTCGGACAGCCGTTGGGTTCTGGGGTGGTAATAGCGGGGTTACGTCTGGAAAGTGTGCGCCGGACGTAACCCCGATGTTTAGAAATTTAGAAGTTCATACCGATGTTCACGAAGAAGGCACCGTTGTGGGCAGAAAGTGAGGTATTGTCCACTTCCTTGGCAACATTGGTGATGCCGAACTGATAGCCCAGTTCCAGATAGAGTTTGTTGTACTCGGCACCGCAACCCAGTTTGATGCCTACATCGGCACGGTTGCAGTCGTCGTAGGAACTGTATTTGGCTTCGCCTTCATGCTTCGTCTGGCCGGCAATGCCCAGTGCGAAGGTGGGACCGATGAACGGGAGCACGGCGATGTCGTCGGACACCTGCACACCATACTTCATCAGGATAGGAATCTCCAGGTAGTTCAGGTTGACATAGTTCTCCTTGTCTTTCTTACCACCACGCTGGGTGTAGTACAGACCACTCTCCAAGAATATGGGGGTAGTCTCGCTGACACGCAGACCGATGACACCGCCCAGGTTCAGACCGGCCTTTGCGCCGGCTACCTCTTTGAAATCGCCGGTGACGCTCGACACATTCAGACCGAGGCGCATGCCATAGTAGACTGACGACTCACTCAACGAAAAACCGCCGCTGCTATACTGAGCGAACGAAGGGGCTGCGAACAGCACGGCCACGATGGCCATAAAAATCTTCTTCATACTTTTCTTTTTTTTAAGTTATTATTTACAAACACTGCTTCTATATGACTAAACTGTTATTTTACTGCTTTGCACCGGTACGCAGGTGAGACACCTGCGTACCGGTAGTCGGCTGCAAAGTAAAGCAATTTTTCTGATATAAGCAAATATTTCGTAAAGAATTTACAGTAGCGAGATGGTGAACAGGTAGACCACTGCAGCGGGGATGGCCAGCAGCGATGAGTCGAACCGGTCGAGCATGCCGCCGTGGCCCGGCAGGATGTTGCCACTGTCCTTGATGCCGAGGGTGCGCTTCAGCAGGCTCTCTACCAGGTCGCCCCACGTGCCGAAGACGACGACGGTGAGGCCAAGGCCCATCCAGTGCCATATGTTGAGGTTGGCCTCGCCGGGGGCATGTTGCTCCAGCAGCCACCACACCAGTGCTGCCATGCCTATGACCAGCACACCGCCGCCGATGCTGCCTTCCCACGACTTGCCCGGCGAGACGCGGGGGAACAGTTTATGCCGTCCCAGCAGCGAGCCGACACAATAGGCCCCGGTGTCGTTCATCCAGAGGAAGACGAACACCGAGAGGGGCAGCACGAACGAGTAGCGTCCGGCCTGCGGGAATGCCAGCACATTGATCATCGAGAAGGGTAGGGCGATGTAGAGTTGGGGTAGCATGGTGTAGGCCCAGTTGTTGATGGGGTCTTTGGCCTTCAGGTAGAGTTCGGCCACCAGCAGATAGATGATGGTGACGAGGTAGGGTATGAACACGGTGTCGGAGGTCACATAGCCGCTACAGTGGCCGGCCATGGCCAGAAACAGGTAGACTCCGGCGACGGTGGAGATGAACTGGTTGACCTGTACGAAAGGCCGTTCGTTGACCAGGCCGCAGAACTCCCAGATGGTCAGTCCGGTGACGAGTGCAAACAGGAACACCATAGCCATGGGGTTCAGGAAACTCACTACGACGGCGGCTACAAAGAACACGCCGGTGATGGTTCTTACGATGAGGTTCTTCATGAGGCGTGGGGGGCTTTAGTTGGTTTTTGGGGCCTCTGGGGCCTCTGGGGCATCTGGGGCCTCTTTGCTTTGTTGGGCTTCCAACTGCTTGGTGCGCTCGGCGGCCATTCGCTCGGCCTCTTCACGCATCTGGGCTTCGAGCAGTTCGTCGGCACGGCTGGTCCAGGGACGCTTGCCGAAGATGCGCTCTACGTCTTCGGCGAAGATGACCTCGCGCTCCACCAGCAACTGTGCCAGTTGGGCGTGGCCTTCCTTGTGCTCGGTCAGAATCTGTTTGGCACGCTCATACTGCTCGCCCACCATCTTCAGCACCTCGTCGTCGATGACTTTGGCCGTCGTCTCAGAATAGGGACGCTGGAACTGATACTCCGCATTATTATAATAGCACAGGTTGGGCAGACGGTCGCTCATGCCGGCATAGGCTATCATGCCGTAGGCCTGCTTGGTGGTGCGCTCCAGGTCGTTCATGGCGCCTGTCGAGATATGTCCCACGAAGAGTTCCTCGGCAGCACGTCCGCCGAGCAGCGAGCACATCTCGTCGAGCATGGCCTCCTTGGTCTGCAGCACACGCTCTTCGGGCAGATACCAGGCGGCACCGAGAGCCTGGCCTCGTGGCACGATGGAGACCTTCACCAGCGGGTTGGCAAACTCGGTGAACCACGAGATGGTGGCGTGGCCTGCCTCGTGGATGGCTATGGAGCGCTTCTCGGCCTGGGTCATCACCTTCGTCTTCTTCTCCAGACCGCCGATGATGCGGTCGACGGCATCGAGGAAGTCCTGCTTACCCACGGTCTGACTGTCGTGGCGGGCGGCTATCAGGGCTGCCTCGTTGCATACATTGGCGATGTCGGCACCGGAGAAGCCGGGTGTCTGGCGGGCCAGGAAGTCTACGTCGACGGTGTTGTCCAGTTTCAGCGGTTTCAGGTGGACCATAAACACCTCTTTACGCTCGTTCAGGTCAGGCAGGTCGACGTGTATCTGGCGGTCAAAGCGGCCTGCACGCAGCAGGGCCGAGTCGAGCATGTCTACACGGTTGGTGGCGGCCAGGATGATGACACCGCTGTTGGTGCCGAAGCCGTCCATCTCAGTCAGCAGGGCGTTCAGCGTGTTCTCGCGTTCGTCGTTGCCGCCCATGGCGGGGTTCTTCGAGCGGGCACGGCCCACGGCATCGATCTCGTCGATGAAGATGATGCACGGACTCTTGGCCTTGGCCTGCTGGAACAGGTCGCGTACACGGCTGGCACCCACACCGACAAACATCTCGACGAAGTCGGAACCTGACATCGAGAAGAAAGGCACGCCGGCCTCGCCAGCCACGGCCTTCGCCAGCAGCGTCTTGCCCGTTCCCGGAGGACCTACGAGCAGGGCGCCCTTGGGAATCTTTCCGCCCAAGTCGGTATATTTCTGCGGGTTTTTCAGAAAATCCACTATCTCCTGTATCTCCTGCTTGGCACCGGCCTGACCGGCCACGTCCTTGAACGTGATGCCCAGTTCGCCGCCCTTCTCGTACATCTTTGCCTTCGACTTGCCGACGTTGAAGATGCCGGCGCCTCCCATGCCGGCACCGCCACCCATTCTGCGGATGAAAAACATCCAGATGGCCACGAAGAACAGGATGGGCAGCAGACTCGAGATAATGAAACTCAGCAGGCCATTGCTCTGCTCCCGTTCATAGGTCAGCGAGCCGGTGAACTTCCCATTGGCACGGGCACTGTCGACGACCTGTTCCAGGCGGTCGATGCTGCCGAACTCGACGTTCAGACTGGGTGCCGTCGCGGTCTGGGACTGTGGCATCTTGTCGGGAAAGACGGCTGTCAGGCTGTCTTTCTTGATATACATCTTCAGCGTGTTGTTGGTCTTGTTGGCAACGATGCGCGACACGTAGCCTTCCGACATGTATTTCTTGAACTCGGTGTAGGAGGCTTCGGTCGGGGCGGGCTCCATGCCCTGCATGATGCCACCCGAACCGCCGGTGAAATAGAAGTAGGCTAAGGCGGCAATGGCAATGATGTAGAGCCAGTTCATGTTGAACCGAGGCATCTTCGGCTGGTTATTCTGATTTTGTTCCATAGTCTTGATGTTAGTCCAAATCGGGAATCTGTGTCAACGGGGCATCTTCCCACAGGTGTTCCAAGTCGTAGTAGGTCCTCACGTCGGGCAGGAAGACATGCACCAGAACGTCGGTATAGTCCATCGCCACCCACTGGGCGTTCTCCATGCCTACCACGTGTGCCGGTTTCTCATGCAGTTCCTTTCTCACCATGTCGCCCACCGACTCGGCGATGGCCTCCACCTGTGCCGGCGAGTTGCCCTGACAGATGACGAAGTTGCGGCAGATGGTGCCGTTGATGCCGCTTAGGTCGGCCACGGCAATTTTGCTCCCTTTCTTTTCCTGTATTCCTCTGATAATGCTCCTGACGAGTGTCTCTGTTTGTTCCATTATATATAAATAGGTATATAAATCGACGTGCAAAGATAGTGCTTTTTATCCGAAAAGGGCACACGAAAGGTCTTTTTTTGAGAATTTTTATAAAAAAGTGCGCAAAAGTTTTGGTAGTTCGCAAAAAAGTCGTACCTTTGCATCCGCAAATCGGGAACGGTTCCCGTGAGCAAGACATTGGGGTATGGTGTAATGGTAACACTACAGATTCTGGTCCTGTCATTCTTGGTTCGAGTCCGAGTACCCCAACAGTTTAGTCCGCTAAGGCACTGGTAATCAGTACTTAGCGGATTTCTTTTGGCTCAGTCCGCAAATCCGTATTGCTGAATCACTGAAGAAAAGGCGGGAGAGGGCAAACGAAAAATCCCGCTCGGATCCTAAGACCTCTGCGGGATTCATAATGAAAGGAGGAGTGGTACCTCCAGGAATCGAACCGGGGACACACGGATTTTCAGTCCGATGCTCTACCAACTGAGCTAAGGCACCATTGTTCGTTAGATCACTGCATCCTTTCGTTTGCGGGTGCAAAGGTACAACAAAAAAAATAATCCACCAAATTTTTAGCGGATTATTTTCAAAAAAAGTTAGTTCTGTCTGGAAATAGACATTCAATCACGCTTGGCAGAGTTCTCGCTGTTCAGCGGATTCCATCCCTGAGCCTTGAGTTCGAACTCTTGGTTGTCGCGGCTGACGAGCACATGGCCGAACTTCCGGTCGGTGATGTGTCCGATGAGGTGGACATCGTCCAATGCTTTAATTTTTTCCAGGTCGCCGATGGGTACGGTGAAGAGTAGTTCGTAGTCTTCGCCGCCATTGAGAGCGCAGGTTGTGACGTTCATGTTCATCTCTTCTGCCATCACTGCCGTTTGGTAGTCGATGGGAATCTCCTTTTCGAAGATGCGGCAGCCTGTGCCCGACTGGCGGCAGATGTGCATCAGTTCGCTACTGAGGCCGTCGCTGATGTCCATCATCGCCGTGGGCCGGATGCCTGCTTCGCGCAGCCGCTTGACGATGTCGCCGCGGGCCTCGGTTTGCAACTGGCGCTGCAGCAGATATTCCTTGCCGCTGAAGTCGGGCTGGCTGAGGTTGTCCATCTGCTTCTTGAGATTCTCTATCTCCTGTGAGTTGCCGCTCTTACGGGCCGCGTCTATTTTCTTTTGCAGACTGTCTACCTGTGAATAGTAGACGGCCTTTTCGCGCTCTAGTAGTTGTAGTCCCATATAGGCGGCACCGAGGTCGCCGCTGACGCAGATGAGGTCGGTGTCTTTGGCTCCGCTGCGATAGACAATATCCTCTTGGCGTGCCTCGCCGATGCAGGTGATGCTGATGGCCAGTCCGGTGTATGACGAGGTGGTGTCGCCTCCCACGATGTCGACGCCCCATTTCTCGCAAGCCAGGCGCAGTCCGGCATAGAACTCTTCCATGTCCTCTACGGTGAACCGCTTCGAGAGTGCCAGCGAGACGGTAATCTGGCGTGGTGTGCCGTTCATGGCGAACACGTCGCTGATGTTGACCATCGCCGACTTGTAGCCCAGATGCTTCAGGTCGATGTAGGTGAGGTCGAAGTGTACGCCTTCCATGAGCAGGTCGGTGGTGACGAGCACCTCGGTGTCGGGGTAGTGGAGCACGGCACAGTCGTCGCCTACGCCGTACTTTGTGCTTTCGTTTTTGTTGTCAAGATCTTTGGTCAGTCGTTCGATCAGGCCAAACTCTCCAAGTTTTGCTATTTCCATTCTTCTGTGGGATGGTCGGTATTGAACTTTTCTTTCTTGTTGCTTTCTATCTGTTCGGAGCGTACAATCATTTCACGCATGATTTCGGTCATCAGCGGCTGGGCCTTGTCGGCGGCCTGCTGTACCTCTTCGTGGCTGACTTCTACGGGCTGGTCGAAGCCTCCCAGGTCGGTGACCACCGAGATGCCGAAGGTGCGTATGCCGCAGTGGTGGGCCACGATGACCTCGGGTACGGTGCTCATGCCCACGGTGTCGCCGCCAAGGGTGCGATACATCTTATATTCTGCAGGGGTCTCGAAGGTGGGCCCCTGAACGCCCATATAGACCCCGTACTGTAGGCGGATGCCTTTCTCGTAGGCAATCTTGCTGGCCAGTTGGATGAGGTTGTGGTCGTAGGTCTCGTGCATGTCGGGGAAGCGCGGTCCTGTAGGGAAGTTCTTGCCGCGCAGCGGATGCTCGGGGAAGAAGTTGATGTGGTCGGTGATGACCATCAGGTCGCCAATCTTGAACTGAGGGTTCATGCCTCCGGCAGCATTGCTGACAAAGAGCGTCTTGATGCCCAGTTCGTACATCACACGAATAGGGAAGGTCACTTCCTTCATCGAGTAACCCTCGTAGTAGTGGAACCGGCCTTTCATGGCCATGATGTCGACACCTCCGAGTTTACCGAAAATCAGTTTTCCGCTGTGCCCCTCGACGGTAGACACGGGGAAGTTGGGTATCTGCTCATAGGGAATCTCGAGCCTGTCAGTTATTTCGGAAGCTAATTGTCCTAGGCCTGTTCCCAGTACGATGGCTGTCTTCGGACTTGTGGTCATCCTTGCCTTTAGCCAGGATGCTGTTTCTTGAATTTTTGAGTACATAGCCTTTAATGTTTTCGTTAAACTTGTCTTCTTGTTCGAGCATGAAACTGACGCGAACAGGTAATATATAAATATGGTGGCGCACTTCGTCGCTCAATCCTTCGATGTGGGACAGCCTGGCGGCATCTTTCTCAGTGGTGATGATCACCTTGGGTGAAGGCATCGCTGCAAACTCGCTATTGATGCGGGTCACGTCTTTGGGGCTGAAGTGATGGTGGTCGGGATAGTCCAAGGTGGTCAGGTGACAGTCGACGGCCTGTTTGAGATCTTCCTTGATATGGCGTGGAGAGGCAATGCCTGTAAGCAGCATCACGTGTTGATGCTGCAGGGCTTGTATGCTGTCCAGTGGTTCCGGGTGGTCTTCCGGGAATACGGGCTGTGGTGTGTCGTAGTCGAAGGTGGTGAAATACAGTTGCTGGTAGGGAAACAGGTCCATAGCCTTGGTGATGACCCGATAGGCCATGGGCTTGAGGTCTTTGGGACATTTTGTGATGATGACGATGTCGGCACGGTTTTTGCCTTTGAGCGGCTCTCTCAATCGGCCGGCGGGCAGCAGTTTATCGTAGATGATCAGGCGGTGGTAGTCGACCAGCAGGATGTTGATGCCGGGCTTCACGTGGCGATGTTGGAAGGCATCGTCAAGGAGCACCACGTCGATATGGCTGTCGTGTGCCGTCAGCGTGTTGATGCCTCTGACACGATTTTTGTCGACGGCGACGGTGACCTTGGGGAATTTCCGTTTGATCTGATACGGCTCGTCGCCGATGTCGTTTGCTGTAGTCGACTGGTCGGCCAACAGGAATCCATGTGTCTTCCGCTTGTAGCCCCGGCTGAGCACCGCCACATTGTTGTTAGGCAGGAGCAGTCTTACCAGGTATTCCACATGGGGGGTCTTGCCTGTACCTCCCACGGTGATATTCCCGACGGAAATGACAGGCACGTGGAAGGCGTGGCTTTTCAGCAGACCGACGTCGTAGCAGAAATTGCGTAGGTTAACGCCGATGCCGTAAAGCCAACTGAATGGCAACAGCCATTCACGGATTTTGATGAAATCGCCTTCCACGTCCAGTCTTGTTGATTACTTGATTGTCAGAGAGAACGGCAGACGGGCCTGCAGACGACTGCGCTGACGGTCCTTGCGTGCCTCGGTCAGCGGCTCGTAGAGTTCGCCCAGCATTTCTTTCATCTGCTCATCCAGATAACTTCCTTTCTTCTCCTCGGCGGAGGCCAGCAGGGCGTCCATCCAGTCGGTCTTGGCAGGGTAGGGGGCTGCATAGTAGTTGTCTGTCGAAGCCAGTTCGGCAGCCTTCTTCACGGCATCGTCGAGCGAGCCGAGTTGGTCGACCAGTTTGATGGGCAGTGCGTCGGTGGCCACCCAGACGCGGCCCTGTGCTATCTCGTTGACCTGCTCCTTGGTCATTCCGCGTCCTTCGGCCACAATGCCGAGGAAGGTGTCGTAGCCCCGGTCGACGAAGGTCTGCATATAGCGTAGTTCGGTCTCGTTGTCCTTGGCAAAGATGAGGTTGGTCTCGTAGTCGCCATGTTTGTTGGTCTGCACGCCGTCCCAGGTGACGCCCAGTTTGTCGGTGACCAGTTCACTGAAATTGGGGATGAGCCCGAAGATGCCGATAGAGCCGGTGATGGTGGTGGGCTCTGCCACGATGTAGTTGGCGGGGGCGCTGATCATATAGCCACCCGAAGCGGCATAGCCGCCCATGGAGACCACCAGAGGCTTCTTCGCTTTGAGTTGTTTCAGGGCGTTCCAGATCTGCTCCGATGCCGAAGCGCTGCCACCGGGCGAATTGACGCGCAGCACCACAGCCTTCACATCGTCGTCGGCAGCCAGTTTGTTCAGGTCCTCCACCATTGTGGAGCCCACGATGGCATGCTCGGAAGTGAATGACGACAGGGGAGCGTCGATGATTTCGCCGTAGGCATAGTAGACGGCAATCTGATCACCGTCGCTCTTCTCCTCTTTGTTGAGATCGAGCACGTCGCTCAAGGTCAGTTGGCTGATGGCATCGTCATCGCCAAGGCCCAGTTTGCCTTTGATGATCTTCTTGATGCCATCGGGATACATCGCACCATCGACCAGCCGGGCAGCCTTGTAGTCGTCGACACTGGCGAAGACCATGATGCTGTCGTCAGCCAGTTGGTTCAGTTGGTCGGCAGTCACCTTCCGGTCCTCGGCCATGTCTGCCAGCCAATGTTTCCAGATGGCCTGCAGGAAGGCTTCGCGCTGTTCGCGGTCGTTCTCGCTCATGTCCTTGCGGGTGACACTCTCCACGGCGCTCTTGTATTTGCCGACGCGGGTGGCCTGGTACTTCACGCCGATCTTTTCGTAGAGTCCGGTCATATAGTAGTTCTTTCCGCCCAAGCCTTTGAAGTCGATCATGCCGGTCTGGTTGATGAACAGGCTGTCGGCCACGGAGGCCACATAATAACTGCTCTGCAGGTATTGGTCGGCATAGGCGATAATCCACTTGCCGCTCTGCTTGAAGTCTTTCAGAGCGTCACGCACTTGCTGGGCGGTGGCCGGTGAGTCAAAGGCCGATGCGCCGCCCTCGATGTAGATGCCCTCGATGTTCTCATTGTCCTTGGCAGTCTTGATGGCCTTGACCACATCGTCGAGTCCCATCATGCTCATGTCGGCCTCGCCCAGCAGTTCCGAGAAGGGATTCTCGTCTTCTGCACGCTCCGAGATGACACCATTGAGGCTGAGCACGAATACGGAGTTCTTGTCTGCCTTGGCTGGAGCACTACTGCTGGCCACCATGCTGGCCAGCGAAATCATGAACATGATGCCCGCGATGATGGCTAAAATCACAATGCCACAGATGGTGGCGAGAGTGTACTTGAAGAATTCTTTCATAACACCATAATTAAATTGTTAATTTATTTTTCCGCAAAGGTACGAATTTTTTTTATATAATGTGCACAGTTTAATAATTTTTTCGTAACTTTGTCGCCAGAAACTAATCTTAAAGTAACAAAGACAATGAAACAGAGACTGTTGATGGGCCTCATGATGCTGATGCTCTGCACTGTGGCCATGGGTAAGAAGAAGATGGTGAAGCAGGAGGTGTGGCCAAACGGCGAACCCATGTCGGCTTGGTTTACCGATACGGCGAAGGTCGACGTGAAGACCTTGGGCAAGCAGTATGTGCTGACCAACTACGGTGTGCGTCAGGGCACGACCGATATCCAGACGAAGGCCATTCAGGCCGTCATCGACAAAGCCGCCCAAGAGGGTGGGGGCGTCGTCGTGGTACCCAAGGGAACGTTTTATACCGGCAGTCTGTTCTTCAAGCAGGGCACACATCTTTATATAGAGGAGGGCGGCGTGCTGAAAGGTTCCGACCGCATTCACGACTTCGAGATCCGCGAGACACGCATCGAGGGTCAGACCTGCAAGTATTTCGTGGCCCTCGTCAATGCCGATGGCGTCGATGGCTTCACCATTTGCGGCAAGGGTACCATCGACGGCAGCGGACAGGACTATTGGGAGGAGTTCTGGATTCGTCGCAAGTGGAACCCGCAGTGCACCAACAAAGATGCGCAGCGTCCGCGTCTGACCTATATCTCCAATTCGAAGAATGTGACCATTCAGGATGTGCGTCTGATCAACTCGCCATTCTGGACAAACCATATCTACCGTTGTGACCATGTGCGCTACCTCGACCTGTATATCTACTCGTCGACCGTAGACATCAAAGGCCCTTCGACCGATGCCATCGACATCGATGTCTGCCACGACGTGGTGGTGCGCGGCTGCTATATGAATGTCAACGACGACGCTGTGGTGTTGAAAGGCGGCAAAGGCACCTTCGCCGATCAGGCACCGGAGAACGGCCCCTGCTACAACATTCTGGTGGAGAACTGCCATTATGGCACAGTGCACGGCTGCATGACGCTCGGTTCGGAGTCGGTGCACGACTGGAACGTGGTGATGCGCAATTGTGTGGCCGACAACACCAACAATGTGCTGTGGCTGAAGATGCGTCCCGACACCCCTCAGCACTACGAGTATGTGCTGGTGGAGAACTTCAGCGGCAAGTGCCGCAACTGTCTGCTGGTGCGTCCCTGGACCCAGTTCTATGAGAAGCAGGAGCGTGCCGACATGCCGCTGTCGCAGTGCAACGACATCACTTTCAGGAATATACAGATGGACTGTGGCGTGTTCTTCAATGTGACCGGTTCAGACAAGTATGCCTTGAAGAACTTCACGTTTGACAACATCGACTCGCAGGACCACGGCAAGGACAAACCATTCGCAAAGCGTCCGGTAGAGAATCTGACGTTGAAGAATGTGGTGCTGAACGGTGAGACAATACAGTAATACCGACACACATGAGAAGACTGTTGTTAGCACTTGCGTTGCTTCTTTCGCTATCGGCAACGGCGACAGAACGGGAGACGCTTAATTTCAATGCCGACTGGCGCCTGGCAGTGGGAGACGTGGCCGGAGCGGCACAACCCGATTATGATGACCACAGTTGGCAACGGGTAACGCTGCCCTATGCCTTCAATGGCGGCGAGGCCTTCAAGAAAGATATCGTCGACCTGACCGACACCATCTGCTGGTATCGCAAGCACTTCCGTCTGAGTGCCGATGAGGCAGACGGAAAGGTGTTTGTCGAGTTCGAGGGTGCCCGACAGGGTGCCGATGTGTGGCTGAACGGCCATCATGTCGGTTTCAGCGACAATGGCGTGATGGCTTTCGGCTTTGACCTTACACCTTATATTATAATAGGTGAAAACGTAATTGCCGTGCGTTGCGACAACTCGTGGCAGTATCGTGACCGTACGCTCAACAGCCGCTATCAGTGGAACGACAAGAACTTCAATGCCAACTATGGCGGTCTGCCTAAGAATGTGTATCTGCATCTGACCGACAAACTCTACCAGACGCTGCCACTCTATTCGAACTTGGGCACCACCGGCACCTATATCTATGCCACCGACTTCGACATCGCCGGGCACAAGGCTGTTATTCATATCGAGTCGCAAGTGAAAAATGAGGATGCCGTCGAGCGTTCGTTCACTTTCTTTGCCAAGGTGTTCGACATCGATGGGCACGAAGTAGCCCGTCTGGATGGCCAGCGTTACACGATGAAGCCTGGAGAGGTGCGCACGGTGAGTGTCAGCAAGGCTGTCGAAGGTCTGCATTTCTGGTCGTGGGGCTATGGCTATCTCTATACGATAGAAACCTCATTAGCCCCCCCTTCGTCCCCCGAGGGGGACACTATAGCCACCTCTGCCAACAAAACTATTGAAGCCCCCTCGGGGGCCGTAGAGGGGGCTTTCGACCGCGTCGTCACCCGCACCGGCTTCCGTAAGACAGCGTTCAGCGACGGCCGGTTCTATCTGAACGACCGTTGTCTGATGGTGCATGGTTATGCCCAGCGCACGTCGAACGAATGGCCCGGCGTGGGTATCAGCGTACCGGCCTGGCTCAGCGACTACTCGAATGCGCTGATGGTGGAGTCGGGCGGCAATATGGTACGCTGGATGCACGTCTGTCCCTGGAAACAGGACATTGAGTCTTGCGACCGTGTGGGCCTGCTCCAGGCGATGCCTGCCGGTGATGCAGAGAAAGATGTCGACGGTGCCCGCTGGCAACAGCGCACCCAACTGATGCGAGATGCAATTATTTACAATAGGAATAATCCGAGTATCGTCTTTTACGAGTGTGGCAACTTCCGTATCTCGAAAGAGCACATGGAGGAAATGAAAGCCATTCGCAACCAGTATGACCCCTGTGGCGGACGGGCCATCGGCTCCCGGGAAATGCTCGACCGTCCTGAGGCCGAATACGGTGGCGAGATGCTCTATATCAACAAGAGTGCCACGAAGCCCATGTGGGCAATGGAGTACTATCGTGATGAAGGTCTGCGCAAATATTGGGACGAATATTCCTATCCCTACCATGAGGAGGGCGACGGGCCGCTCTATCGTGGCGCACCGGCTCTCGACTACAACCACAACATGGACAGTCTGGCCTGTGGCATGGTGGAGCGTTGGCACGAATACTGGATGGAGCGTCCGGGAACAGGAAAGCGTGTCAATAGTGGTGGTGTGAAAATAGTGTTCAGCGACACCAATACCCACCATCGTGGCGAATCCAACTACCGAACGAGTGGCGTGACCGATGCGATGCGCATTCCGAAGGATGCTTTCTATGCCCATCAGGTGATGTGGGACGGGTGGGTGTCGCCGGAAAGGAAACGGACCTATATTGTGGGCCATTGGAATTACGGGGATGGCACTCCGGCAGGAGGAGACGTCGTGAAGCCGGTCTATGTGGTCTCCACTGCAGATGAAGTGGAACTCTTTGTCAACGGCAAGTCGTTGGGCAAGGGTGAGCGCTCGTTCCGGTGGCTCTTCACTTTTAGGGATGTGAAGTTTGAACCAGGTATCATCGAGGCCAAAGGCAGTGATGGCTCTTCTTATCAGATAGAGACAGCGGGCGACCCCTTTCAACTGAAACTGACAGCCATCGAGAATCCGGAAGGCATGAAAGCAGACGGTGCAGATATGATGCTTGTCCAGGTGGAGGTGGTCGACAAGCAAGGCCGCCGTTGTCCGCTTGACAACCGCATGGTGCACTTCCAATTGTGGGGCGAGGCCCGTTGGATTGGGGGTATTGCCACCCGGAATAACAAAGACTTCCTGCAGGACGATAGCCGTCGCGACAAGAACCTGCTCGATGCAGCGAACAAGAAGAATGTGAGCGACAACTATGTTGGGGCGATGTCGCTGCCTGTAGAGTGTGGCGTCAACCGTATCTTGGTGCGTTCTACGCCGACGGCTGGCGAGATAGGGCTCTCCGTCTGTGCTGATGGTGTGCGGCCGGCTATCCTGACTGTCCACAGCCAGCAGGCTCCCGCTGCTGATGTGTTGCCGTCGCTGACCCTGAAGCCCAGTCTTGTCCGCGGTGAGACACCGTCGACGCCAAGTTATGCGGATTTATACAAGACCGTAGATATCGTCGGTGTGAAGGCTGGCAGCAACCAGTCTGATGCTCAAAAGGCTTATGATGATAATGAATTGACAGAATGGAAGAGCGACGGCGAGCGGGAGAATGCCTGGGTGGCTTATCAGTTGTCTCGTAAGGCTGCTGTCAGAGAGATTGTTCTCAAACTGACCGGATGGCGCCAGAAGTGCTACCCCCTTGAGGTCTATGCCGGCAAGAAAAAGGTATGGGAGGGCGTCACCCCTGCATCGCTTGGCTATGTCCATATCAGCATCCCTCAGCCAGTGGCCGACAAGGGCCTGACTATTAAAATGGTGGGCCCGGCACAGGACAGCCGGAAGTTTGGTCTGGTCAAGGAACTGGCAGGCGGTGTGGCCAACGAGATGGATCGCATGAAGAGTGCCCAGGGTAAGACGGAACTGCGGATTGTCGAAGTGGATGTGCTTGAATAAATTGTTTAACCAATATAAATCTTAAACTTTCTTTTTTATTAACTAATTAAAAAACAACATCTATGAGTTATCAAATTAAAAGAGCCTCAGTGGCATTACTCCTGTCCATGATGTGCTTCTTTGCCTATGCACAGAAGACCGTCACGGGCACAGTGAAGGATGCATCGGGTGAACCATTGATTGGTGTGAGCGTCATTGTCGACGGCACCAGCATCGGTGGCGTGACGAATCTCGATGGTAATTTTACCATCCAGAAAGTGCCCAACAATGCCGTCCTCAAAGTTTCCTATGTGGGCTACAGGGAACAGAAGATTCCTGTAACCGGCAACCAGCCCATCAACATCACCCTGCAGGAGGATGCGATGGGTCTTGACGAAGTCGTCGTCGTTGGTTACGGCACGATGAAGAAGAAGGACCTGACGGGTTCGGTGGCCAGCGTGAAACTGGAAGACATCCAGAAGGTGGCCGGTGCCAACGTGATGGAGGCCATGCAGGCCAAGGTTCCCGGCGTTGACATTCAGGTGAGCAGCGGTGAGGCCGGTGCCGGCATCAGTCTGAATATGCGTGGCACCCGTTCACTGACTGCCAGTAACTCTCCGCTGGTCATCGTTGATGGTGTAGAGTACGGGTCAACGCTTGACATCCCCTCCGGCGACATCGAGTCGATGGACATCCTGAAGGATGCTGCCTCGACGGCCATCTACGGTACCAAGGGTGCCAACGGTGTCATCCTTATCACCACCAAGCGCGGCTCGGCCGGCAAGACCCGTGTGACCTTCAACGGCTATCTGTCGTTCAAGAGTCCCACCAGCCTGACCAAGCCTATGTATGGCGACAAGGAGGTGCAGCGTCTGATTGATGCCGCCGACTATCAGAAGATGAAGGCTGCCGGCGACTGGACGGCAGCACAGCGCACCACCACTGTTGCCGACGTGCTGGGACAGCAGTTGGACGACGGCACACTGACGGCCGACATCTATGCCGACAAGTCGTACACCGACTGGCTCGACCTGGCTACACAGAACAGCGTGGGCCAGAACTACGAGGTGAGCGTACAGGGCGGCAACGAGAAGACCAACTTCAACGTCTCCGCCTCGTTGATGGACGACCGCGGTATGCTCGAGGGGAACAAGTTCCGCCGCTATACCGGCCGTGCCAATATCGACCATAAGATCAACAGCATCGTGAAGGTGGGCGCCAGTCTGAGTTATACCTACAGAAGCAACGACCGTCGTAACGGCGGTATCTTCGGACAGGCACAGAAGATGACCACCATCACCCACGCCTATCTGAACGATGGCAGCATCAACGCTACGCCTAACCCCTGGTATCCCGCCCACTGCTCGCCGCTGCTCGACGAGAACGGCAACTACCAGCGCAACACAGAGACCACCCGCTTCTTCGGTTCGGCCTACGTGCAGTTGACGCCCATCAAGGGCCTCGTGGTGAAGTCGCAGTTCACACTCGACCGCGACAACTCACGCGACGGCATCTATCAGGACTATGAGAGCCAGGGCCGCTATCAGACCCCTCACAACACCTATATCAGTTATGCTCCCAGCATCGGCACGAAGTACACGTGGCAGAACACGGCTAACTACAGCCTCTCGCTGCAGGACAAGCACGACTTCACCTTCCTGCTGGGTCATGAGATGTACCAGGTCGTCAACGAGGACCTCGAACTGAACGGTTCGGCCGGCGAGGAACACTACTACAACAACTCGTTCTACTATGTGGACAATATCGGCTCGCCCTACAAGCACTCCGACTACACCAAGCAGTCGATGGTGTCGTTCTTCGGCCGTGTCAACTATTCGTTCATGGACAAGTATCTGCTGCAGGCTTCGCTGCGTGCCGACGGCTCGTCGGTGCTGGCCGAAGGCAAGAAATGGGGCTACTTCCCCTCAGTGAGTGCCGGCTGGCGTATCATCGAGGAGAACTTCATGGAGAGCACCAAGTCGTGGCTGTCAAACCTCAAACTGCGCCTGTCGTGGGGTCTGTCGGGCAACGCCGCCATCAACCCCTACCAGACGCTGGCCACCGTGTCGCCCATCGTGCCCAGTTCGTCGGCCATGGCTCCGATGACAATGGCCAATGAGAACCTCACCTGGGAGAAGACTTCCGCTGTCGACCTCGGTCTCGACTTCGGATTCTTCGACGGTCGACTCAGTGGTACCATCGACTACTACTGGAGCAAGACCTACGACCTGCTCTATTACAAGACGGCTCCTGCCTCTACCGTTTATACCAGCCTGATTGACAACGTCGGCAAGACCCGCGGCCACGGTCTGGAACTTGGCATCAACGCCATCCCTGTGCGCACCAACGACTGGGAGTGGAGTGTTAGCGCCAGTGCCACCTTTGCCCGCGACTATATCGACGAACTGGCCGACGGCGTGACGCAGTTTGTCAACGGCATGGACATCAAGAGAGTCGACGAGCCCGTATCGGCCTACTACGCCTACGACGTTCAGGGTATGTGGGGCGTCGGCGAGTTCGACCAGTATATGGCTGAGCACCCCAACTTCGAGAAGCCCTATTCTGACTATGGCGATCCCGGCACGCCGAAGGTGGCCAACACCAACGGCGACGATGTCATCGACGACAACGACAAGATTATCTACAACCTTTCGCCGAAGGCCATCCTCGGTCTGAGCACCTCGCTCTCCTACAAGGACTTCACCCTCAGCCTGCAGACAATGGCACGCCTGGGTGGCTACATGAGTTATCAGGGCTACAACCTCTACCTCTACGACGGTGCCAACTGGGGCGACCTGAACTACTGGACACCCGACAACCAGGGTGCCGACATCCCCTCGCCGGGTGCTAAAGGCGCTTCTTCGACACAATACAAGTCGAGCGTCATGATGCAGAAGGCCGACTACTTCAAGATCAAGGACATCACCCTGAGTTACAACCTGCCCAAGCGTCTCATCAGCAAGGCATACATCAACAGTGCCCGTGTCTACTGCTCAATGAAGAACTACTTCACCTTCAGCCATTTCGACAATTATGACCCCGAGCGCGGCGGTGCCGTTGCCTTCCCGATGGCCAAGCAAGTGGTGGTGGGTGTTAACGTCACATTCTAACTCAAAAACTACGATACGATTATGAAAAAGATATTAAGCATTTTCATGGCAGCCACAGCCCTGGCCTTCACCGCTTGTTCTGACTATCTGGAAGAGGACAACAAGACAGGCTCTACTGCCGACCTGACCTACAATACAGTCACTGGCATCGACGGACTGATACAGTCGGCCTACACCTATACTCACGGATGGTGGGGCAAGGAACCCTCGCTGGGCATCGCCGAGATGGGTACCGACCTCTTTTATTTCGGCTACGACAACAAGCAGAAGTCGATGCTGAAGTACGACCTCACCCAGGAGAGTCTGGGATTCTCGTCTACCAGCGGCACGGCAGCCGTCAACGACAACCCCTGTCTCGACCAGTACTGGGAACTCTTCTATGCCGGCATCGATGTTTGCAACAACGTGATGAAATATGTGCCGAAGAACACTGTCATCAGCGACACGAAGAAAGAGGCCTACCTGGCCGATGCCTATTTCCTCCGTGCCCTCTACTACTCACAGTTGGTGGCCATCTGGGGTCCCGTGCCCTATAACGGCGAGCCCATCTCGTCGGTGAACACCAATCCGGTGCGTGTGCCGGAGGCTGAGATCTACGGCCATATCCTCGACGACCTGAAGGTGGCCATGGAGAAGTATAAGGCTGCCGGCGTGATGAAGGCTGGTGCCGCCACCGGCTATGGCCGTGCCTACTACTATTCGGCTGAAGCCCTCTATGCCCGTGTGGCACTGTATGCCGCCTCGTGGCTGGGTGCCAACAGCGTGACTGGTTACGGCAACCTCTACACCGAGGCCCTCAATGCCGCCGACGACGTGATTGCCAGCAGCGGCGCTTCGTTCTACAGCCGTTACAGCGACACCTGGAACCTGAACAACGAGGACGTCACCAAGAACACCGAGAACCTCTTTGGCGTCTACTACAGCAACGACCTCACTTCAGCCAACCGTAACAACTGCGTGCCCTATCGCTTCGCTGACGGCGGCACAGGCCAGTATAACTCGCTCATGACCCGTACGGGCTATGGCCGTCAGGGCGGCAGTGCCACCAACCTGATGTTTGTGCCGATGTGGAACAACGGTGCCAGCGACCTGGGCGGCAGCGGCAACAAGAACACCAACGTCTTTGTGCGTGTCACCGGTTCGAGCAATTCCAACATCCCCAGCAAGGAGACCGGCCTCAAAGTCGATGTGTCGAAGTACTATTCGCCCTATGGCCGCGGCTTCACCCGCTATCTGCCATCACTTTATCTCTGGAAGATCCTCGACGAGGTGAAAGAGACCGACCAGCGCTACAACGGCACGCTGCTCACCAGTTACCGTCTGCCGCAGGCTCTGGCTCACAATGCTGTCAACTATCCCGATATGGCAAACCAGACCTTCAAGGACTATGAAGAGGCTTACGCTGAGGACGGCAACTACTTCAACGGCGGCGGCATCGGCATCCTCTACAGTCTGATGGACGGCAACAGTGCCGAGGGTCAGGCTCTGCAGGCTGAAGCCAAGAACAAGTATCGCCTGCAGTTTGCATGGGGTGGCGACATCCCTGTCTATACCAGTGGCGACCCCAAGACGGCTCTGCCCACCGAGGCTGCTGTGGCTACATCGTCGGTCTACGGCGATGCCCGCTACAACAGTTACAAGATTGGCGGCTGGTGCTCGTTCCCCGGTATCAAGAAGTTCCTCGACGACCAGGTCAACGAAACCTATCCCGACCTGACCTACGACCTCTCGGCACGTGACATCATGGTGCTGCGCCTCGCTGAGATGTACCTCATCAAGGCCGAGGCCCAGTTGCAGACCGGCGGCGATCCCCTCGCCACCATCAACCAACTGCGTCAGGCCCGTGCCATCAGCGGCAAGGACAACACCATCAGCGGTACCGTCACCATCGAGACCATCCTCAAGGAACGTGCCCTCGAACTTTGCGGCGAATACCAGCGCTGGTTTGACCTGAAGCGTACCCACACCCTGATTGACCACGTGAAGGCCTACAATGCCCAGGCCAGCGGCAACATTGCCACCAAGCACTACTACAGGCCCATCCCCCTGTCTGAACTTGAAGTGGCCACCAACCGCACTGATCTCGCTGTTCCGCAGGATGCCAACGGCGTGCTGAACTACACGAGCACCCAAGCCGGTATGTGGCAGAATCCAGGCTATTAATTTGGCCGTTTGAAAGTAAATGCGTACCTTTGTCGTCTGAAAGCGAGAAAGGTACGCTTTTCTTTCTTTTTTAGCGTGCCAAATTGTCAGTTAGGACAGTTTGGCACGCTTTTGGCTGATATTGTTGCAGAACGATTAATATTTATAACTAAAATAATTAAGGTATTATGAACATTAAACCATTAGCAGACCGCGTGCTGGTAGCACCGGCTGCAGCAGAAGAAAAGATTGGCGGCATCATTATTCCTGACACCGCAAAAGAGAAACCCCTTCATGGCGTCGTCAAGGCCGTTGGTAAGGGTACTAAAGATGAAGAGATGCTCCTGAAAGCCGGCGACGAGGTGCTCTACGGCAAATATAGCGGCACTGAAATCGAACTGGAAGGCGAAAAGTATCTGATGATGCGTCAGAGCGACGTGCTGGCCATTATTGAAAAGTGAAGAGTGAGGAGTGAAGAGTGAAGAATTTGCTGCCGCCCATAGGTAGCCGTAAGACTTCAACTTCAATCTGAGTTCTTCAAATAAAAAAATAAATATAAAAGTTACAAACACTTAAAGAAAATTATGGCAAAAGAGATTAAATTCAATATTGAAGCCCGCGAGATGATGAAGCAGGGCGTAGACCAGTTGGCAAATGCTGTCAAAGTGACACTGGGCCCGAAGGGTCGTAATGTAGTTATCGAGAAAAAGTTTGGTGCTCCCCAGATCACCAAGGACGGTGTAACGGTGGCCAAGGAGATTGAGTTGGAAGACCACTTCGAGAATACCGGTGCACAGTTGGTGAAGAGCGTGGCTTCGAAGACCGGCGACGATGCTGGCGACGGCACCACCACCGCCACGCTGCTGGCTCAGGCCATTGTCAGCGAGGGTCTGAAGAACGTCACCGC
>DETM01000004.1:20067-20914 GCA_002361655.1 Prevotella sp. UBA3288 | reverse complement strand
GCCGGTGCCAACCCGATGGACCTGAAGCGCGGTATCGACAAGGCTGTGAAGGCTGTCACCGACCATATCGCTAAGAGTGCCGAGTTGGTGGGCGACAACTACGACAAGATTGAGCAGGTGGCCACTGTCAGTGCCAACAACGACAAGGAGATTGGCGAACTGCTGGCCGAGGCTATGCGCAAGGTGTCGAAGGACGGTGTCATCACCATCGAGGAGAGCAAGAGCCGCGACACCCATATCGGTGTTGTCGAGGGAATGCAGTTCGACCGCGGCTACCTGAGTGCCTATTTCGTTACAGACTCTGAGAAAATGGAGTGCGTGATGGACAACCCCTATATCCTCATCTACGACAAGAAGATCTCCAACATCAAGGACTTCCTGCCTATCCTGCAGCCCGCTGCTGAGAGTGGCCGTCCTCTGCTGGTCATCGCCGAGGATGTAGACAGCGAAGCACTCACCACACTTGTCGTCAACCGTCTGCGTGGCGGACTGAAGATTTGCGCCGTCAAGGCTCCTGGCTTCGGCGATCGCCGCAAGGCTATGCTTGAGGATATCGCCGTGCTGACCGGCGGCGTCGTCATCAGCGAGGAGAAGGGCTTGAAACTGGAGCAGGCCACGCTGGAGATGCTGGGCACTGCCGAGAAGGTGACTGTCAACAAGGACAATACCACCATCGTCAACGGTGCCGGTGACAGCCAGGCCATCAAGGACCGCGTGAACCAGATCAAGAACGAGATTGAGAACACCACCAGCAGTTACGACAAGGAGAAACTGCAGGAGCGTCTGGCCAAATTGGCAGGCGGCGTGGCAGTGCTCTATGTCGGTGCCAACAGCGAGGTGGAGATGA
>DETM01000004.1:6702-20025 GCA_002361655.1 Prevotella sp. UBA3288 | reverse complement strand
GAGATGAAGGAGAAGAAGGACCGTGTCGACGATGCCCTCTGTGCCACCCGTGCTGCCATCGAGGAAGGTGTCGTGGCCGGTGGCGGTACCACCTATATCCGTGCCCAGGAGGCTCTGGCCTCGCTCAAGGGCGACAATGCCGATGAGCAGACCGGTATCAACATCATCTGCCGCGCCATCGAGGAGCCCCTCCGTCAGATTGTGACCAACGCCGGCGGCGAGGGTGCCGTGGTGGTGCAGAAGGTGCGCGAGGGCAAGGGCGACTTCGGCTACAACGCCCGTCTCGACAAGTATGAGGACCTGCGCGAGGCCGGTGTCATCGATCCTGCCAAGGTGGCACGTGTGGCTTTGGAGAATGCAGCCAGCATTGCCGGCATGTTCCTCACCACTGAATGCCTTATCTGCGACAAGCCCGAGAAGGAGCCTGCCATGCCTATGGGTGGTGCCCCGGGTATGGGCGGCATGATGTAAAAAATGGAATATAAATAGGGCGTGCTTTTGCCACCTCTACTTAGCAAAAGGGAATGGGATGTTTTGTAAACGTCTCATTTCCTTTGATTTATGTCAAGAGGCTGTGTTTTTTGGCATAAAAGCCTTTGACGGGTAGAAAAAAATGCCTACCTTTGCAAGCAGAAAAAGATATTTTTTTGATTTGTTTTAGTAGATTAGTTTTTAAGTAGTTTGTTTTTGGAGCCGGGTGTCGTGAGATAGCCGGCCTTTTCTTTGCCATTTATTTGGCTGTTTCAAGAAAAACCCGTACCTTTGCCAACAGTATGAATTGGAAGTTTATTTTGCGCACGACCGTCAAGTTCGTGTTGAGTATGTTGGTATATTTCCTGGCAGTCTGGAAAACGGGCAGCGTTTGGTGGGGCTTTGCCATGGCCCTGGGTTTCATGATTCTCATTGCCATTGCTGAGGCCTACGTGATAGACTGGTTTGAAAAGCGAAAGGAGAAATAAACGATGAGAAGGCTGTTGCTGATATTCTTATTAGGTGTTAGTCATTTGTGCGAGGCCCAGATTGCTGGGGCTCTTCAGTCGTATAACGACGGCAGGCAGAACGAGCAGCGGCAGCAGCAGTATTTCCCTGAGGGCGATGCTTTCGTCTGCGAGAATGGCCGTAACCGTTTTACGCGAGCCCTTTATGGCGGTTTTTCCGACTGGCGTGTAGAGACGAGCGACCGGCCGGTCTTTGCTGTCGTAAAGAAAGGCCACCATCGGCATGTTCGCTTTATTGTCAATGGCGTGGCCCTTGATTCTACCGACTATTGCAAGGCGCAATATGTCAATGGTATGCGAATCTACCAATTGCGTGATCAGCGTTGGGGCAGCGGTGCCGAACTGGCATTGCAGGTCGTTGCGATGCCCGACCGCGAGGGTGCCTTGTGGCTGTTCGATGAGCGTCGTTTTGCAGCACCAGCCCGTTTCGAGGCCCGTGTCTGTGCCATTGCCAGTCCCCGTCTGAGTCGCAACGGCGACATCGGTGCCGACAAGCCTGGTGTGTTCGAGGCCTCACCTACTGAAGCCGACTTGGCAACCAAGTCGTGGACGGGTGGGGGAGAGACGTGGTTTGTTATCGACTCCATCAATACTATCTCGACCATGTCCGACGAACAAGCGCGTCGTGAGTTCATGAAGGCTGTGATATATAACGGTAGTCTGATGGAGCGCATCCGCTTCCGTACCCCCGATCCTTATGTCAACACCTTGGGTGGCGCTCTTGTTCAGGCTGCCGATGGCGATTGGGACGGCAAAACCTGGCTGCATGGATGTATTGGTTGGCGTATGCCGCTGGCCGGATGGCGTGCTGCCTATGCCGGCGATGTGTTGGGATGGAACGACCGGTCCGTGAGCCATTTCGATGCCTATGCCAAGAGTCAGGTCACTGATGTGCCCGCTACTATCCCCCATCCCTCGCAGGATGCGAAGATGAACCTGGCCCGTGCCGAGAAGCGGTGGGGCACACAGATGTATTCTGACGGTTATATCTGCCGCAACCCTGAACGCAACGACCAGATGCACCACTACGACATGAATCTGAACTACATGGACGAATTGATGCGCCATTTCATGTGGGATGCCGACACGGTCTATATGCGGAAGATGTGGCCTGTTATCAAGCGCCATCTGGCCTGGGAGAAGCGCAACTACGACCCTGATGGCGACCATCTCTACGATGCCTATTGTTGTATCTGGGCCAGCGATGCCCTTTATTATAGTGGTGGCGCAGTGACTCATTCGTCAGCGTATAATTATTTTCACCACCAGATGGCTGGTCGTATTGCAGAGATCCTTGGCGAGGATCCTACGCCCTACCGTGATGAGGCGGAGGCCATCAATCGTGCCATGAATGAGCGGTTGTGGATAACTTCCTCCGTTCCATCTCAAGGTGGGGCGCGTTGGGCAGAATATCAGGACGCGATGGGCTTGAGACGCTTGCATGAGAGTGCTGCTGCCTGGAGTTACTACACCCCCATCGATTGTGGCGTAGGCACACCCCGGCAGCGGTATGATGCCGTTGATGGCATGCGCCGTGCGCTACCCCATATCCCGGTGGAACAGACCCCCTACCACGTCATTGCCACCAGCAACTGGCTGCCCTACGCATGGAGCATCAACAATGTGGCTACGGCAGAGACCATGCACATGGCGCTGGCCTGCTTTGAGGCCGGACAGAGCCAAGAGGGCTTCGATCTTCTCATGGGCACCGTGATGGACAATATGTACTACGGACAGTCGCCAGCCAACTTCGGACAACTGTCACACTACGATGCTGCCCGCGGAGAATGCTACCGCGATTTTGGCGACTGCATCGGCATTGCCAGCCGCACGCTCATCCAGGGGCTCTTCGGTGTCTGTCCCGATGCCATCAACGGCCGGTGCGTCATTCGTCCCGGATTCCCCGAGGCTTGGGATAGCGTCAGTCTGAAAACCCCCTATTTAGAATATAAGTACACGCGTAAGGATGGCAAGGATCGCTATGAGATCACCCAGCATTTCCGTCAGCCGCTGACCATCATCGTAGCCCAGCATGAGGGGCATGGCGTCTGGCGATACACAACCGGCAGCGACGAACAGCATCAGGTTATCGAAGTGCCCACTTTGAAGGCTTTAAGCCCAGAGTTTGAAGCCTTCAACCCCGAGGTTTGCACCGTGCAAACGGCTGCTTGGGGCCTTGGGGAGCCAGACTTGTCGAGACCTTTCTGTCTGCAGGATATTGCCCCGTACTTTAATGCCGAGGTCGATGATATTTTCAAGAACAGGTATCTCTCGCCGCGTCCGCAGTCAACCACTCTTCAGATTCCCGTGCAGGGGGTGGGAGAGTGGTGTCATCCGCAGTACACGCCGACAGTCAACGACTCCGTGTTCCGTACCCTCATCCGTGATGGTGAGTTTGTGGTAGCAGGCGTTCCCTTCCGTACCCCCGACAATGGACAGAACATCGTCTATACCTCCCTCTGGGACAACTATCCCGACAGCATCGTCATCCCCCTCAATTCTCAATACGCCTCTGCCTATCTACTAATGGCCGGTTCGACCAATCATATGCAGAGCCGCATTGACAACGGCTTGGTCGTCGTCACCTATACCGACCAGACAACTGATACGCTCCGTCTGCGCAATCCCGACAACTGGTGTCCCATCGAGCAGGACTACTTTGTCGACGGCAAGGCCTTCCGCACCACACAGCCTCGCCCCTATCGCGTCTGTCTGGGTCAGGCTGCTGCCGGCGGCAAGCCCATCGTAAGTCGCGACCTGGGGCAGGTTCTCGACATCAAGGGCGTTTATGGCCGCGAGATTCCCGGCGGTGCCGCCCAGATGCTGCGTATGCCCCTCAATCCCGCCAAGAGGTTGAAGAGCCTCACCGTGCGAACACTGTCTAACGATGTGGTCATCGGACTGATGGCCGTCACGCTGCAATAGTGTTGCGGCCATCAGTGCGGTGCCATTTTCGCCGCTGAAAAAAGATTTTTGGGGGTAACCCTTGCTCATTCAGAATATTCTTTGTACCTTTGCAGCCGCATTGGTGCACACGAAGGTGTGCTTAAAAGGGAATCGGGTGAGAATCCCGTACAGTCCCGCTGCTGTGAGTCGCCCTTAGCGACGGCGCAAACACGAGAGTCACTGATAGGGAATATCGGGAAGACGTTTGTTGCCGGGCGACGAGTCAGAAGACCTGCCTCTGCACGTGTATCACTCTCCCGCCTCGAGGGTTAGGCGGCGAATACAAACAGGTCATGAAGCGTATTTTCAGTCTTTCGGGTATCCTTCTCTGGGGGTGTGGCGTTGCGGCGCAGACACAGCCCACCGACACTGTGACCGACCGCGTGCACCAGTTGCAGGAGGTCACCGTCACAGAGACCCGTCAGGAGCACAGTCTGGAGAGTACGGCCCCGATGCATATCCTCGACCGCAGCGATATGCTCCGCATGGGTGTCACCAACATGGCCGATGCCCTCCACCGCCTGCCCGGTATCACGCTGCGCGACTACGGTGGTGCCGGAGGCATGAAGACCGTCTCGGTGCGCGGTTTCGGAGCCAAGCACACAGGGGTCAGTTACGACGGCGTGATGCTCTCCGACTGTCAGAGCGGCGAGATAGACCTCTCGCGCTATTCCCTCGACAATGTCGACCATCTCTCGCTTGTCATCGGCGACAACAATGACATTTTCATTCCCGCCCGCCAGGCCGCCACACCGGCCGTGCTGAACATCGGCACGCTGAGACTGCCCAACGGCAACACCCGTCCCCACCTGACGACTCAGGTCAAGGCGGGCTCCTTCGGCTATGTCAGTCCCTTTGTGCGTTACGAGCAGAACTTCTCCGACCGCTTTGCCTTTGCCGCTGTAGGCGAGTACACCTATGCCGAGAACGACTACCCCTATACCATTGACAATGTGACGGAGACTGTCAGCGACCGCCGCCGCAACAGCCGCATGAATGCCGGCCACGGCGAGTTGGAGTTCCTCTGCAAGACCGGCGACAACAGCCGTCTCAGCGGAAAGGTCTATTACTACGACAACGACCGCCAGTTGCCCGGCATTGTCTACTACTACAGCAACACCAGCCGTGAGTCGTTGCGCGAGCGAAACTTCTTCGGACAGATGCAGTTCCAGACCCACTGGGGCGAGCAGTGGTCGCTGAAGGCCCACGCCAAATACAACTGGGCGGCCTCGTTCTACGACGACGGCATGACTGCCAGCCAGATAGCCGACGGCAACTATTATCAGCGCGAGTACTATGGCTCGGCCGCCTTGCTCTTTACTCCTGCAGAGCGATGGGCGTTCGACTATTCCGCCGACTATGCCTTCAACAACCTGAACAGCAACCTGCCCATGGACGGCCATCCGCACCGCCACACCGTGTTGCAGTCGCTGACGACCAAATACCAGACGGGGCGGCTGACGGTCACCGGCCGGCTGCTCTATGCGCTGTTCTTCAATGGCAACGATGGTGGCGAGTCGTCTGACAATATGCGCCGTCTGTCGCCCTCGCTCAGCCTGTCTTACGCCCTGCTGCCAGACCTGCGGGTACGGGCCTCCTACAAGCAACTGTTTCGTGCCCCGACCTTCAACGAGAACTACTATTTCCACTATGGCTCTCCCAGTCTGCAGCCCGAGCGCACCAGCCAGTTCAACCTCGGTCTGACGTGGGCCACCGACAGCCGTCGCCCCCTTTCTGTGCAGGCCACCCTCGACGGCTATTACAACGAGGTGACCGACATGATTGTCGCCATACCGTATAATATGTTCGTGTGGACATGCACCAATCTGGCCGAAGTGCGCATCGTTGGTCTCGACGCCACCCTCAGGGGCAGTTGGCGTCTGGCTGGCGGCCACACACTGTCGATGGCCGGCAGTTATACCATGCAGAAGGTGGAGAACCGGTCGAGTGCCGACTCACCCTACTATAAATTTCAGATTGCCTATACCCCCGTTCACAGCGGCTCGCTGTCGTTGTCGTGGGAGAATCCCTGGGTCAACCTCTCTGTCAGCGGCGTGGCCGTAGGCGAGCGGTGGAGCAGCAATGCCCATCTGCCCGACTCCCACATACCCTCCTACTTCGACCTCGGACTGACCGCCTACCGTCAGTTCCGCATTCTTGGCGGATTGTTCGAGGCACGGGCCGACCTGAAGAACCTCACGGACAAGAACTATCAGATAGTGCGCCACTATCCGATGCCGGGAAGAAGTTTTCAAATATCATTAAACTATAAATTCTAATTATTAAAGTAACATTAAATTATGAAGTGTTTTATTAAGTGTCTGGCAGTGTTCATGCTTGGAGCATCTGTGTTCACTGCTTGTAGCAACGATGACGACAATGATTCCGGAAAGCGTGCCGTCGATGTGTCTGAAGGTCTCTTTATCGTTGGTTCCGGCAACAAGCGTGCCGGTATTGGTGGCAACCTGAGTTACATCAACTATGCCACGGGCACCGTCACCTCGAAGGCTTTCGAGACGGTCAATGGTAAGGCCCTCGGACAGACTGCCAACTATGTAGCCGTCTATGGCAGCAAACTCTATATCGTCGTCGACGGCGAGGCTACCATCTGGGTGTGCGACAAGAAGACCCTGAAGGTGGAGAAGCAGATCGTCACCACCACGCTTCTTGATGCTACCAAGGGCGTGAGTCCCCGTGCCATCGTTGGTGCCGGCGACAAGGTCTACTTCACCTGCTACGGCAACAGCATCAATGGCGGCAATGGCATCGTGGCTGCGCTTGACACACTCACCTTCTCGAAGTTTAAGACCTACGAGGTGGGCTCCTATCCTGATGGCCTGACCGTCTGCAGCGGCTACCTCTTCGTGGCCAACTCCGATTATGGCAACAATGTCAATCCCTCGCTGTCGAAAATCGACCTCCAGTCGGGTGCCGTTACCACCATCAAGGACGCGGCTATCACCAATCCCATGATGATCACTACCATTGGCAACAATGTCTACTATCTTGACTATGGCACCTACGATGCCAACTGGAACCAGACCGGCCAGGGTGTGCGCCGCGTGACTGTCGACGGCAAGGTGACCAAGGTTTGCGACGGCACCGCCATGGGCACCGACGGCAAGCGCATCTTTGCTGCCAACGCTCCTTACGGCGGCGAGACGAAGTACTATATTTACGACCCCGCCACCGACAAGGCAACAGAGTGGAATCCTGCCGACATCAACAATCCTGCAGTGATTACTGCCGACCCCGTCACGGGCAACATCTTCATCACCTCCTACTCGAAGAGCACCGACCCCAACGTCAGTACCTATGCTCTGCCCACCTACACCAATCAGTATGATGCTCAGGGCAACTTCGTCAAGAAGTACGAGGGAACGGCCACGGGTGCTGTCGCTTCTGTGTTCAACACCGGCGTGAAGTATGAGTAAACACTCGCTGACAGCCGCCGCTCCGATAGTCTTGTGGCGCGGGGCCGTGCTGCTATGCCTTTCTGTTGTTGTCGCCCTGACCTCCTGTCGGGGCGGCAACACTGCTTCTTCTGCAGCGTCGGAACAGGGCGACACGCTGCAGTTGAAATATGCGTCGCTGCTCACCATCGTCCGTCATGAGGGCTACACCGATGTCACCGTGCGCAACCCCTGGCACCCCGGCAAGACGCTCCACCGCTACCGCCTCGTTCCCGCTACTGTCGCCTCATCCTCCGCCACCGACCAGTCTGATGCGGTATTACCGTATCAAACGGCATCAACGGCATCGGCGGAAGCGGACGTGACGCTCATCCGCACCCCCATCCGCCGGGCGGCTGTCTTCACCACCGTCCACTGCTCGCTGCTCACCCAACTGGGTGTGGGCGAGAGTATCGTGGCTGTGGCCGATTCGAAGTACATCAAGATACCCTTCATCCACAAGCAGATCAGCAAGGGGCTCGTCGTCGACTGCGGCAACGGCCTCAACCCCGTGGTAGAGAAAATCATGGACGTGAAACCCGATGTCATCATGCTCTCCCCTTTTGAGAACAGCGGGGGCTACGGCAAGGTAGAGGAACTGGGTATCCCCCTTGTGGAGTGTGCCGAGTATATGGAGAACTCGCCCCTGGCCCGAGCCGAGTGGATGAAGTTCTACGGGCTGCTCTTCGGCGAGGCCCGTCAGGCGGACAGCCTCTTTGCCGCGGTCGACAGCAGTTACACCGCGCTCCGTCAGCAGGCTGCCGAGGCCGGACAGGGCCGCTCGGTGCTCATGGACAAGGTGGTGGGCAGCGTGTGGTATGTGCCCGGCGGGTGCAGCACCATCGGACAGATGGTGCAGGATGCCGGCGGACAGTACTATTGGGCTGACGACGACCACAGCGGCAGCCTGTCGTTGCCTTTCGAGACCGTTCTTGAGCGCAGCGGCGAGGCCGACGTGTGGCTTCTGCGCTACAGCAGCGACCACGAGTGGAGCCTCGCCGAACTGCTCAGCGGTCATCGCGGCTACGAGCAGTTGAAGTCCTTCCGCACCGGCGAAGTCTATGGCTGTAACGTCGAGGAGTCGCTCTTCTACGAGCAGTCGCCCTTCCGTCCCGACTATCTGCTGTCTGACTTCATACAGATTTTTCATCCCGGCACAACAAATCTGCCGCCGTTACGTTATTACAAGAAAATGCAATGAAGTCACGCTCGTCCTCACTGATTCTACCCCTCTGCGTCTTGCTGCTGCTCACGCCATTGCTCTTTGTGCTCAACCTCGTCATGGGGTCTGTCCACATTCCTGCTGCCGATGTGTTCAGCATCCTCATGGGCCATGAGGGCGAGCGGCCTTCCTGGCGTTACATCGTCATGGAGTCGCGTCTGCCGCAGGCCATTACCGCCATGCTCTGCGGCGGAGGCCTGGCCGTCAGCGGCCTGCTGTTGCAGACGGCCTTCCGCAATCCCCTAGCCGGCCCCAGTATCTTCGGCATCAATAGCGGTGCCGGTCTGGGTGTGGCCCTTGTCATGCTCCTGCTCGGCGGCAGCCTCTCCATAGGCAGCGTCAGCATGACGGGCTTCGTGGCCGTACTCATAGCCGCTTTCGTGGGAGCAATGGCTGTCATGACCCTCATCTTTTTCTTCTCTACCATCGTGCGCAACCATGTCATGCTGCTCATCATCGGCATCATGATAGGCTATATCTCCAACTCGGCCATCTCGTTGCTCAACTTCTTCGCCACCGACGAGGGCGTGAAATCGTACATGGTGTGGGGCATGGGCAGTTTCGGCAATGTGTCGATGGACCAGATGCCCGTCTTTGCCCTGGTCACTCTGTCGGGCCTCGCCGGGGCTATGCTGCTCATCAAGCCCCTCAACGCCCTCATGCTGGGCGACCGCTATGCCGAGAACCTGGGGGTCAACATCTTGCGGACACGTAACTGGCTCCTCATCGTCACCGGCGTGCTCACCGCCATCACTACGGCTTTCTGCGGACCTGTGGCCTTCATCGGACTGGCAGTGCCCCACATCGTGCGGCTGCTCTTTGTCACCGACAACCACCGCGTGCTGATGCCTGCCACGGCACTGACCGGGGCCGTCATCGCCCTGCTCTGCAACCTCATCTGTTTCCTGCCCGGCGAGGCGGGCGTCATTCCCCTCAACGCCGTCACCCCGCTTATCGGTGCTCCCGTCATCATCTACGTCATCCTCAAGAAGTGAAAGAAAAGCCGACTTTTCTTTTGCATTTCTCTTGTTTTTTCGTACCTTTGCCATCATAGATGGCGAAATTACTCCGTCTCGGCAAAAAAAGAAACGAATTTCTTTGTTTTGCTCTCGACTTTTCGTAACTTTGCCCTCAAAATCGTAATGTCACAATGCAGCAACTCATCGAACTCTATAAGCAATGGCACGGCTCTGCGCCCGCTACCATTGAGCAACTGCCCGGTGCGGGCAGCAACCGCCAGTACTATCGCATGACCGATGCCGACGAGCACAGCGTCATCGGCTGTGTGGGTACCAGTCGCGACGAAAACCATGCCTTCGTCTATCTGGCCCGCCACTTCGCTTCACAGCAGTTGCCCGTGCCCCATGTGCTGGCCGTCAGCGACGACGAACTGCGCTATCTGCAGACCGACCTGGGCAGCCTCTCGCTGTTCGATGCCGTCAGGGGCGGTCGTGAGGCCGGCGGCCGCTATACCGTCAGCGAGCAGCAACTGCTGAAGCAGACCATCCGCCAACTGCCCCGTTTGCAGATTATCGGTGCCCGTGGCCTCGACTTCTCCCACTGCTATCCGCAGCCCGCCTTCGATGCCGACAGCGTGCTCTTCGACCTCAACTATTTTAAGTACTGCTTCCTGAAAGCCACCGAACTCGACTTCCACGAACTGAAACTCGAGGCCGACTTCCGCCTGCTGGTCAAAGACCTTACGCAGGCCGGCGACGAGCAGTGCTTCCTCTACCGCGACTTCCAGGCCCGCAACGTGATGTTAGCCCCCACGCCCTCTTTCATCGACTTCCAGGGCGGCCGCCGCGGTCCATACTACTACGACGTCGCCTCGTTCATCTGGCAGGCATCGGCCAAATATCCGCATAAGGTGCGGCGCGAACTGGTCTACGAATACTACAACGCCCTGAAGCAGTACACCGAGGTGCCCTCGCCCCACCGCTTCGTCGAGCGGCTCTCCCTCTTCGTGCTCTTCCGCCTGCTACAGGTGCTGGGGGCCTACGGCTTCCGCGGCTATTTCGAGCGCAAGCAGCACTTCATCGACAGCATACCGCCCGCCATCCACAACCTGCATGAGTTGCTGGACGAGCGCCGCTTCCCCTATCCTTATCTCATGGACTTGCTCCGGCGGCTCACCCTCTTGCCACAGTTCCGGCTGGTGGAGACGACGGCCAGCAGGGCCGACGGCTATAAGACCACCGACCTGAACCCCTACAAGACGCACCCCCTCGACGGTCCTGCCACCTTCTCCAAGTACGATGCCCAGGGACCGCTGGTCGTCCGCGTCTACAGTTTCTCCTACCACAAGGGCATCCCCGACGACGAGAGCGGCAACGGCGGCGGCTATGTCTTCGACTGCCGCTCGACCCACAACCCCGGACGCTACGAGCCCTACAAGCAACTCACCGGTCTCGACGAGCCCGTTATCCGTTTCCTCGAGGACGACGGCGAGATTCTTACCTTCCTCGACAGTGTCTACAAACTGGCCGATGCCCATGTGCGCCGCTACATCCAGCGTGGCTTCACCTCGCTGATGTTCTCCTTCGGCTGCACCGGCGGACAGCACCGCAGTGTCTACTGTGCCCAGCATCTGGCCGAGCACCTCCACCGCAAGTTCGGCATTGAGGTGCGCATCTGCCACCGCGAGCAGCACATCATGTCCGACTTAAAATAAGACATCACATGGAAATACAAAAGAAAAGCCGCCTTTTCTTTTGTATTTCTCTCGTTTTTTTCGTATCTTTGCAGCCATGAATCAAGCCATGATTTTTGCTGCGGGACTGGGAACCCGTCTGAAACCGCTCACCGACACGATGCCGAAGGCCTTGGTGCCTGTAGGCGGACGGCCGCTGCTCGACATCGTTGTGGGCCGGCTGCTGGCTGCCGACTACGACCATTTCGTCATCAACATCCACCATTTCGCACAGAAGATTCGCGACTATGTCGCCACCCGCGACTATGCCCCGATGGTGCAGTTCAGCGACGAGACGGCCATGCTCCTTGAGACCGGCGGCGGACTGAAGAAGGCCGCACCCCTGTTTCGCGATGACGACCCCATCCTGATACATAACGTCGACATCCTCGACAATGTCGACTACCAGTGGTTCTCGCACCAGCATCTGCCCGACGAGGATGCCGTGCTGCTGGTGAGCCGTCGCAAGACCAAGCGCTACCTGCTCTTCGATGCCGGTATGCGTCTGATGGGCTGGACCAACATCGAGACCGGCGAGGTGAAGTCGCCCTTTCCCTGGCTGCGCGAGTCAAAGATCACCATCGATGCCGATCTGGCGGTGACTGTCACCTCTCCCTCGGGAGGGGGCAGGGCAGGGGTCTACGCCTTCGCCTTCTCCGGCATCCACAGTTTCTCGCCACGCCTATTCAAGTTAATGGACCGCTTCGCCGACCGTTTCCCCATCATCGACTTCTACCTATCGGTGTGCCATCGTGCCCGCATTGTCGGTTGCGTCAAGGACGACCTCAGTCTGCTCGATGTCGGCAAACTCGACAGTCTGGAACAAGCCGAGAAATTTACTATTTGATAAATCCCCCAATAAATTGTAAATTGTCAAATTGTAAATACAAAAATCCCCCAATAAATAGTAAATAGTTAAATAATAAATAATAATAAGATGCAAAAGATTATCATTTTGGACTTCGGTTCACAGACCACACAGTTGATAGGCCGCCGCGTTCGCGAACTTGACACCTTTTGCGAGATCTTGCCCTACAACAAGTTTCCGAAAGACGACCCCGACGTCATCGGCGTCATCCTCAGCGGCTCGCCCTACAGCGTCCACGACCCGGAGGCCTTCAAGGTAGACCTCTCGCAGTTCTTGGGCCGTCTGCCCGTGCTGGGCATCTGCTATGGTGCGCAGTTCATCTCGCACACCCTTGGCGGCAAGGTGGAGAAGGCCGACAGCCGTGAGTATGGGCGTGCCCATCTGGAGACCATCGACCTCGACAACCCCTTGTTCCGTGGTTTCGAGAAAGGCTCGCAGGTATGGATGAGTCATGGCGATACCATCACCGCCATCCCCGACGGCTTCCAGGTTATCGGCTCGACGAAGGACGTAAAGAACGCTGCCTTCTGGTGCCCGGGAGAGAAAATTGTAAATTGTACATTGTCAAATCGCAAATCCGTTTGGGCCGTCCAGTTCCATCCCGAGGTGTTTCACACCCTGCAGGGCTCGCTGTTGCTGAAGAATTTCGTGGTCGACATCTGCGGCTCCCGTCAGGAGTGGAGTGCTGCCTCGTTTGTCGACACCACCGTGGCAGAACTCAAACAGCAGTTGGGCAACGACCGCGTCATCCTCGGTCTCTCCGGCGGTGTCGATTCGTCGGTGGCTGCCGTCCTGCTCAACCGTGCCATCGGCGACCGTCTCACCTGCATCTTCGTCGACCACGGCATGCTGCGCAAGAACGAATTCCAGCAGGTGATGGACGACTATAAGGTGCTGGGCCTCCATGTCATCGGTGTCGATGCCAGCGAGAAGTTCTTTGCCGACTTGGCCGGTGTCTCCGACCCCGAGCAGAAACGCAAGATTATCGGTCGCGACTTTGTGGAAGTGTTCAATGCCGAAGCCAAGAAAATTATTTCGGACTCTAATGAAGCCTCCTCGGGGGCTGTAGGGGGGGCTTGTCGTTGGCTGGCCCAGGGCACCATCTATCCCGACCGCATCGAGAGCCTCAACATCACCGGCAAGGT
>DETM01000004.1:6155-6563 GCA_002361655.1 Prevotella sp. UBA3288 | reverse complement strand
GGACGAGGTGCGCCGTGTGGGCCGTCAGATGGGTATGCCCGAGCATCTCATCACCCGCCACCCGTTCCCCGGTCCCGGCCTGGCCGTCCGTATCCTTGGCGACATCACCCGTGAGAAGGTGCGTATCCTGCAGGATGCCGACGATATATATATAAGAGGTTTGCGCGAGTACAAGGTGCGTCTCTCCGGCGAGGATGCCCGCAAGGTGCTCGCCGCCGGTGTGCCGGCTCAGATGCAGGACGGCGAGATCGAGGTCTCGCTCTACGACCAGATATGGCAGGCCGGTGCCATCCTCCTCTCTACCGTCCGCAGTGTCGGTGTGATGGGCGACGAGCGTACTTACGAGAATCCCGTCGCTCTGCGTGCCGTCACCAGTAGCGATGCCATGACCGCCGACTGGGCCCATCT
>DETM01000004.1:0-6110 GCA_002361655.1 Prevotella sp. UBA3288 | reverse complement strand
CCCATCTGCCCTACGACTTCATGGCAAAGGTGTCGAATGAAATTATCAACAAGGTGCGTGGTGTCAACCGCGTCTGCTACGACATCTCCTCCAAGCCGCCCGCAACCATCGAGTGGGAATGATAATCTGCGATAGCCTGGCTACAACGAGGCGATTATCGCACGCCGCCGCCGAGGCTCACTCTTTCCGTTCTTTCACCAGATAGACCATGCCCTTCTTGCGGCGGGTGCATTCGAAACGGTAGTCGGGACGGCTGAGCACGTGGCCGATGCGAGCCATGGTGCCGCTGTCTTCCTGGTAGGCACCGCGGTAGACTTCCTTCAGGCGGGCAGAGATCTGTGGCAGCGTCAGCCACTGTCCCTGCTCGCCGTCGGCAGGGCGGTCGTAGAGCGACAGTAGCATCTCGCCCAGCCCGTTCAACTGCTGATACTGCATGTTGTGCTGCATCAGTGCCTGTTCTTCATCCTTGGTCATGAAGTAGCGCAGTCGCTGCTCGTCGACCTCCTCTTTCAGTTGGGCGTAGAGTTGTGCGTAGTCGACGGGTGTCTCGAAGTCGATGTTGCCCTCCACTGTGACGCAGACGAATCGGCGCGAGCCGGTGGGGTCGGTGAGCGGCATGGTCTCGTTGGTGGTGCCGATAAACGAGGCGTAGCGGCGGTTCGAGGTGTAGGCCTTGCCGTAGGGCGGTCGGTATTTCAGGTCGGCCGTCGACAGCAGGTATTTCAGCACGATCTGCTGGCGCTCGGTGATCTTGTCGAACTCGTCGAGGTTGATCAGTGCGAACGACGTCAGGCCGAGGTTCAGGTCCTGCTCGTTCTTGAAGTTGATGCGGTCGTTGTAGTAGTCGCGCAGGTCGCGTGGCAGCAGTATGCGGCAGAAACTGGACTTGCCGCAGCCCTGCCGTCCTATTAATAGTGGTACGAGGGCGTTGCCGGTCAGTTGTCCCTTGCCCTTCCACATAGCCACCATCGAGCGCATCCATATATGGAAGAGGTGGGGCCATGCCTCGTAGTCGGTCTTTATGCGGCGTGCCAGCGGTTCCACCCTGTCGCGGCCGTCCCATCGTGGCAGGTGCTCCAGGAAGTCGTCCATCGGGTCGTAGGGTTCGATGTCGTTCGAGTTGACATAGCGGCGTATGTCCTTGTCCCAGCATTTGATGCCCTGCGACATGGCCCTCATGGTGATGCTGTTGCGTGCCTCTTCGGTCAGGTCCTGGAAGGAGAATCCCAGTCCGGTGCGCAGCCGGTATTCGGCCACGCCTCGCATCACGTTCTTGCGCAGTTCGTAGTTGGAGTTGAGGAAGATGTCGATCTTCATGGCCAGCAGCGTCTCGGCGGGAATGGTCTTCAGCGGTGCCGGCTGGTTCATCCGCTGGCGGTACTGGCGGCCATGCTCCTCGCGGTAGGCATTCTCGAAGGTCTTGCGCACCACGTCGGGCTCTTTGCCCAGTGTGAGGCTGAACATGGTCTGCCGCTGTGCAAAGGCCATGTCGAGGCCGGTCTGCTGGCAGTAGCCGGCCAGTCGTGTCAGCACCAGCCCCCTGCGCTCCTCATCGTCGCTGATGGTCTCGGTGTCGTCGTAGGCCTTTGCCAGGTTGTACTGGTAGATGAGCCGCATCGAGTGGTATCGGCTGCGTCCCGGCACGATGTCTTCCGGCTGCGGTCCCTTCGGCAGCAGGGGCTTGAGCGCCTCTGTCAGGTCCGACGCGTCGGTGTAGAATGGTATGGCCGTCGGGTTGTACACCATGTCGTTGTCTATGCTCAGATAGCAGGTGCGGTCAAGGCGTGGCTCCAGTTTGTCGATGGTCACGCCCAACTGGGCGTTGTAGGCCAGTCGTGCCTTCTCGTAGAGGTTCAGGTGGAAGCGCTTCACGGCCTCGTCGCCGGCAGGCAGTTCGTCGCCGCCGGGCAGTGCTCCGCGGCACACCATCTTCACGCTCAGTCCGCTGGCTCCGACGAAGGCCAGCAGGGTCTGCGGCATCAGGGCCGCGCCGCGTCTCACGGCCACTGCCTCCTCGTAACTCGACAGGTTGTTCACCTCGAGCAGCACCAGTCCGTTGTATGCCTTCATGATGCGCTGTCCGTTGCGGTTCTCCCAGTGGGCGGCGAAGCAGAGGCGTGGTATCTTGTCGGTCACCTGGTCGGTCCCCCTCACGCTGCCGTTCTCTCGGCGCGACAGTTGCACCAGGTCGATGATGCCGCGCAGGTCGCTGACCTCGGCCGCATATTCACCACTTTGTATTATGCGGGCAGCCTCTTCCAGTGCTAACCCGTTGAGTGTCTCCGTGTTACGACGGTTCTTGACGATAGTAATCTTTGCCATTTCCTGATTGTTTTGGTTTTGCTTACAAAGTTACAAAATAAGAATTACATCTCCAAGAAATTTTTGCTAAAAAAGTGGAAAAACCTACACCTTTTGACTTTACCTGCTGATAATCAAGCGTTTAGAGGGTGTATGTTGGTCGGAAAAAGTGGTGCAAACATACGCCTTTCCAATCTTTTTGTACATGTTTCGTGCGTGCTGGGATTGCTCCTGAAAATAGTTTCTGTTTGTTTTTGCAGTAGAAACTATTTGTTTCTCTTATAGAAACAGTTTGTTTCTCCCGTAGAAACAGTTTGTTTCTATTTGAGATGTCATTGTGAAACTGCCTCATTTTCAGATACATAACTGCTTTATATGTATAATAAACTTGTAATCTTACCCCAAAAGGTGTATGTTTTCCCTCCGAAAAACAACAAACATACACCCTCTAATCGTCTTATATACAGATGGTTAGGACAAAAGGTGTATGTTTTTGACAAAAATTACACAAAAATGAAATCGTGTTACATCATGTCCGACATTCTTCTACAAAAATGCACAGATTTCGGCCGGGAAGAGCGAATGAGTAATTTACGCTCTGCAATTCCACTTTGCCAGTGGGCTGACTCAAACCTGCCCGATGGCATCGTTCCTGTATCTATCACAATATATAATAAGGTATAGATGGAAACATCCGTATGAGGGGCAATATCCTATATCGCGAATCGGATATAGAGAAAGTCTTGAAAGTTAATGAACACAAAGCACAGCATTGATGAATAAGATCCCGTCTTTTCATGCTGTCAAGGTAGAAATCGACTCCTTTTCAGTAAAAATATCGTTTAAAACTTGTTTGATGCGATTATTTTTATTATTTTTGCATCGTTTTAATGCTGATTAAAATGAAGCAAAAAGAATAATATGAAGACAGTCGTCATATCAGGAATGCCCATTGTCCTTCAAGAACGAAGCAAAGCGCAGATGAAAGGTATTAGCATCGGAGATTCGCTTTCATACCGATTCTTCGATGGTAACTTTCATGGCGTTTCACTACTCTTCGCAGAACCTAAAGGAAAAATTGGCACACCACGCTCCTTGGCACTTACAGCAAGTGGGCTTCATGAGAAGTTCGGTTTGCCAGTGGTGTATCTCTTGGGCGACTGTCCTGCATACGAACGGCAAAGGCTCATTGACAAGGATGTGTATTTTATCGTCTCTGAGAAATACGCACACTTGCCTATGCTCATTGCCAATGAGCGCATACGCAAGGCGAAACGAGTAAAGATGCTAAGCCCTGTAGCCCAATATCTTCTTTTGTTTCATTTACAGGTTGAGAGTTTGGAGGGTTTGGCTGCACGGGATATTGAAGGCAAAGTGCCTTATTCATATCCAAGCATCACTCTTGGCATCACATGCCTTTCTGACTTAGACCTATGCCAAAAAGTGGCTGACGGCCCGAAACGCAAAGAACTTCACTTCCATGAAAGAGGACAACAGTTATGGGACAAAGTGCGACCTCTCCTTATCAATCCTGTGGAGGAACGTGTCTATTGCGACGAACTGTTATCTGAAGACCGCTTTCCCATTTGTGGTATCAATGCCTTGGCGCATTACACATGGCTTAACCCAGACCCAGAACGAATCATCATGATGACTGCTAAACAACTGCGTGACTATAGGGCATCAGGTGCGTTGGTACGTCCCAACGAATTTGACGGCAACATCATCATTGAGGCCTGGAAATACCCGCCTGTCACCAGCATGGGTCATGTAGCAGCATGGGTGGACAGGTTGTCACTTGCCATCTCACTACGCGAGGATACAGATCCGCGAGTGGAAAATGAAGTTGAACGTTTAATAAATGATATAGAATGGAAGGATTAGAGAAGTTCCGTGAGGCTTTTGAGGCATACTCCGAGAACTACATCATTATCGGTGGTACGGCTTGCGACATCGCCATGACAGGTTCTGTTGTTCGCCCAAGGGCTACTCATGACATAGATATGATTGTCATCGTTGAGAAGATGACACCCCAATTTGCTGAACGCTTCTGGCAGTTCATACGTGAAGGAGGCTATCGCCCTGAAAGACGAAGGCAGACGGAAGCAAAAGCCCCAAAATATGAGCTCTATCGCTTTGTCGATGGAAAGCCCGGCTATCCAGCAATGATAGAGTTGCTTTCACGTCACCCGGATATTCTTGGTGAGCCAAAGGGACTAACCATAGAGCCGCTACCCGTTGACGATGACGTTTCAAGTCTGAGTGCTATCATCATGGATGACGACTATTACCACTTCACTGTCAGCCATAGCCGTCTGAGCAATGACATACGTCATGCTGACTCGGCGGCACTCATTGCCTTGAAAGCCCGTGCATACCTTAACCTCTTACAGGACAAGGCCAGCGGAAAGCATGTCAACAGCAGGGACATTAAAAAGCATCGTTCCGATGTGTTGAAGAATGTAGTCATCATCGAAGATGACCAGATTATTGCCCCTGCTTCTATTGTAGAATGCGTAAAGGAATTCGTGGCTTCTATTCGTGGCGAATGGGCTGCCCTAGCCGAACCTTTAGCCAAGGCACTCGAACAAGACACAACCTTCGTTGAAGGCTTGTTGGAACTACTGGACAACCTTTTTATAACTGAAGAAGCATGAAGATACAATACGCATCCGATTTACATCTGGAGTTCCATGAGAACTGGCGCATACTAAGGACAGAAGACCCTATGGATATTCGGGGCGACATCCTTGTCTTGGCTGGCGACATTGGCTATTTGGGTGACGACAACTACAGTAGCCATCCCTTCTGGGACTGGGCTTCCGAGAACTATCAGCAGGTGCTTGTTACCTTGGGTAACCATGAGTTCTACAAGTACTACGACCTGTCCACTATGCACGATGGATTAGAGGGCGAAATCCGTCCTAACGTCCATTACTATTATAATAAGGTGGTGCGTATCGAAGACATAGACTTCATCCTCTCTACTCTTTGGGCACTCATCGACTTGAAGGATGCCGCCATCACAGAGCGTTGCGTTACCGACTTCCACCGTATTATGTATGGCGAGGACATTCTGACATTCGCAGATTTTAACAAGGAGCATCAGCGTTGCCTTGATTTCATCAAGCGTTCGGTAGCAGCGAGTGCTGCCAAGCATAAGATAGTTGTCACCCACCATGTGCCGTCCTTCCAACTAATGTCACAAGAGTTCTGCGGCAGCAAGATTAACGGAGCCTTCACCGTAGAACTTGCCGACTACATTGAAAACAGTGGTATTGACTATTGGATATACGGCCATTCCCATCGTAACATCGACAAGACCATAGGGTCAACCCATTGTGTCAGCAACCAGTTCGGCTATGCTTCTCACAATGAACACTACACATTCGACAGGGAGAAGGTGATTACGATATAATTCTCCAACAAAAGTGAAAGGCAAAAAGGTAGGATGTTCCGATGTGTTCCTTTGAATCCCCTGGCGTGTCCCTTTACTGCTTGTTTAGTTCTGCCTTCAGATAGAGAATCAATAGTTGGCGGATATTAGGAGGATAGCGTGTAGATAGTATAGCAATCTAAAAAATAGGAAGAAAATGGGAAATGGAATGATTAAGAAATAAATTCGAGGTAGATTTTGCAATCAATTCGGTCGTTTATGTGTCCATTCATGTATAAAACGAACAGATTTTGCGTTTTTTTGCAATTTTTTTTGACCTTGTTTGATTTCAATTCATATTTTTTTGTAATTTTACCTGCAACTCTATGTCTTCTCATCTCATATCCCGCAATTAAAATTTATGCCTAATGAA
>DETM01000039.1:22399-24943 GCA_002361655.1 Prevotella sp. UBA3288 | reverse complement strand
GTCTCGCGGCCCAGTTCCGACATCATCGAGCAGATGTTGATAATCTTACCCTCGCGGCGCTCCATCATCTCGGGGATGACAGCACTTGAGCAGATGAACGGTCCGACGAGGTCGATGTCGATGACCTGCTGGAACTCCTCGCGCTTCATCTCGTGCGTGGGGATGCGCTTGATGATGCCGGCATTGTTGACCAGGATATCAATCTGACCCACCTCCTGGTGAATCGTCTTCACCAGTTCGGCCACTGCCTTTTCGTCGGTGACGTCGCAGATGTAGCCTTTCACGTTTTCGATGCCGGCCTCCTTGTAGTTGTCCATACCGCGCTGCAGTGTCTCTTCGTTACGGTCGTTGAAGATGATGGTCTTGATGCCGGCGGCCACGAAAGCCTTGGCAATGTTGAAACCAATGCCGTAACTGGCACCGGTAATCCAGGCATTTTTGCCCTCTAAAGAAAATAAGTTTGCCATAATACTATTATTTTAAATCAGTAATTAGAGAAAAGTCTTGATCGGCATAGTCCAGATTTTCGCCGCCCATGCCCCAGATGAACGTGTAGTTGTGGGTGGCTGCTGCAGAGTGTATGCTCCATTCGGGCGAGATGACGGCCTGTTCGCCTCGCATCCAGATGTGGCGTGTCTCTTGAGGTTCGCCCATGAAGTGGCAGATAGCCTGGTCGTCGGGCAGTTCGAAGTAGAAGTAGGCTTCCATACGGCGGCTGTGCACATGGGCTGGCATGGTGTTCCATACCGAGCCCGTGGCCAGTTCGGTCATGCCCATCTGCAGTTGGCAGGTAGGCAGCACCTGATTGACCAGCATCTTGTTGATATTGCGCTCGTTCGACATGTCGAGCGAGCCCATGTGTGCCACGACGGCTTCCTGCTTAGTCACCTTCTTGCAGGGATAGGCAGTGTGGGCTGTAGTGGAGTTGAAGTAGAACTTGGCTGGCTGCCGGGCATCATTCGATGTGAATCGTACCTCTCTGTCGCCACGTCCGATATAGAGTGCCTCCTTGTATTGCAGTTCGAAACATTCGCCGCCCACCTGTACGGAGCCGGTTCCACCTATATTATATATACCGACCTCTCGGCGTTGGGTGAAAAAGTCTGCCTTGAGCGGGTCGATGGCTTCGAGCATTAGCGGCTCGTCGATGGGCATGGCTCCACCTATGACCATCCGGTCGTACATCGAGTAGACCATGTTCACCTCGTTGCCGGCGAAGAGCCGTTCGATCAGGAAATCACGGCGCAGCCTTGCTGTATCGTAGTGCTTAGCGTCAGCAGGATGGGCAGCATAGCGCACTTCATAGTTTGTTTTCATTGTCTTTCGATTTGTCTGAGTGCAAAGATACAAAAAAAAATCGTATCACCAACGAAGTGGGGTACGATTTAAATTAGATTAAGAGTTGGACGACTCGGATTCGAACCGGGAATGACAGAACCAAAACCTGTAGTGTTACCATTACACCATCGTCCAATCACTTTTGCGGGTGCAAAGGTAGTGGTTTTTTGCGCCACTACCAAATATTTTCGCATTTTTCTTACTTGACGGTAATCAAATAGTAGTTCTTCTTGCCCTTCTGGGCCAGCAGGTATTTGCCGTCGATGAGGTCTTCAGCCGTGACAGGGCGCTGCTGGTCGCTCAGTTTTTCCTTGTTCAGACTGACGCCTCCGCCTTGTACCATCTTGCGCATTTCACCCTTTGAGGGGAAGACGGGGGCCACGGAGGTGAAGAGTTCGATGGCGGGCTGTCCCAGTTGGTCGCGGCCGATTTCATATTTCTCCACGCCGTCAAACACATCAAGGAACGTCTGTTCGTCAAGTTTCTCCAGGGCTTCCTTAGTGGCTTTGCCGAAGAGGATGTTCGAGGCTTCGATGGCCATGTCGAGGGCTTCTTGCGAGTGTACCATGATGGTCACCTCTTGAGCCAGGCGCTTCTGCAGCACGCGACGGCCGGGGTCCTGCTTGTGTTCTTCGATGAGGGCATCGATAGTTTCCTTGTCGAGCGAGGTGAATATCTTGATGTAGCGCTCAGCATCGTCGTCGCTGACGTTCAGCCAGAACTGATAGAAACGGTAGGGCGTGGTGCGCTTCGGGTCGAGCCAGATGTTGCCGCTCTCGGTCTTGCCGAACTTCTTTCCGTCGCTCTTGGTGATGAGCGGGCAGGTGAGGGCGAAGGTCTCTACCTCGTTGCCCAGTGTACGGCGGATGAGTTCGGTGCCGGTGGTCATGTTGCCCCACTGGTCGTTGCCTCCCAACTGAAGTTTGACACCATAGTGCTGATAGAGATAGAGAAAGTCGTAGCCCTGTAGCAACTGGTAGGTGAACTCGGTGAACGAGAGTCCGTCGCGTGCAGTACCGTTCAGACGCTGCTGCACGCTCTCCTTGGCCATCATATAGTTGACAGTGATGTGCTTGCCAACTTCGCGGGCGAAATCGAGGAAGGTGAAGTTTTTCATCCAGTCGTAGTTGTTCACCATCAGGGCAGCATTTTCGTCCTTCGACTCGAAGTCGAGAAACTTAGCCACCTGTGCCTTGATGCACTCCT
>DETM01000039.1:15722-22332 GCA_002361655.1 Prevotella sp. UBA3288 | reverse complement strand
TTGCGCTCCTGGCTCTTGCCGCTGGGGTCGCCAATCATGCCGGTGGCTCCACCTACCAGGATGACGGGCCTGTGGCCGCAACGCTGCAGGTGGCGTAGCATCATGATGCCGCACAGATGTCCGATGTGCAGCGAATCGGCAGTAGGGTCGGTGCCCAAGTATGCCGTAACCATCTCCTTTTGCAGGAGTTCCTCTGTGCCTGGCATCATCTGTGCCAGCATTCCGCGCCAGCGGAGTTCTTCAACAAAATTCTTTCTCATTATATATTTTTTTTATTTTTCACCCTTTTTCTTTTACTTTTTCACCTTTTCACCTTTTCACCCTTTTCTCCTTTCACGGTACTGGATCATAGCCCGATCCTCCCCAGGGGTTGCAGCGTAGGATTCGCCAGATGGCCAGGGCGAGACCTTTGATGGGACCATGCTTGATAATGGCTTCCCTGGCATACTGTGAGCATGTCGGCGTGAAGCGGCAGGCCGGTGGTGTAAAGGGGCTGATGCATCGCTGGTAGAAAATGATAGGCGTCAGCAATATCCACTTCAGTACGATGGCTATGTAGTGCCATAACAGTTTCATAGTTTTCGGTTGATGCGTTCCAGCAGGCTCCTCATACGGCTGTCTACCTCAGCCGAAGGCAAGCATTTGTCAGTCTGCCAGATGAAGGCGATGGCCAGCGACTGGCTGTCGGGGATGCTCTGCCACAGATGCCCTTTCCGCAGGCGGTAGGCTTCTCGCACTTGTCGTTTGACGCGATTGCGGTCGACGGCGTGCTTCAGGTGTCGCTTGGGTACGCTGACCAGTATCTGTACCGGCACGTCGCCATGGGGTATATCTTGTTTCATATAGACTGCTCTTAGCGGGAAGGCCGTCAACGAGTGGCTCTCTTTCCCGCTAAAGAGGTGGTCCATCAGTTTTTGGCTGACGATACGTTCCTGCTTCCTAAACTCATTCTTCATTCAAGAGCAGATAGTGCTGCAGGGCACCAGTCATCGAGGGATATTTTTCGCTGGGAGCCTCCAGGTCCAGACGGAGCCCGGCGTCGAGAACAGCCTTCGCAGTGGCCGGACCGAAAGTGGCAATGGCGATGTTGCCCTGCTCGAAGTTGGGGAAGTTCTTGGTGAGCGACTCTATACCTGACGGGCTGAAGAAGATTAACATGTCATAGTCGAATGTCTTGACTTCTTCATCCGTAAAATCATTACTCACGGTTTTGTACATCACACACTCCTTGTGCTGTAGTTTCTTGGAGTCGAGTAGTTTGGAGAGCGAGTCGGTGTGAACGTCGCTCATGGGCACCAGGTATTTCTCGGTCTTGTGCTTCACCATGGTAGGCAGCAGGTCGTCGATGCGGCCGGTGGTTCCGAAGAATACCTTGCGCTTACGATATTGTACGTATTTCTGAATATAGAGCGCGATAGTCTCTGTGACACAGAAGTATTTCATGTTTTCAGGGATGGTAACGCGCAGTTCTTTGGCCAGTGTGAAGAAGTGGTCAATGGCATGGCGCGATGTAAAGACAATGGCTGTGTAGTCTAGTATGTTCACCTTTTGAGCGCGGAACTCCCGAGCCGTCATCCCCTCTACCTTGATAAAGGGCCTGAAGACCAGTTCGACACCGAATCGTTCGGCAATGTCGTAATAAGGCGATTTTTCGCTGGTTGGTTTGGGCTGAGAAACCAGAATCTTTTTAATCATTTCTGTGTCCTAAAAAATTACTTTAAGAAAATTCGTCATCGCACGCCAAGCACCGCCGAAAGCGAGCAAAGGCGTTATTTCGAGGGCACAAAAGTACAAAATAGTTTGCAAAACACCGCCGTTTTGTTTAAAAAAGATGCTCCAATCCTTATAAAATGTTAGTAATTTGTTCAAAATGAGAATAGCAAGGAACCAAATTATACCTTTTTCGGTACTGAGGCCTAGATAGACGAGGGCGATGACGAGTGGGCACATCAGTACTGTTTCTATGGTGGTGAGGAAGAGTTGTGAGTATGTCCATTGTATGTTTTTTTTACTATTAAAGAAGGTGAGGTTGACCATAGTCGTCGCTGTCCATCTGAGGATGAAATAGACAATCACCATGGCGAGTATCATGCCTATCAGTTTGTAGTTGTCAATATGGAAATAAGGATTTGCAAGATAGTCCTCGGTATAGATAAAGGCTATCATGGTCAACAGCACCAGGTCGATGCCGGCCATTATGTACTGGAAGCGGATGTCCGACGCAGTCTCTGTCTCCGTGCCATTGTCGTGGTGGGTATAGAGAAAAGTCCTGGTTTGCCGGTTGATGAAATGCCATGATCGGCTCGTTGCGATGGCGACGAATATGAGGATAGTTAGCAGGCCAATAGCCACGGTGTCGTCGTTGCCAAGGCCGTAGGGGATGAGGTCGCCGACCACGCCCGGGCTGTAGACGCTGACCGTAGAAGGGAGCGTGTCTGCCAACAAGAAGTCGTGGCCGGCCCACAGTTGACTTTCGTCGTTATGAAAGCCAAAGTCGGGTGTCGGTAGTATGGTGCTAGTCGAGTCCAAATGCCTGTTTGATATCGTCTACGCGATCCAGTTTCTCCCAGGTGAAGAGTTCCACGTCGATGGTCTTCGTAGCATGGTAGTGGCTGGTGAAGGTTTTCTTCACAACCTCGGGCTGACGGCCCATGTGGCCGTAGGCAGCCGTCTCCAGATACATGGGCTGACGTAGTTTCAGTGTCCGCTCGATGGCTTTGGGCCGCAGGTCGAACAGGGTCTCAATCTTCTTGGCAATATCGCCGTCACTCATTTGCACCTTGCTGCGACCGTAGGTGTTTACGTAGATGTTCATGGGCTTGGCCACGCCGATGGCGTAACTGACCTGTACCAGCATCTCGTCGCTGACGCCGGCAGCCACCATGTTTTTGGCGATGTGCCGGGCTGCATAGGCCGCCGAGCGGTCCACCTTCGACGAGTCCTTGCCGGAGAATGCTCCGCCACCATGGGCACCCTTACCGCCATAGGTGTCGACGATAATTTTTCGGCCCGTCAGACCGGTGTCGCCGTGAGGGCCACCGATGACAAATTTACCCGTCGGGTTGACGTAGTATTTGATGTCATCATTGAAGAGTGCAAGAACCTTTGCGCTGTGAATGTGCTGTTTGACACGGGGAATGAGGATGTTGATGACATCGTTCTTAATGCGCTCCAGCATCTTCTCGTCGTCGTCGAACTCGTCGTGCTGTGTTGATACCACAATGGTGTCGATACGCTCGGGGATGCCTTCGTCGCTATACTCGATGGTCACCTGGCTCTTGGCGTCGGGCCGCAGGTAGGTCATCATCTGGCCCTCCTTGCGGATGTCGGCCAAGGTGCGCATGATCAGGTGGGCCAAGTCCAGTGATACGGGCATGAAGTTCTCCGTCTCGTTGGTGGCATAGCCAAACATCATGCCCTGGTCGCCGGCCCCCTGATTCTCGTCTTCTTCACGGTCTACACCGCGGTTGATGTCGGCACTTTGCTCGTGGATGGCCGTCAGAATGCCGCATGAGTTGCCGTCGAACTGATATTCGGCCTTGGTATAGCCAATCTTTTTAATGGTGTTACGGGCAATGGTCTGCAGGTCGATATACACCTCGCTGCGCACTTCGCCCATGATGACCACCTGGCCGGTGGTGACGAAACTCTCGCAAGCCACGCGAGCCTTGTCGTCGTAGGCCAGGAACTGGTCGAGGATAGCGTCTGATATTTGGTCGGCTACCTTGTCGGGATGGCCTTCCGATACTGATTCCGATGAGAATAGATATGCCATGTTCTATGATACTTTATTTGAATGCTTGTCTGATGACTCTGCTCTTGGACTGCAAAGGTAAATAAAAAAAGAGAGATGGCAAAGTTTTTGGGCAATAAATTGGTGTAGACGATTTTATGAGCAAGTGTTTAGAGGTTTTTTACCATTTGTCAGCAAGGTCTTTTTCAGGAGCAGTTGAAATCAAAAAGCGCCGAGACCCTCGATATGGAGAGCCTCGGCTGATATTGATGACTGAGGGAACAGTGACGCTTATTCCTCTGGCAGCATGATAATTTCGGCACGGTTGCCGGCACTGAGCAGTTCCTTCACGAAAGCAGCAATGCTCTCAGGGGTCTGGGCCTGCACCGTCTGCTTATAGTCGGTGTTGATGTCGACGCTGTATTTGCGCCAGTTGCCGAGTGCGTTGGCCCAGTAGCGGTTTGTCTTGGCCTGGTCGTCCACGTTCTTCAGCATGTACTCCTTCACCTTGTTCAGTTTCTCGGCATCCACGGTCTTGGCCAGGGCTTCCACCTCCTCTTTCATAATCTTCACGGCGATGTCGCCCTTCTCAGGCTTCATGGGGCAGTAGACGAGGATGAGGCTGCTTGACTTAAAGTCGTCACGGTTGATGCCGGCCTGTGCCATCACAGAGTAGGCTGCACTGGCCTCCTCACGGATCTTCTCGGTATAGATCATAGTAAGAATCTGTCCCACCATGTCGCCACGCACGATATTCTCTAGGTTGTAGGTCTGTTTCTCGCTCTGCCAGACCATGACGGCAATGGCCTTCGGTGTCTCCATCTTGCGTTTGAAGTTGTTGATGACCTCGCCCTTGAATGTGGAAGACACATCCTGACTCTTCACCACCTTCTTGGCATCGCCGGGCAGGCTGCCGATGTACTGCTCGAGGAGCGGACGGATGGTTGCCTCGTCGTAGTTGCCGATGATGGTGAAGGTGAAGGCAGCGGCATTGGCTGTCTGCTCCTTGGCCATGGCGAGGATACGGTCGTAGTTGACGGCCTTCAGGTCGTCCATGGTGATGGGTGCCTCACGCTTGCTGTGGGCCGAGATGGTGAGGGTCAGCGAGTCGCTGAACACGGCCTCGGGCTGCAGCATCTTGTTCTTCAGCAGCAACTCCTGGGTCTTCATCATGTTGTCGTACGACTCCTGGTCTTTGTTGATGTTGGTGAAGTAGAGGTAGACGAGTTGCAGCATGGTCTCCACGTCAGTGGGGGTCGACGAGCCGCTGACGTTCATGCGGTTGTCGCTGATGGAGAGGCTGGCACTGGCAATCTTGCCTGCGAGGGCCTTCTCCAGTTCGGTGTGCGAGAAGTTGCCCAGGCCGCTGGCCTCGACGGCATCATCGAACATCTTGATATTGGCGAAGTCCTGCTCGCCATAGAGGGCAGATCCGCCGAAGCCTTCGGCACTCAGCAGCACCTGGTCATTCTTCAGGTCGGTCTGCTTCAGGATGACCTTCACACCGTTGGAGAGTGTCAGTTCCTTGCTGTCGAACTTCTTGCCGGCTTCCTCCTTCACAATCTTGCCGGCCTGGGGCAGAGTGGTAATCAGGGGCTCGTTCTTCACGTTGTCCACGTAGGCCTCAATCTGGGTGGCACGGGCCTCATCGAGAGCCTGCTTGAGCGAGGCCTCGGTGGGATAGACGGCACCTTCCTTCTCCTGGTTCATGTTGAGCACCACCACATTGGAGTCGTTAGTGCTGACGAACTGTTTCATCAAACTGTTGACGGCCTCCAGCGGCAGCATGGGCACGATCTGCTTCATGGTCTGATAGTACATATCGATACCTGGGATGGGCTCTTTTTCCAGGAAGTGTTGCACATACTGGTTGACAAAGCGGCTGTTGTAGCGTTTGTCCTTATTAGAGTAGTCCTTGTCCAACTGGCTGGTGAATTTCGACTTGTAGCGCTGATACTCTGTAGCGGTGAAGCCGAACTCAGCGGCGCGACGAGCCTCAACGAGCACGGTCTTCAGCGCAGCCTCTGTCTGTCCTTCCTTCGGCAGTGCGCTCAGTTCGAAGGCATCCTTTGTCTTTGACAACAGGTACTGACCATAGCCGGCACCACCCTGCAGATAGGGGCAGTCGGCTTTCTGGGCCAACTCGTTGTAGCGGTCGTTCAGCATACTGATGCAGGCATCTTTCAGGTAGTCGATGATGAGGTACTGCATATTTCCCTTGACTTCATCGGGGATGGGCTCGCCCTTGAACATCAGTTCCACGATGCTGTACTGCATCTCCTTGTCCTTGTCGACCACGATGATAGCCTCCTTGTTGTCGGGCACAGCCTCAGCCACCACAGGAGCGGGGTTCTCAGGCATCTTGATGGGCGAGAAGAGGTTCTTGATCTTCTGCTCTACAGCATTCACGTCCACGTCGCCCACCACGATGATGGCCTGGTTGTCAGGACGGTACCACTTCTCATAGTAGGCACGCAGCACCTCTGGCTTGAAGTTGTCGATGATTTCCATCAGGCCGATAGGCATACGATGGCCATACTTAGAGTCAGGATAGAGGCGGGGCAGGTCGCGCTCCAGCATTCGCATCTGGGCACTGGTGCGCAGACGCCACTCCTCGTGAATCACTCCACGCTCCTTGTCAATCTCCTCCGGCTCCAGCAACAGGCCGTCGGCCCAGTCGTGTAGGATGAGCAGACAGGAGTCGATGATGCCCTCGCGGGTGGTCGGCACGTTAGAAATGTTGTACACCGTCTGGTCGATAGAGGTGTAGGCATTCAGGTCGCGACCGAATTTCACACCGATGGTCTCGCACCATTTCACAATGTCGTTGCCCTTGAAATGTTCTGTACCGTTGAAGCACATGTGCTCCAGGAAGTG
>DETM01000039.1:12895-15668 GCA_002361655.1 Prevotella sp. UBA3288 | reverse complement strand
CGCGCTGGTCGTCGTTCTCCTGGATGGCACCGACGCGCTGTGCGATGTAGAACTCGGCACGCTGTTCGGGCCATGCGTTGTGACGGATGTAGTAAGTCAGTCCGTTGTCCAGTTTGCCGATCTTTACGTCGGGGTCAACGGGGATGGGCGGCATTTGCTGCGCCATCACGGTGGCCGGTCCTGTAACAAGCAGCATGGCGGCCACAAACAGTTTCTTAAGGTTCATCATAAAGAATGCAATAAAGTTTTAAAAACTGGCTACAAAGTTACACTTTTCTCTCGCCGAATGTGTTGGTTATGTCTTATTATTAATATTTTTTATACATTATATATAATAAGAGTGCTGTCAGATGATATGGGCTATACCCATCAGATAAACCAAACCGAAGCCCATCACCATGGAGACGACACCCATGATGAGTCCCACCTTCGACATATCCTTCTGCTGTACCAGATTGGTGCTGAAGGCCAAGGCGTTCGGCGGCGTTGATATGGGCAGTACCATAGCACTGCTGGCAGCAATGGCCACGCCGATGAGCACGGTTGCCGTACCGCCAATCTCGTTGAGTTTGTCGCCCATGGCTCCGCAGACGATGGCAAGGATAGGCATCAGCAGTGCCGCTGTGGCCGAGTTGGAGATGAAGTTGCTGAGCAAATAGCAGATAAGTCCACCCAGCAGCAGGATGAGCAGCGGCGGGAAGGTCTCGAAGGGAATGCTGTCGATGGCATTCTCTGCCAATCCCGACTTGTTGAGGCCAAAGCCCAAGGCAAAACCGCCGGCCACCATCCAGATGACACTCCAGTTGATCTGTTCCAAATCTCGCTTGTTGATGACACCGGTCAGTGCAAATACCGCAAAAGGAATCATGGCCACCGTATAGGAGTTGATGCCGGTGACACGGTCCAGCAGCCAGAGGGCTACGGTGACGAAGAAGGTGACGATGACTACCCACGAGTGCATGTCGTGCTTCATCTCGCCTTCGATATGAAGTTGGATGTTTTTCTGGCTGAAGGGGAACATCTTTTTCAGGATGAACCAACTAATGAATAACAAGACGATGACGAGCGGGAACATGAACATCATCCATTCGCCGAATCCCAGCCCCAGGTTCAGACCCTCAGGGTCGTTCAGGTATTTTAGGGCGATGGTGTTCGGCGGTGTGCCGATGGGTGTGCCCATGCCTCCCAGGTTGGCGGCCACAGGGATGCTCAGTGCCAGTGCGATGCGGCCTTTCCCTTCTGGCGGCAACTGGCGGAACACAGGGGTCAGGAAGGTGAGCATCATGGCTGCCGTTGCCGTGTTGCTGACAAACATGGAGAACAGACCTGTGATGAGCAGGAAACCGAGCAGCACGTTGTCAGACTTGGTTCCAAACGGCTTTAGCAGCACTTTGGCCAGTTGGGCGTCGAGACCTGTCTTCGTGGCGGCGATGGCCAGCACGAAACCACCGATGAAAAGCATGATGACGGGGTCGGCAAAGGTGGCCATGACGCCCTTGTAGGAGAGCAGTGCCCCCACCTCTTCGGTGTTGACCATCGGCAGGATGCCACTGTCTGTGCAGAAGAGGAGCATCAACACGATGACTGCCACCGATGTGGCCCATGAAGAGACAATCTCCAGTATCCACATCAATGTGGCAAAGGCAAAGATGGCGATGATGCGCTGTTGGACGACGGTCAAGTTGTCTATGCCGAACCATTCCTGTGGCATGTTCCAAAGCAGCAGCGTCACAAAAGCGACAATGGCCGTTTTTACTAAGCGTTTTACCGTGTTACTGGGATGATATTTGTGCTCGTGGCGGAAGTTGCGGGCCGCTTCTACTATATGCAGCCCTCTGTAGGTACTTAACATGATTTTATTTGTTTTTGCTTTCGGCCTGCAAAGGTACAAAATAAAACACAATTTGCCGAGATTATTTGTTTTTTTTATTCTTTTAATTGCAACCTTGCAACGAAAATCGACAAAAGATGAAACAAAAGATTCGGAAAATAAAACGATTGCTGGCAGCCAAACTGACGATTTAACAATGTTGGCCATCAAACTCAATTGATGGCCAACATTCATTTTATATATGGTCGATAGGAAAGCAGCGCTCCCTCTCCTCCATGCTTTATTTCACTTCCCAGATATCATTGGTCTCCAGCAGTTCGCTGAAGTTGTGATATTTCTTCTGGGCACTGACTTCTGCTATCTGGGCATGAACAGCCTCGTCGTAGGTGGGGGCCTCCACGTCGCGGATGACGCCAAGGGCGATGGGGAAGCCGTCTTCAGGTGTCATCATGGCCAACTTCAGTTGCAGGGTGTTGTCCTCGCAGTGGGCATCGTGAACGAGGATGTCGTCAATCGTATAGCCGTCCTTGCCTATCTCCACCACTTTCAGGCCGAAGCCTTGCTGCACCAGTCCATACTCGTTGTTCTCGCCGAAGACGAGTTTCTCGCCATGTCGCACATAGATAGCGTTCTTCTTGCGGCCCTCGTTGTTGTAGACGATGTCGTGGCAGTGATCGTTGAAGATGACGCAGTTCTGCAGCACCTCGGTCACGCTGGCTCCTTTGTGTTCATAGGCGGCCTTGAGCACGTCCACGCTCCCCTTGGCATCGGTGGCCACACAACGGGCAAAGAAATGGCCGCGGGCACCGAAGCACAGTTCTGCCGGACGGAACGGATCCTCGACGGTGCCGTAAGGGCTCGACTTCGAGACGAAGCCGCGGGGCGACGTGGGGCTGTACTGTCCCTTTGTCAGACCATAGATGCGGTTGTTCAGCAGAATCA
>DETM01000039.1:4124-12786 GCA_002361655.1 Prevotella sp. UBA3288 | reverse complement strand
CGCCGTCGCCGCTGACCTGCCATATCGTGAGGTTGGGATTGGCCACCTTGGCACCGGTGGCTATGGCGGCAGCACGTCCGTGGATGGTGTTCATGCCGTAGGTATTCATATAGTGGGGCAGACGGCTTGAACAGCCGATGCCGCTGATGACGGCCACGTTCTCAGGAGCCACGCCAATCTCGGCCATAGCCTTATGCAGGGAGGCCAGAAAGAAGTGGTCACCACATCCTGGACACCACCGAGGTTGGCCTTTCTTAAAATCAGACGGCACGTAACTGATGGCCCCCCCTACTGCCCCCGCGGGGGCTTCTATAGTTTTGCTATTCATATAATTCCTCTTTTATGGTTTCTAATACATTATTGATATTTCCAAATAACTCTTCATTTGTGAATCTGATGACGCGATAGCCCTTGCTTTCCAACCATTCTGTCCGTTGCCTATCATTCATTTGCTGTTCTGTCGTGTGATGATAGCCACCATCCAATTCAATGATTAGTTTCATTGACAGGCATACGAAATCAGCAATATAGTCTCCTATTATGTGCTGGCGCTTAAAAGATTCGCCTAATGCGTTCCCTCTGAGATACTGCCATAACAGGCTTTCTGCCTCTGTCGGATGATTCCTGTTATATTCGGCATACTCTCTAAGCAGATGGTATTGTGCGGGGTCGGCCGTCTGGTATTCATAAGTCATGAGTTATTTTTCTATAGTAGCCCCCTCGGGGGCTGAAAGGGGGGCCATTGCGCTGACCAGTTCCTCTACCACGAAAGGTTGGCCCTTAACCTGGTTGAACTGACAGGGGGTGAAATGGTCCACCTTCATTCGCAGATAGGCAGCAAGTTGACCCATGTTCTGTTCGGCCACAACCACCTTCTTGTACTTCTTCAGTACCTCGGCGGTGTTCTTGGGCAGCGGGTTCAGGTATTTAAACTGAGCCAGCGCCACCTTGTGACCCTTGGCACGGAGTTCGTCCATGGCGGCATGCAGATGGCCATAGGTCGATCCGAAGCCCACGATGAGCAGGTCGGCATTGTCCTTGTCGCCTTCCACCTCCAGGTCGGGCACTTGGATGTTCTGAATCTTCTGCTGGCGCAGACGGGTCATCAGGTCGTGGTTTTCGGGATTCGTAGAGATAGCACCCGTCTCCGAGTCTTTCTCCAGGCCGCCCAGGATATGTGTAAACCCTTCACGACCGGGCACGGCCCAGTAGCGAGTACCGTTTTCGGCACGCATATAGGGTGTCCACTTGCCCTTCAGTTCCTCTGGCACGTAGGGCGGGTTGATAGCGTCCAGTTTGGCCATCTCGGGCAGGCGGAAGGCACCGCTGCCGTTGGCGATGAAGGCATCGGTGAGCAGCACGACGGGGGTCATGTGCTCCAGGGCAATCTTCGAGGCCTGATAGGCAGCATCGAAGCAGTCGGCAGGACTGGTGGCTGCCAGCACCGGCATGGGACTCTCGCCATTGCGGCCGAAGAGCACCTGCAGCAGGTCGGTCTGTTCGCTCTTGGTAGGCAGGCCGGTGGCAGGACCGCCGCGTTGCACGTCGAGGATGACCAGTGGCAACTCCATGATGACGGCCAGGTTCATGGCCTCGCTCTTCAGGCAGATGCCGGGACCGCTGGTCGATGTCACGCCGAGGGCACCTGCGAATGAGGCGCCGAGGGCTGAGGCCGCACCGCTGATCTCGTCTTCGCACTGCACGGTGATGACACCGCACGACTTGTGCTTGCTGAGTTCGTGCAGCACGTCGGTGGCCGGTGTGATGGGGTAAGAGCCCAAGTAGAGGCGCAGGCCGGCCTTCTCGGCAGCGGCAATGAAACCATAGGCCGTGGCTTTGTTGCCGGTGATGTCCATATAGCGTCCGGGCACCTTGTGCTTCGTCTCGATGCGGCACACGTTGGTGGCACTCGAGTGGGTATTGTGGCCGTAGTCATAGCCGGCCTGGATTACCTTGATGTTGGCCTCGGCGACGGCAGGCTTCTTGGCAAACTTTTCTCTGAGGAAATTGTTCACCAGGTTCAGGTCGCGGTCGAACAGCCAGCACACCAGTCCCAGGGCAAACATGTTGCGGCACTTCAGCATGGCCTTGTTGTCCATGCCGCTGTCGGCCAGGGCGGCCTTCACCATCGTGGTCAGCGGACACTGGATGACGCGGTCGGGGTCGATGCCCATCTCGCCCAGATAGTCGTCGGTCTTGAACTGTGCCTTCTCCAGATCTTTCGGACCGAACGAGTCGGTGTCGATGATGATGGTGGCGTCGGGCTTGGCGTAGCGGTACTGTGTCTTCAGTGCAGCCGCGTTCATGGCTACCAGCACGTCACACTTGTCGCCGGGAGTGAAGACCTTCCCTGCTCCGATGTGCACCTGAAAGCCGCTGACACCAGTCAGCGACCCTTGCGGGGCGCGAATGTCGGCAGGATAGTCGGGGAATGTGGAAATGCCATTGCCAACGGTGGCACTGACAGTAGAAAAGATGTTTCCGGCCAACTGCATACCATCGCCGGAGTCTCCTGAAAAGCGTACGACCACCTGGTCGAGTTCTTTCACTTCAAGTTTTTCTGCCATAACTTGTCTTTATATAAAGGTATAAATTCGAATTCGGGGTGCAAAGTTACGAAATATGTGAGAGAAATGAAAAGAAATAGTCGTTTTTCTTCTTATTTCGAAGTGAAATGATTATCTTTGCAGCAAACATACGGTTTATATGAATATTGTTTACTTCGTGATAGGTGGTAACACCGTGATTCACATGCAGGTAGGGTTCTCCATCCGCACCTTTCTGGCACAGGCTGCCGCCGGCGATACGTTTTATGTGGTCACCGATACCCCGACGGTCTATGCATCGCTGCCACAGGTGACAGTCGTTCCTATCACTGCGGATCAAATCAAGGCGTGGCGCGGACGGCACGACTTCTTCTGGCGGGTGAAGATAATGGTGTTGCAGCACATCGCCCAGATGTCGCCTGAGAAGGCGATGATGTATCTCGATGGCGACACCTATCTTTATGGTCACCTTGATGAGTTGAAGGCGATACTGCAGTCGGGCCAAGGTCTGATGCATAAAGACGAGGGCTGCCCTGGCGATATGAAGGAGAAGTCGCTCAGCATGTGGCAGACAGTCAATGGCAAGACCTATGGCGGCATCACGATTGGTCGTGAGCACCACATGTGGAATGCCGGTGTCGTAGCCATTCCCGGCGGGTTGACTGTGGCAGCCACCGACTTGGCATTGGCGGTCTGCGACGGGATGCTGGATGACGGAGCAGAACCGGTGACTGTCGAACAGTATTCGTTGTCGATAGCGTTGAAAGCCTGTACGAAACAGATGGTGGAGGCCGACCGCTGGATAGGCCACTACTGGCATAACAAATACTACTGGAGTCGTTATATCGCCCAATTCTTTGTGCGCTCCTACCGTCAGGGCGATACCGTGGAACAGGACATCGAGCGTATCAGGCATACAGACTTGCAGGGTGTGAAGCGTCGGGTGCTTGTCAAGCGGACCCTGGCAAAACTCATCGGAAAACTCTATTGATATGGAACATATAGCAGCAGTCATAGTGACCTACAACCGTTTGGCTTTGCTGAAGGAATGTCTGCAGGCAGTGCAGCATCAGTCGAAAGCCGTTGGCTCCATCGTTGTCGTCGACAATGCGTCGACCGATGGAACGGGCGATTTCCTCAAGACCATCGATGACGGGCGTCTGGCCGTGAAGACCTTTGATAAGAACCGGGGTGGGGCGGCAGGCTTTGCCGAAGGCATCGCCATCGCCACCCGACAGGGGGCCGATGCTGTCTGGATTATGGACGACGACACTATTCCTCAGGCCGACACGCTGGCTACGCTCGTCGAGACGATGGAGCGCCACCGGGATGCCGGTTTCGTTTGTAGCAAGGTGGTGTGGACCGATGGTGAGGTGCATAAGATGAATATTCCCGGCTATGTGAATAGCGAAGCGTTGGAAGATGGTCTTTACGCTATCCGTTCTGCATCCTTTGTGTCGCTATTAGTGCCCTGCCGGGTCGTCCGTGAGGTAGGACTGCCCTATAAGGAGTTCTTTATCTGGGTGGACGATGCCGAATACACGTCGCGCATCTTCAAAAGGGGTTATAAAGGCTATCTGAACAACCATAGTGTGGCGTTGCACAAGACGGGTGCCAATTATGGTTCCGGCATCAAGGTGGCCACCCCCGACTCAGCATGGAAGTTCTATTACTATATGCGCAACGGTATGTTTGCCTCGAGAGGCGAGAAACCGTGGATTGTCTGGTTCTTCCGCCATCTGAACCATCTGCGTCTCGACATACACCGTACAAAGGATATGCCGAAAGAGGTGAGGGCGACGTTCCGTAAGAATCTGTGGCGAGGTTTCGTCGACGGTCTCTCCTTCAAACCGCAGATTGACTATGTCGAATAGTGGCAGACGGTGAATGTCATTCTTTTTTAGAGGGCAAGACGGAAACCGACCAAGTCGCGACGACGGCGCTGATCGTAGAGATAGCGGTTCGTGGTGCGGCAGTAGCGTGGGCTGCAGTCGTAGCCGCCTCCACGGATGACATGGAAATTCGTCGAAGGCTTGCTGTCGGGTGTCTTGCGATACCAGTCGTCACACCATTCCCATACGTTGCCCGACATATCGTAGAGTCCCAGTTCGTTGGGCTTGAACCGGCCCACCGGCTGCTGCACCCGCTCCTTGATGTTTGCCAGGGTGTAGGCCACCTCGTCAATCCGGTCACTGCCGGCATAGCGAAAGCCTTTCGACTTCCTGCCGCCTCGTGCGGCATATTCCCATTCCGCCTCGGTGGGCAGCCGGAAATGTTGCCCCGTCAACTCGTTCAAGCGGGCGATAAACTCCTTGCACATGCCGTAGGTGACATATTCTACCGGCCACTGCCCATTGCCGCGGTGCTTCGACCGGTTCTTGGGCATCACGGCCTCCCATAGTGCCTGAGTCACCTCTGTCTCACCTATATAATAAGAGGTAAGCGTCACCTCGTGGCGCACCTCGTCGGCATCGGCATCCGAGTCGCCGTGCTGGGCTCCCATCATGAAAGTGCCGCCCTCCACGAGTATCATGTTGAACTGCACGCCTTTCACCTTGAACGTGCGCTTCGTCTGTGCTGCCATTTCCAGCGGCACTATCGTCATGATTATCAGCAGTATCAGTATCCTCATAATTCTCAACTCTCAATTCTCCTTGGTCCCACGGCCCACCAGATGACGCGCAGCCAGCAGATGAAGAACGTATATACGTCGAGCCAGAACGTCTTGTGGACAAACTCATGCAGCCAGGCCGGACAGAGCACGTCGGTTGGCAAGATGCAGAAGTTGACCACCAGCGACCAGAACAGCGTCCAGTCCACCCAGGTGCGTCGTGGCTGGAGCCAGAAGGCCATGGCGTAGAAGGGCAGGGCGATGATGTAGGTATGGGTCTCCGGGCAGTCGCTGAACAGAATCATGAAACCTGTCAGCGCAGCCAAGGCCTGCACACGGAAGCGGAAGTCGCCCCACCGGTCGTGGCGCCAGAAGAAAGCAATAGCCATCAGGGCGAAGACCACTATCTGCACCAGTCGGTAGTTGGGCAGCAGTAGCGGTTTGAGGCCTCTGGCAAAGAGGATACCGATGAAATCGCTGTCGTTGTGATGGCTGGCAATCATGTCGAACATCTCCTGATAGAGCACAAACACATTGTCGAAGGCAGTGTTGATGGCCGGCAGCAGGATGAGTGTAGCACCGCAGAGGATGGCATAGCCGAAGTTGCGCCACATCTTGGGATAGCAGAGCAGGATGGCCAACTCGGCAGCACCGTAGACCTTCGTCGTGGCCGATATCATGATGAGCAGCACGGCCCAGAAGCCCTTGTTGCGCTCCAGCAGGGTGAAGGCGAAGATATAGATGTAGCACACGATGATGTTGTGCTGATAGCAGAAGACGGTCTGCAGCACTACCGAGAGCAGGAACAGGAATATCCAATGCCGGTATTTCCTCAACTGCTCAGGCAGCGTCTTGATAGCCAGCGTGAAAAGGCCGTAGTTGCAGAGGTTCCACACAAAGGGCCCCAGCCACCAGGGCAGGTAGAAGATGGGGGCAAAGATGACGCTGAATACCGGCGAATAGAGGAAATAGATGCTGTTGGCCTGGGCATACTCCAGGTTGTAGGGACTGATGCCTTCCCAGAACATACGGGTAGAGTCCTGATAGTCGAAATAGTTGGTGTTGCGGCCTCGCACCACTTCTAGCGTCGTAGCCAGCAGTACTACTGCCAGTCCGAGGAAGAAGACACACCACTTGTTGCTGAAGAACCAGCGGATGCCTGCCAACACCTTATTTATATATAGCATGACCTTACCTCATTAATATAGCATGGCCCTATCCCTTGAAACTCAACAGCAACTTGTTGATACGGTCTATTTCATCGTCGGTCAGTTCGTAGTAGAGTGGCAGACGGACCAGTGTGTCGGCATAGCGGTCGCAATTGGGCAGCGAGCGCCCGTCGTGCTTGTCCTCATAGTATTTGCTCGAATGGAGGGGCAGGTAGTGGAAGGTGGTCTGCACACCGTGGTTCTTCAGATAGTTCATCAGGCGGGTCCTGACTTCGAGCGACGGGCAGAGCAAGTAGTACATGTGATAATTCTTTGTGGCGTAGTCGGGGATGTCGGGAATCCGGATGCCGGCACCGATCTTGCCGCGCAGGGCTTGGTCGTAGCGTTCCCAGATGTGGCGTCGCTTACCCTGAATGTCGTCTATCTGTTCCAGTTGTGCCCAGAGGAAGGCAGCATTGAGTTCCGATGGCAGGAACGACGAGCCCATGTCGCACCAGCCGTACTTGTTCACCATGCCGCGATAGAACTCAGCACGGTTAGTGCCTTTCTCCCACAAGATTTCGGCACGGCTGACAAAACGCTCGTCGTTGACCACGAGCATGCCGCCCTCGCCGCAGTTGATGTTCTTTGTCTCGTGGAAGGAGAAGGCGGCCAGATGACCGATGCTGCCCAGCGGGCGCCCCTTGTAGTAGGAGTCGATGCTGTGGGCGGCATCCTCCACCACGAGCAGGTGGTGCTTCTCGGCCAACTGCATGATGCTGTCCATGTCGCAGGCCACACCGGCATAGTGCACCACCACGATGGCACGGGTCTTCTCGTTGATGAGCGGTGCTATGTTCGAGACGGTGATGTTGGGGTCCTTTTCGCCGCTGTCGGCAAAACGGACGTAGGCTCCTTCCCGCAAAAAGGCGATGGCCGACGAGACGAAGGTGTACGACGGCACGATGACCTCGTCGCCGGGCTTCAGTTGGCAGAGCATGGCGCACATCTCCAGGGCATCGGTACCAGATGTTGTCAGCAGACACTTGCGGAAACCGTAGTGCTTCTCCAGGAATCCGTGACACAGTTTGGTAAACTCTCCGTTGCCTGACATGGTGGTCGAGTGGCATACTTCCTGTATGTAACTCAGTTCGCGTCCGGAGCAATATGGTTTGTTGAATGGAATCATCTTTTATTTGCAATTTGACTATTTACAATTTACTGTTTATTTTGCATTCCGCTATTATCGTCATTCTGGCAGTTGAGGGTGTCACTGACGATGAAGACGGGACGGCCTTTCACCTGGTCGAAGATCTTGCCGATGTAGAGGCCGAGGATGCCCATCATGAACAGCAGCAGGCCGCCCACGAACCAGATGGAGAAGATGGTGGATGTGTAGCCCACCACCTCGTTCAGTCCGACGAATTTGGCAAAGATATTGTAGATGGCCATCAGCATCGATACGACCGACATGATGAAACCCAGTGTGACGGCCAGGTAGAGCGGGCGGTTGCTGTTTGAGATGATGCTGTTGTACGACAGCACCAGCAGTCGCTTCAGGTTGTACGAACTCTTGCCTTCCATACGGTGGTCGTGATACACGTCGACGGTGCTCTTCTTGAAACCCAGCGTGTGGATGAGTTCCACGAAGGAGCGCGAATATTCGGGGATACTGCAGTAGACCTTGACAATCTTCTGGCTGTAGATGCCGAACTCTGCCACGGCCTTGTCGGTCTTAAAACCGCTCAGGAAGTCGTAAGCCTTGTGGAAGACGGCCGACGACAGCCGCTTCAGTGGGGTGTCGTCGCGAACCACGCGGCGGGCACTGACCACATCGTAGCCCTCCAGCGCCTTCTTGTACATGGCCGGCAGGTCTTCCGGCTTGTTCTGCAGGTCGCAGTCGATGACGGCCACATAGCGTCCCTTGGCGTAGGTCAGGCCGGCCGTGATGGCATAGGGCTGTCCGAAGTTACGGCTCAGGTTGATGCCCTTCACCTGCTTGTCGGCAGCACAGATCTCCACTATTTTCTCCCACGAGGCATCTGGCGAGCAGTCGTTGACCAGCACAATCTCATAGTCGTCGGTCAGCGGACGGATGGCTTCGTGAATCCTCCTCACCAGTTCCGTGAGCATCTTTTCTCCGCGATAGACAGGCGAGACAATAGATAGTTCCATATACGTATCGTTATAGTTTGCGTTGCAAAATTACAAAAATAATTCATAATTCAACACGCATCATACGCTTTTTTTCATTTTAGCAGTCCCGCTATTGCAATCGTGTCAGTGGATAGACGATATTCACAATCAGGATGTTGGCAGCGAGGATGATGAGGTTCATCAGCAGGCCGATGCGCATG
>DETM01000039.1:0-4055 GCA_002361655.1 Prevotella sp. UBA3288 | reverse complement strand
CAGGACCATAGACCAGCATGTGGGTAGGCGAGCCGATGGGCGTTGCGAAACTGCTGCTGACGCTCACCATCAGGGCGACAAGGAAGGGGAATGGTTCGTAGCCCATCTTCTCAGCGGCCTCGTACATGATGGGGAAGAACATGGCTCCAGCGGCGGTGTTCGAGATGAACTCTGTGACGAAGGTACCCACCAGACAGACGGCGGTCATCACCACGATGGGGTTGGTGCCGCAGACATCGAGGATACCGTTGGCCAGCCATTCGGCAATGCCCGTCTTCTGGATAGCCAGACCGAGGACGGCACTGCCCGCGAAGACCATGAGTATCTCCCAGTTGATGGCCCGCATGGCCTGTTCCATGTTACAACAACGACAGATGAGCATGGCGGCAGCAGCGAGGAAGGCACATTGCAGCAGGGGCATGATGCCGAAGGCCGAGAGGGCCACCATAGCCAGCATGATGAGGGCAGAGACGATGGTGCCGCTACCGATGTTGGGCACATCGTCGGAGTCGAAGAAATGCAGGGCTCCCTTCAGCGAGGGGGTATCCACGTTGAGATGCTTCGGACAGACCAGCAGCAGCGTGTCGCCCACCTGCAGCACCACCTCTCGTGGGGCCATGTTGATGCGCTCACCGCGACGGGCCACGGCAGCCAGTATCACATCGTTGTCTCGCTCGAACGAGGTGGTGCCGATGGCCTTGCCTATCAGGCTGCTGCCGAAGTCGACATGTGCCGTGCGCAACTTGCGGCTCATATCCACCTCGCTCATGGAGAAGATGTGATGGTCGGCACTCACCAACTGGTGGCTCTCAGCCATGTCGATAATTTCGTCTATCTGTCCTGCATAAACCAGATGGTCGCCACCCATGATGGGCTCGTCCTCTATGACAGGCGACGGCACGTTGTCGAAGTGATACAGGCTTATCAGGCTACCACCCTTGATGTGGAACAGGCCGGCCTCACCTATCGTCTCACCGATATGGGGATTGTCAGAAGGGACACGCAGTTCAACGGTGTACTCGCCTGTCGACTCGAAGGCGCTATCAGGCGTCTTGCGATCAGGCAGCAGACGGCGCATGGCGATGATCGACAGCACACCCACGCCCAGACAGAACAGGCCAGGCACGGTGGTGGTCAGGATGTTCATGACCTCGCCCGTCTTCTCCTCATACAGTCCGCTGATGATGAGGTTTGGCGGTGTGCCTATCAGGGTACACACGCCACCCATGCCTGAGGCATAACTCAGGGGGATGAGCAGTTTTGAGGGTGACACGCCGAGTTTCTTGGACCACATCTTCACGATGTCAACGAAGAGAGCCACCACCGTGGTGTTGCTTAGGAACGAACTGAGCACTGCCACGGGCAACATCAGTCGCGTCACCGCCTTCGAATAACTATTGGGAGTACCCAGCAGATGCTTCACAATCCACTGTAGCACACCAGTGTGCGTCAATCCTGCCACTACCACAAACAGCACGCCCACGGTGATGACCGATGTGCTGCTGAAGCCCGAGAAGGCCTCCTTGGCATCGAGCACGCCAGTGACGAAGAGCACACCGATGGCTCCAAGAAACACTACGTCGCTGCGCCACTTGGTACACAGCAGGATTGTAAACATGCCCAGCACCGTCACAATGGTAATCCAGGCATCGAGGCCGAAGCCTAAAAACATAAATGACTCCATAATTGTCGTATTTTGCCTGCAAAATTATAAAAAACTCCCTATATGCAGGTAATTATTTATGTTTTTTTTATATATTTGCACCCGAAAATGAGAACGATGAAGAATAAAGCGGAGCAATTGATGCACAACCGGCAGTTCTGGGAGTTTGTGCGCTTCGGTATTAATGGCTGTCTCTCGACGGCTGTCCACGTGGGCATCTACTATCTGCTGCTGCCATGGCTCTATGTCAACGCTGCCTATATTACGGGCTATGTGGTCAGTTTCATCGGCAACTTCTTCCTGACTTCCTATTTCACTTTCCGTACCAAACCCACGTGGAAGCGCTTCTTCGGCTTTGCAGGCAGCCATGCCGTCAACTTCCTCATTCATGTAGCACTGCTTAACCTCTTCCTCTTCCTGGGCTTCAATCCCAAGGTGATACCCTTCTTCGTCATCGCCATCGCCATGGTGGTGCAGTTTAGCATTCTGAGATGGGTGTTTGTGAAACATTGACAATACAATTATGGAACAGTATATTACGATAGGGCTGGATGCCAAGCGCATCGTCAGAAACGGCACCGGACTGGGCAGTTTCGGACGTACGCTTGTCAACGATCTCAGCCACATCGACGGCCTCAATCTGCGCCTATATGCCGTTGACAAAGGGCGCGACGCACTGCGTTTGCAGGTGTCAGAAAGCGACCATGTGCAGTTTTGCTATCCCGGCGGCCTCTATAAGTCGTCGCTGGGCAAGGCACTTTGGCGCAGCAGGGGCATCGTAGGGCAGTTGGCAGCCGACGGGGTGTCGGTATTCCATGGTCTGTCGGGCGAGTTGCCTTCGGGACTGGGCAAGGCCGGGGTCAGGAGTGTGGTGACCATCCACGACCTGATTTTCATGCGTCATCCGGAATATTATAATAAGGTGGACGTAAAAATCTACACCAGTAAGTTCCGGCAGGCCGTTCACGAGGCCGACCGCATCGTGGCCATCAGTGAGTGTACGAAGCGCGACATCTGCCAGTTGGGCGATGTCAGCGCCGACCGCGTCAGCGTGATCTACCAGAGTTGTGCGTCCCGCTTCACCGGCGAACCGTCGCCGCAGAAGATGTGGCAGGTGCGTTTCCGCTATGACCTGCCCGACCGTTATGTGCTCAACGTGGGGTCGATAGAAGAGCGGAAGAATGTGCTACTGGCGGTGAAAGCCTTGCTGCGGCTGCCCGACGATGTGTCGCTGGTCGTCGTCGGACGGTCCACGCCCTATGAAGCCCTGGTGCGACAGTTCGTCGTCGACCATCAGTTGGGCGAACGGGTGCTGATGCTCCACGACGTGCCCGACGACGACCTGCCGGCTCTCTATCGGATGGCCGACGCCTTTGTCTATCCTTCCCGCTACGAAGGTTTCGGCATTCCTGTCATCGAGGCCATCCGTATGGGGCTGCCCGTCGTGGCCTGCACAGGGTCGTGCCTGGAAGAGGCCGGCGGGCCTGACAGCCTCTATGTCGCCCCCGACGACGACCAGGCAATGGCAGTTGCCTTGCAGCGGGTGCTCTTCGGGTCGCAGGAGCGCTTGCTGCGGGTGGAGCGGAGTCAGGCTTATGTGCGCCGGTTCGACAATACCGGGGCTGCTCAAGCCTATACTGATATATATAAGTCGTTATTATAAATATGGAACGTAAACGCGAAGCACTGAAGAGACTGATGGCAGCGGTGGAGAAAGAACTGCTGCACAAACCCAACAAGAAAACACTCGACCGACTGTCGCTGCTGGTGGGCTTCCAGGACTGGGACTCCTTCCAGGACGCACTGCACGGTGATGCCGACGGACGAACGAACTATGAAGGGGAAGAGGAAATGCAGAAGGAGTGCAAATGATGTGCTAAACTCAACAAAAAAAGCATCGCCACACTTCTCACTGTGTGCGATGCTTTATTGTCTTTGTTGAAGGCGATTCTTAATCCTCTCCCTTGGCAACGATAGCCGAACGCTTCTCCTTGATGCGAGCAGCCTTGCCGGTGAGTTTGCGCAGGTAGTACAACTTAGCGCGACGAACCTTACCAACCTTGTTCACCTCAATGCTGTCAATGTTGGGCGACTCCAGGGGGAAGATACGCTCCACACCCACGGTGCCTGACATCTTGCGAACAGTGAAACGCTTCTTCTCACCATGACCGGCAATCTTGATCACCACGCCACGGTACAACTGGATGCGCTCCTTGGTACCCTCGATAATTTTGTAAGCGACAGTCACAGTGTCACCAGCCTTGAAACTGGGGTGCTGCTTGCCGGTTGCAAATGCTTCTTCAGCAACTTTAATTAAATCCATTTCCTTTTGATAATTAAATTTGTTGTATCGTTCCTACGCAACATAACAGGCAACTCTCCTATCTTCCTG
>DETM01000013.1 GCA_002361655.1 Prevotella sp. UBA3288 | reverse complement strand
CTTCTCCGACGGCACGAGACCGTACCGCCTGCATGAGCGGGACGGCCTCGTCTATGCCTATTAAAAAAGAGGGGGATTTTCGAACTTGCCCGTGGTACCCAGACGGGCCGACCATGAAGTCCTCGACATTGCCGATGGCAGATACGATGGACGAATACAGAAGATCCGGCAAGGGGTTTCGAGGTGAGGAAGATAATTCCTTGTTGAGGAGATACAAGCAGGGGGAGCATCCCCAAATGACAACTCCCCCTGCATACGTTTGACTTAAATGGGGGCAGCGTCGGCACGGAGGCCGACGGCTGCCTATCGAAACGAGAGTGATTATAGTCGGTTGCGCTCGCTTTGTCCGGCGTGGCTACCCTTATATCTGCTCTTCGTGGCATTGAACCGCCAAGATACATTGAACCCGATTCGACGGGCATCGCGATAAAGACGAAAGATATTTCTGTACCCTATACCGCCATATGCCGTTCCTTCATCGTATTTAGTGCGCAAGATGTCACTGGCGACGAGGGCTACATTGAGGCTTTTGTCCCGCAGGAATTGTTTGCTAAGGCGGAGGTCGAGACTTCCAGTTGTCTTGTTTATCCAATAGGCTGACTTCTGATAGGGCGTGATGCTTCCCGTTACATTCAGCATCCATGCGTGAGGCAGGGTAAAAGTGTTGTCGAACGTGAAGTCAGTCATCAGTCCGTGCCAGTTGTGGGCGATGCCCAACTCCCCGTAATCATGGTCTTGCACAGCGAACTCTACTGAATAGTTCATCTGCCAGATGCCGATTTTGGGTGTGGCGTTGAGGACTATCATGTAGTACTGTGTCTTTGGAACGGTGCGGAAGTCGGTTAGAATCACACCAGGATGGTCGACATCGTCGTAGGTAGAACGTATAGAGTGATATACATTTTCCTGATACCCGTAAATGGCTTCGGCGTATATCCACTTCCACTGCGATTTCCACGCAACACGATGGTTGGTTTGGGGCTGAAGGAAAGGGTTGCCACTATTGTATTCATACTTACTGGTATAGGTGACTGCCGATGACAGGATGGAATATGGCGGGTTGTTTCGTGTACACTGGTAGGAGAGCGAATGGGTCCAAGGTGAGTGCTGATAACTGATGGACAACCGGGGTATCAACACGTGGTAGTTAGGACTCATCTCGTCGTTGCGCACACCGTCAAGTTCGTAACGGTTGTGCTCATTCTGCCAGCGCAGCCCTGCATTGACGGAGAGGCTCCCCACTTTCAGCGAGTAATTGGCAAAAACGCTCCAGATAGCAGTTTGCTGTCGGATGTGGTTGTCGGCAGAGAAGCCGCTTTGGGTGAAGTCGCTGGTGCGGTCAACGGTGGATGCCTCCTCTCCAAAGGTTAGCTTGCCAATGGGAACAGGGGCTGTGATGACCAGTTTCTCGGCAATCAGTTGGTTCTTCGTGGCCGTACTGCTGCTAACGGGTGTCTCGCCCTCTGTGCCTCCGCTCATCTCGTTTTGGGAATGGGCATTGTAATAGTCTGCACTGAAATCCACCTTCCACTTCCCGATTTCTCCGATATAATAGGCATTGATACTATGCTTTAACTTAGGCTTAGTCAGCGTCGTTGTCGTACTATGCCCTTCGTCCACCATCATACCGTCCTGCATGGTTTGCATGTCATTGGCGCAGATATACTTTCGGTCGCCGATATAGTTGTTGGCCGTATAGGTAAAGCCAATGGAATGGTGGTCGTTGATTTCCCAGTTCCATCCGAGGTCGGCAAAATAGTATTTCATGTGATACTTGTATTCCTCTTCTTTTCGATGGTTCCAAATGGACGATGCCTGCAATTGTTCGTCTGTTGTTTTTACCGTCTGTGTGTTGTTGTCTGTCAGGTAACCTCGAACGAAGAAGTCCATACCGTTCCGTAGGCGATAGTTCAGGGCAGCATTGGCACTCTCATAATGTTCGTGCCCTTGTCGGTAAGCACCAGAGAAGTTGCCGCTCCAGCCTTCGCCTGTGCGACGGACAGTCTTGATGCGGATTACCGACGAGACAGCGGCGTCATATTCAGTTCCTGGCTGTGTGATAATCTCTACCGACTTGACCTCATCTGCTCGCAGACGCTCTAATTCGTCCTCTCCTCTCACTTTCTTGTTGTTGATGTAGATTTCGGGCTTTCCATGACCTGCTATCTCGCCGTTGCTCATCATCAAGGGCAGATGGGTGAGCATTTCGTTGGCAGAACCGAATTGCTCCAAAGGAGTGCCTTGAATCGAGACCTGCAGGCCCCTGTCTGTTGAAGTATATAGCAGCCTATGACCTTTAACGGTAACTCCTTTTAATGTATAGTTATCTGGCTGCATCCGAATTGTCCCCACCTCGGCCTTGTCGCAGAGTCTGTAGACGGTCTTGTAACCGACGTAGGAGATACGGGCGATCACGGTGGGCTGTTCGTAGGGAATAGCAAAGTAACCGCTTTCGTTGCTGACACCACCGCTAAGCAGCGTGGAGTCGGCAGGATTGAGGATGGCAATATTGGCGTATGCCACAGGCTGTCCTTGCTCATCGATGATGGTGCCTGTCAGGCGTCGGTCGGTTTTGTGGGTACACTCCACATAGATTTCTCGGTCATTGGGCTTCACGGTCATGCGGACGGGATAGAAGCCTATCATCTGCTGAATGGCATCGGGCAGCGACTTGCGGCTGATGGTAGTAGTAATGCGGAAGTCCTCCAACTCGTTATAGAGGAAGTTGATGACGTATTCATCCTGAGCGTTGTTCAATCCAAGCAGGGCTTCGCTGAGCGACACATT
>DETM01000026.1 GCA_002361655.1 Prevotella sp. UBA3288 | reverse complement strand
TTGTTGAACAAAGTTATTAAGATTGCCGAACAAAGTTAATAAGATTGTTGAACAAAGTTATTAACTTTGTTACCCCATTTGTATCTTATTGAAATCCAGTTGGTTACAAACGGCTGTTTCAGAACTTAACTTTCTTTGCCTTGCCGTTATATTTCACGGTCTTCGTCTTGCCGTTAGCGAGGCGAACGGTGAAGGTGCGCGATGCCGTCATTCCAGGGAACAGTCCTGTGCGAGTGCCTATTGTTAGCGTGCGCTTGCTGTCGTCCCACGTCATAGGGATAGACGAACTGGCGCCTTGTTCACAGTTGTAATTGTCGCCCTCGTCCTCATAGAGCGTGAACGAGGCATCGTTGCCGGGATAGACGAGCAGCGTGCGGGCATCAGGGTCTTGGTCGGCATACTCCACATCGGCACCAAGAGGCACTATGCTTCCGTCGCGGACGAAGAGAGGGATGCGGCTTATCGGCGCATCAGCCGTCACATACTGGCCGCCAGCATAGTGAGTACCTGTGTGATAGTCGGTCCAGCCGCTGCCTTGCGGGAGATAAACGCTGCGCGAAGTGCCTTTCTTCGTCATCGGAGCGACGAGGAACGAAGGCCCGAACATGAACTCGTCCTTGATGTCGAGCACCTGATGGTCGCGCGGGAAGTCGAACGCGAGGGCACGAGTAATGGTGTAACCGTCGTGAGTGACGCGAGCCGCCAACGAGTATATGTATGGAAGAAGACTGTAGCGCAGGCGTATGCTGCTGAGAATACTCTCATAGAATGGCTCACCAGGATTGCCGAACTGCCAGGGTTCGCGCGGCGTCTCGGTGCCGTGACTGCGCATCACGGGCAGGAAAGTGGCATATTGCAGCATGCGACAATAGAGTTCACGATATTCCGGGTCTTTGCAACCATCGGGATATTCACCTTTATGGAACCATTGCCACGTGCTGGAATTTGTGAAGAAAGCACCTACATCGATGCTCCAGTAGGGACATCCTGTGGCCATGAAATTCAGTCCTGCGGGAATCATCTGTGCAAACGACTTCCACGAAGCATAGGTATCGCCGTTCCAAGTGATGGTTGAATAACGCTGCTGTCCAGCGTAACTAGAGCGTGTGAGGTTCACCACGCGCTTCTTGTCTGTCACCATTCGTTGATTCTCATATATACCCTGCGCATGATATAACGAGAAGAGCTGGCTGCGCTCAGCACCAAGCGCTGCACTCAGAGCGTCAGTACTGAGTTGCCAACGCCACTTCTGGTTTGTAGGGTCATAGCCTTTCGGGAACGAGTTCCAGTCCGCATCTATCGGCTCTGACGAGTCGCACCACCACGCATCGAAGCCGTTGCTGAAGAACTCACGGTTGGCATACTGCCAGTAAAGGTCGCGTGCCTCTTTCTTAAACGCATCATAGACAGTGGTGCCTGGGAAGAGCAGGCCACGGTCGCGGAAGTCTTCCCACTGCGGACTGTTCATGGCGTTGGGCCAGATGGAAATCATCAGGCGCGCATGCATATTATGGATGGAGTCGGTGAGCAGGCGCTTGTCGGGATAGTATTCGGGCACCATGGTCATCGTTCCCCACTGTCCGCCAGGCCAGTAGTTCCAGTCCTGCACTATCATATCAACAGGAATATGCCGCTCACGGAAGGTCTTCAGCGTGGTGAGCAGGTCGTCGCTGCTTACATATCGCTCCTTCGACTGTGTGTAACCGAAGAGATAGCGCGGCATCATGGGCGCCTCGCCCGTCAGCCATCGGTAACGCTCAACGGTCTTGTCCATCGTAGCGCCCTTCATGAAGTAATAGTCAATCTCTGATGCTGCATCGAGCATGAAGCCATGCTGGGTATCGTCGTAGAACTGCATGGCACATCCTGCATCGACGAGCAGTCCGTAACCAGCGGTGGAATTGATGACCGGCACCATCGCCTTGAGGTTGTGCTGACAGAGGTAAAGACGCTTGCCACGAAGGTTCATGTAGTCCTCCATGTGGGAACCGAGACCATAGAGAGCCTCGCCTTGCTGCCACTGGAAGTTCAGGTAGCAGCGCCATGTTGAGCCGATGGTGTCGCGGCGCTCTTCCTTCATCTGCTGCACATCGCCATTTGCGGTGTGTATCACCTCGCCGGAGCCTTCCTTATAGGTGACATCCTCTATCCATCGCCGCTCGGCTCGATGCGGACAGGCGGCATCCTCGGCAAGCAGCAGGCGGCCGTTGCGGTCGTAGAACGACACGGCACCGAGACTGTTAACACGCACTTCCAGACTGTCGGAGACAATGCTGCGGTAGCCGATGCCCTCGCTTATCTGCAACGGAAAGTCTGTTAAGGCATGTGCCACACACACACCAGTGTTGTTGCTACGGAACTCTCCGTCGGGAGAATACTGCACACGCACGATGTCGGGAGTAATGAACCATACACGTACGTTTGCCGCAGTGATGTTCACAGCGACAAACGATGTCATTATAGCCAAAAGAAACTTTTTCATAGTTATCTTGTTATCGTGATGCTCTTTAAGTCTTTGTCGGCACTGCTATTGCCCACGAACACCTGCCAGTCGCCATTCATCGGGCGCACGGTGTTGCTCTGCTCGTCGAACCACTCGAAGTCTTCCTCGGCAAGAGCGAAGGTAACGTTGCGGCTCTCGCCAGCCTTCAATGCCACGCGCTGGAAGCCACGCAGCGACTTCGCGGGACCTTCCTTGTCGGCAAGGTTCTTGAGGTACAACTGCACCACCTCTGTTCCCTCGCGGCTACCTGTGTTCTTCACCTCTACTGTCACGCTGCCATTATTATAAATAGGTGTGCCAACAGTGAACGTGGTGTAACTGAGACCATGGCCGAAGGGATAGAGAGCATCGTTGAAATAACGGTAGGTGCGGCCCTTCATGGAGTAGTCCTCGAAGTCGGGCAACTGGCTGCTGCTCTTATAGAAGGTTACAGGAAGTTTCGCGCTGGGGTTCTCCTTGCCATAGAGAATCTCGGCAATGGCAGTGCCACCCTGTTCGCCTGCATACCATGCCTGCACTATGGCATCGCAACGGTCGGCCTCGGGCTGCAGTGCTATGGCAGAGCCAGAGCAGTTGACATACACAATCTGCTTGCCGGCATCGCGCAGTGCCTTGATGAAGTTGCGCTGAACGGCAGGCAACTCGATGTCGGTACGGTCGCCGCCCTTGAATCCCTTTATCTCGACAGGCATCTCCTCGCCCTCAAGAGCAGGACTGATGCCGCCCACGAAGACCACCTTGTCAATGCCTTTCAGTTTGCTTATTGCAGCCTGATAGTCAATGGGCGACTCCTTGCCGAGGTCGAACTTCAGGTTGGCAGCCCATGTCTGCACGTCGGCATAGAGAATTTCTATCTTATATTCGCGTCCTTTCTCCACCGGTATCACGGTGCGTGTCTCTGTGGTGCGCCATGTGTTCTGACTGCACACCGACTTACCGTCAACGAAGAGTTCAAACTGTGAGCAGCCTGTCATGGCAAGCAGGATGTCGCAGGTCTCCTTTGCCTTCAGTGTGGTCTCATACTTGGCAGAGAAATTCTCGATGTTCACGTTAGGACCGAAGTTATGCTGTCCGTAGGTGGTTACGTTCACAGGATGCTGCACCTGCATGGTGCTCACGGGCTTACCCTCGCGGGTGCGGTTGTTCCAGAACGTGGCCTTCATGCCTTTCTTTCCTTCAAAAGAACACTGGTCGAACCAACTCTCAAGCGTCTGGTCGTTGGTGAGGTCGCAGCCGCGCAGATAAACCACGTTGCCCTTGCCCACCTGCTGTTCTATTCCCTCAAGGATGGTGACTGTCTGGTTGGGTGTTCCGTTATAGTTTCCCCACATCATCGTCTCGTTGTCGGCATTAGGACCGATGACTGCTATCTTGCCTTTCTGCAGCGGCAGAATGCCGTTGTTCTGCAAGAGAACGACGCTCTGGCGAGCCATGTCGAGTGCTATCTGCTGATGCTCCTTGCAGTTGAGTTTGCTTGCTGGTATCTTAGACCAGGGAACGAGCGACGGGTCGTCGAGTTCTCCGACAGAGAAACGTGCCTCAAGGAGTCGCAGCACGTGCTTGTCTA
>DETM01000035.1:32756-45286 GCA_002361655.1 Prevotella sp. UBA3288 | reverse complement strand
TCGTGCTCCACGGCTCTTCTTCAGTGCCTCAGGAAGAGGTGGACACCATCAACAAGTACGGTGGCAACCTGCCCGACGCCGTCGGTATTCCCGAGGAGCAACTGCGCAAGGCTTCGAAGAGCGCTGTCTGCAAGATTAACATCGACTCTGACTCGCGTCTGGCTATGACGGCTGCCGTTCGCAAGTATCTGGCTGAGCATCCCGACCACTTCGATCCCCGCCAGTATCTGAAGCCCGCTCGTGAGAACATGAAGAAGATGTACATCCATAAGATTGTGGACGTACTCGGTTCTGACGGCAAACTGGCTCAGTAACTCAGTAATAATAGGTATAGTATATACAGATAGATATATAGTATATATTAATAAGGTACGCGCGATGGTAGGAAATGGCCGGTCGCGCGTACTTTGTTTATTTTGCCGGGACGTTTTCTCATTTTGCCGGGACGTTCTTTACCAATAGGCAAAGGGAGGTGACGTCGTCGCTCTGTTCAGCCTGGCCGACAAATTGCCTGGCTTTGGCATACGCCCGGTTGATGGCCTCCCGGGCTGTGGTGAACGGCTGCGAGCGCAGACTCTCTATCAGGCGGTCGTCGCCATATTGCTGTTGCGCTTCGTCTTCGGCCTCGTTGAGACCGTCGGTATAGATGAAGAGGGGCGTATTGGCGATGTTGTCAATGTGTTCGCCCTCAAACCGGAAGTCGGGCCACAGTCCGATGGGCACGTTGCTCTCCATCTCCATGAACGTGGCGTCGGGATGCGGGGCTTGTGGCCGGCGGATCAGCACCGGAGCGTTGTGGCCGGCATTACAGTAGTCGAAATGGCCGGTCTGCAGGTCGATGAGGCCGATAAACATCGTGACGAACATGCTGTTCTCGTTGTCCTTTACCAGATTGTCGTTGAGGCGTGTGGCTATCTCGGCCGGCATCCTGCCTTCCTCGGCTATGGAGCGGAACAGACGGCAGGTCATGGCCATGAAGAGTGAGGCAGGGACACCCTTGCCGCTGACGTCGCCGACACAGAAGTAGAGTTGGCGGTCGTCCAGGATAAAGAAGTCGTAGAGGTCGCCGCCCACGGCTTTGGCTGCCCTCATAGCCGCAAAGAGGTCGAGGTCGGGCCGGTCGGGGAACTGGTGGGGCAGCATGCTCATCTGAATGTCGCGGGCAATGCGCAGTTCGCTGTTGATACGTTCGTGGGCCGTAGTGACGGCTTCCAGTTGGTCGTAGGCCGCCTTCAGTTTCTGCATCTGTAGCCGGCGGCGGTGCAGGAAGAAGGCCAGGCCGCCAATGATGAGCAGCAGGATGATGGTGGCTGCTGAGGTGGTGATGAGACGGTTGCGCTCTGAACTCATCAGCACGGCATTCTTCAGTTCGTATTCGCTGATGGTCAGGTCTTTGTTGCTGGCCTCCAGACTGTCGTTGCGCAGTTTGGCGGCGGCGTTGGCCAGTTCGCTTTCCTTATGTTTCAGTGCCAGGTCGATGGCGTCTTTCTCCATCTTCTCTTGCCGCAGTTCGTCGTTGACATGCTCCAGTCGCAGTTGCTGGTTCCTTAGCCTGAGTTCCTTGGCATCCAGTTGCATACGGCCCATGTCCATGTCGGCTCTCATCTCCATCAGCAGGTGGCTGTTGCGGTAGGCGTTGATGGAATCTTTTATCTTGAATAATCTCTGTGTGGCATAGTAGGCATTCTCGAAGTCGCCTTTACGTTTGTAAATGACCGTCTTCATGCTTTCTGTCGATGGCTTTGGCCCGAGCGAATCGCATAATGCCAGTGCTGCATCAAACTCGCCATTGTTGATCAGTCGCCACACCTCCACTACCTTTCTGTAGGAGTCGTCGTGGCCCAAGGCTGCCTTGGCTTTCTCACGTTCTGCCCAGGCATGACTGAACTCCTCGCGGTAGTCGCCTTCAGGATGATAGACCGAGGTGTCGGCAATGGCAATGCAGATAGACGACCAGGCATTCAACCGGTGCAGCGGGGTCAGGCCGGGCTCTTTCAGTGCTTTTTGAGCATACTCCACCGCTTCATTTGCTTGTCCATAGGCCTGGAGCATCTTGCTCAGTTCAATGAGGGCGGGGGCTGCCGACTCGCCGGGGAAATGTTCGTGCAGATAGTCGATGGCTTCGGTGAGGGCTGCCCATGCTTGTCGCCTGTTGTCCATCATCTTCTGGATGACGCCCAGGGTGTACATACTGGTATAGATGCCGAACTTGCTGTTGTGGGCAACGGCATAGGCACGTTCCTCCAGAGCGATGTTGAGGGCGCTGTTGCGCTGCATGTGGACAGCCCGGTAAAGGGCGATGTTGCTCCATGTCTTGTAGAAGGTACGTTCGTCGTTGGCAGCCTCGGCAGCGGCTTTCAGACGGTTGGCAGCCTCTTCGAAGGCGGCCTGGTCGTTTTTGGGGTAGAGGCTGTAGACTTTCTTCTGCAGGGCATCGCGGTCTGCTTTCGACATGGTTTGTGCGTGGCTCATATGACCAATCGATATGAGCACCATCACCACGAATGCTTTCAGCCATCGAGTGCCCGTCATAGCGTTGACTCTGTGGGTTATTTGGGCTCTTCGGCCTGCAGTCGGTCGACGGCACCGGTGACGGGGTTCAGCCAGAGGTGTGTGTCGTAATGCTTGTTGAACAGGTCGCCGCTCAGCAGTTCCACACGGCCGAACTGCGCTGCCGGATGTTCCTGCGTCTGTAGCACGTCGATGCCTTGATAGAGGGTGGCACGCATTCGGCCCGGAATGTTCACATAGACGCCTGCCTCGTATTGCTTCTTCTTTACTTTGGCAGCAGCCTCCTCGTCGACGGGCGGCACCGTCTGCAAGTCGTCTATCGACAGGTAGAAGGGGGCACCGGAGTAGTCGTCGGCCTCGACCAGTCCCAGTTGCTGTGACAGACGGAAGAGCACCTGGCGCTGGAAGGAGCCGTCGGGGGTGACGATGAGCACATGCTCGGTGGTGTCGCGTTCGGTTACCCCTTGGAACAGTGACGACAGCGCATGGTCTTGTTCGTCAATCTGGCTAAGCATCAGTTTCATCTGGTTGCCATCCTTGGGCATGAAGTCGGCCTGGCCCTTGATGAGCAGGTTGCGGTTTTCCCGCAGGTCGTATATCTCGCGAGCCGTCAGTTCGGCCATCTTGGCTGTGCTGCCGGCGGCCAGTATCTCTTCGGTCATAAACTGGCGGGGGTTGACGGCGATGGGCTTCCTGGCAGCCTTGAACAGGGTGGGATGCGGTGTGTCTTTGACATCGGCATTGATGCCCAGCAGTCGGCCGTCTTCGGCCAGCGAGAGGTTGGCGGCCACGGTTTTGGGATTGAACTTCACGGCATAGCGCTTGGTGGTGTCGGCCACGCCGATGGCTGTCTGTCTGATGGAGATGACACGATACTGCGTGCTGGCTTCTTGCGGCACATCCTTCAGCCGGAGGTAGCGCATGGCATAGGGTGCGAAGTCGCCCGGCTTATAGGTGGTTTTCTCTACCATGATATTAAAGCGCAGGGCGGTCTTAGGCAGGAAGTAGACAGCCCCCTCGGCCGTCACGCCCGGTTGGTAGTCGCTAATCTGTGTCTGTGCAGCACAGAATGACCATTGGCAAATGCCCAATGTCAAAATAAGCAGATGTCGTTTCATCTTCATTAACTCTTTATTCTTGATTCATAATCGCCGTAGCGATAACGCTTAATGTTCAAAGTTCAATGTTTAATCTTCAGGAACGCTTTCGGCAGATACCGGATGATGTCGCTGGCGATAAGGCTCTCCTCGCCCAGTTCTTCGGCAGCCAAATCGCCGGCCAGGCCATGAAGGTAGACACCTAGCAGACAGGCCTCGCGCTGTTTGTAGCCACGGGCCAGCAGACCGGTGATGATGCCTGTCAGCACGTCGCCACTGCCGGCGGTAGCCATGCCGGCATTGCCGGTGCTGTTGAACGAGATGTGTCCGTCGGGCATGCAGACGGCGGTGTAGCGGCCTTTCAGCACCACGTAGCCTTGCAGTTTCTCTGCCAGGTGGCGAGCCTTGGTGAGACGCTCATAACTGTCGGTGCACTGCCCTTCCATCCGTTCCAACTCCTTGGGGTGGGGGGTGAGGATGATGCCTTTGGGCAACTGGAGCATCCAGGCATGGCGGGAACCCAGAATGTTCAGGGCGTCAGCGTCAGCCACGACAGGGCACTGCGTGCGGCGCAGTTGCGAAATCATGGCGATGCAGGTCTGTTCGGTCGTCCCTATTCCGGGACCAATGGCCATCGCCTGATAGTCGTCGGTGGCCATGGCCTCGGAGAAAATAGTCTCCTCGCGGTCGGGGTGGGTGATAGCCTCCGGCACCGTGGTCTGTAGAATCTGCAGGTTGCGGCGCGGGGTGTGGATGGTCACTTTTCCGGCACCGCTGCGCAGACAGGCCTTGGTGGCCATGATGGCTGCACCGGCCATGCCATAAGAGCCGGCGATGATCAGGGCGTGCCCCATCATCCCTTTATGGGCAAAGGGGCTGCGGGGCAGTAGCATCTGTCGTACCTCCGCTTCGTTGATGACGGTGTATTGGGCATCGATGGCGTCTATGCCTTCTTTGCTGAGGTTGATGTCCAGCACTTGCAGTTCACCAATGAACTGTTGGTTTTCGGCAAAGAGGAATGACAGTTTGACCTGCTGCAGGGTGAGTGTCAGGTCGGCACGGATGATGTTGGCCTGCACATTGTAGGTGTTGTCTTCGGTCATCAGACCGGAGGGGATGTCGAGGCTGACAACCTGGGCGGGCGAGGCATTGATGTATTTCACCAACGACGAGAAACCGCCGGCCAGCGGTTTGTTGAGCCCCGAGCCAAACAGACCGTCGACCACCAGCATACCCTCTTCCAGCCGTGGCGGGTCGAACTCCTGGGTCACCTCTGTCAGCAGGGCATTGCCACGGTGGTTAATCAGCCGTTGCTTGTTTTCTGCACAATCGGCCGACAGGTGACCGGATATATTAAATAGGTATGTCTGTACTTGGTAGTTCTGGTCGGTCAGCATGCGGGCCACGGCCAGTGCGTCGCCGCCGTTGTTGCCAGGGCCGGCAAACACTACTACAGGCACGTCGGCACCCCATCGGTCGGTGATGGCATGGGTGATGGAACGGGCTGCACGTTCCATCAGATCAATGGATTTCACCGGCTCGTGCTCTATCGTGTATTTGTCGAGTTCGTGTATCTGATTGCTGGTAAAAATCTTCATAACGATGCAAAAGTACGAAATTATTGGTAATCTATGGCTCTTTTCTCAGATTTTTTTGTAATTTTGCATCAAAATTCTTAAAAACAAGGTCATGAGTAGAGTGAGAATCAAGGATAAAACCTTCGAGACGAGCATACCGGAGGAAGAGATTAAGCAACGTGTCAAGGCGTTGGCAGACCGTCTGAATCAGGACTTGGCCGGCAAGAACCCGCTGTTTCTGGCCGTGCTCAACGGCTCGTTTATCTTTGCGGCCGACCTGCTGCGTGAGATTACCATCCCCTGTGAGATCTCGTTTGTGAAACTGGCATCCTATCAGGGTGTCACGTCGACAGGCAGGGTGCACGAGGTGATGGGCATCAACGAGGACCTGGCAGGGCGTACCGTGGTCATCGTGGAAGACATCGTCGATACGGGCCGCACCATGAAGCAGATGATTGAGTCGCTTGGCACACGCCATCCGGCCTCGGTGCATATCTGCACGCTGTTTGTCAAGCCCGACAAATTGGAGGAACCGTTGAATGTTGAGTATGCCGCCTTCTCCATACCCAACGACTTTATCGTCGGCTACGGGTTGGACTACGATCAGCAGGGGCGTAACTTGAAGGAGATTTACACTTTAGTAACGGACTAAAGTAGACTTGTTTAGTAACGGACTAAAGTAAACTTGGTATGAAAGAGATACTGACCTCACCCCCTAACTCCTCCCTTAAGGGGGAAAGGGTAGGGCCTGTAACTTCAAATACCATTAATTGAACCTAGAAGAATAATACAACTCTTAATATTAATAAAATAGAATAAATAGGAAAATGAAGAATATCGTGATTTTTGGTGCTCCGGGTTCCGGTAAGGGTACACAGAGTGATTTGCTCATCGAGCACTACGGGTTGGAACACATCTCCACAGGCGATGTGTTGCGCAACGAGATTAAGAAAGGTACTGAACTGGGAAAGACGGCCCAGGGCTTCATTGACAACGGGCAACTGATTCCCGACGACCTGATGGTCAGCATCCTGGCTAAGGTCTACGACTCGTTCGGCCATGAACACAAGGGTGTGATTTTCGATGGCTTCCCTCGCACCATTCCGCAAGCAGAGGCCTTGAAGCACATGCTCGACGAACGCGGCGACAAGGTGGCTGCCATGATTGAACTGGCTGTGCCCGAAGACGAACTGATGCAGCGTCTCATCAAACGTGGTCAGGCGAGTGGTCGTGCCGATGACAACGAGGAGACTATCAAGAAGCGCCTGGTGGTCTACCACTCGCAGACGCAGCCTCTCATCGAATGGTACAAGCAGGAAGGCTTGCACCACCACATCAACGGTCTTGGTACGCTGGAGCGTATCTTCAGCGACATCTGTGCAGTGATTGATCGGCTGTAGGCCCTATGGGGCCAATGAGCCTCATAAGCCCCATTGGCCTCATAAGCCCCAGTTTTCTAAAAAAATACTCGAATCATGGAGAGCAATTTCGTAGACTATGTCAAGATTCTCTGCCGCTCGGGCAAAGGCGGCAGAGGGTCGATGCATCTTCGCCACGTGAAGTACAACCCCAACGGCGGCCCCGACGGCGGCGACGGCGGCAAGGGGGGCAGCATCATCCTCCGTGGTAACCATAACTACTGGACGCTGCTCCACCTGAAATACGAGCGCCATATCTTTGCCGAGCATGGCGGCAACGGCGGACGCGACAAATGCCACGGCACCGACGGCAAGGATGTCTATATCGACGTGCCCTGTGGCACTGTGGTTTACAATGCCGAAACCGGCAAGTATGTCTGCGATGTGACCTACGACGGCCAGGAGATTGTGCTGCTCAAGGGAGGCCGAGGCGGACTGGGCAACTTCCAGTTCCGCTCTGCCACCAACCAGGCACCGCGCTACGCCCAGCCAGGCGAGCCGATGCAGGAGATGACCGTCATCATGGAGTTGAAACTGCTGGCCGACGTCGGACTGGTGGGTTTCCCCAATGCCGGCAAGTCGACACTGGTCAGTGCCCTGAGCAATGCCCGTCCGAAGATTGCCAACTACCCCTTCACCACCATGGAGCCCTCGCTGGGCATCGTGGGCTATCGCGACAGCAAGTCGTTCGTCATGGCCGACATACCCGGTATCATCGAGGGAGCAGCAGAAGGCAAGGGTCTCGGACTGCGATTTCTGCGTCATATCGAGCGCAACTCGCTCCTGCTATTCATGGTGCCTGGCGATACCGACGACATCAAACGCGAATACGAGATACTGCTCAACGAACTGCGGCAGTTCAACCCCGAGATGCTCGACAAACACCGCGTGCTGGCCGTCACCAAGTGCGATCTGCTGGACGACGAACTCATCGAGATGCTCCGCGAGACGCTGCCCAGCGACCTGCCCGTGGTCTTCATATCTGCCGTCACCGGTTTCGGACTGGACGAACTGAAGGATGTGCTCTGGCGAGAACTCAACGCCGAGAGCAACAAACTGCAGACCATCACTGCCGAAGACTCACTCGTCCACCGTGACAAGGATATGGCGGCCTTTGCACAAGAACTGGCTGACGAGGGTGAAGACGAGGATATCGAATATGTCGACGCGGAATATGTCGACGACCTGGACGACTTCGAATACGAAGAGGAAGAAGAATCCTGATTCACCGTCAAGACAGACCGTCGACAGTTTGACAGGATGCAGAAAAAATAATTGGGCAGAAATGCTGATAATTGAAAATTATTCTGTAATTTTGCATCCAAGAACAAAAAACCATTAAATTTACTCAAATCTATGCGAAAAAGATTTCTCGTTTTGTTGGCGTTGCTTCTGACGACAGTGTTGGGTGCAATGGCTCAGGTAACCACTTCGAGTATGGCCGGTAAGGTGACTGTTGAGGGTGGCGATGAAGCCGTGATAGGTGCTACCATCGTGGCAGTACATGAGCCGTCGGGCACCCGCTACACCGCGGTGACCAATGTGAACGGCCTCTTCACGATTCAAGGTATGCGTACCGGCGGACCCTATGCCGTGACGGTGACCTATATCGGGCTGGAGACAAAGACGCTGAAGGGCATCACCCTGCAGTTGGGCGAGACCTACAACCTCGACGTGTGGCTCTCCGAAAATGCCAACAGCCTGACCGAAGTGGTCGTCACAGGACGGGCATCGAAGTTTGCTGCCGAGAAAACGGGCGCATCGACTAATATTAACAACGAGCAGATGATGTCGATGCCTATGATTACCCGTAGCATCACCGATATTGCCAAGTTGTCGCCTTATTCCGGCGGTGGCATGAGTTTCGCCGGTGCCAATGGCAAGATGAGCAACTTCACCGTCGATGGTGCCAATTTCAACAACAACTTCGGCCTGTCCGATGGATTGCCTGGTGGCGGCAGCCCCATCTCACTCGATGCTATCGAAGAGGTGCAGGTGGTCATCGCTCCCTTCGATGTGCGTCAGACTAACTTCATCGGCGGTGGCGTCAATGCCATCACAAAGTCAGGCACCAATACTTTCAGAGGAACGGCCTACACTTATTTCCGTAATGAGAATATGCGCGGCAACAAGATCAACGGTGTGGACCTCGGCACACGGGCTGAAGAGTCGAAGACTGTATTTGGATTCACCTTGGGCGGCCCTATCATCAAGAATAAACTGTTCTTCTTTGCCAACTATGAGCATGAGAAGACCCCCGGACAAGTCGTCAAATATCGTGCCCGTCAGGATGGCGAGACAGCCGGTGGCATGGTGTCGCGTGTCTTGGACAGCGATATGGCTCTTGTGCACGACTACCTACTCAATAATTATGGCTACGAAACCGGCTCGTGGACTTCATTCCCCGGCGACCAGAAGAACGAGAAATTCCTGGTGCGCGTCGACTGGAACATCACCGACAACCATCATCTGGCAGTGCGCTACAACAGCACTACTGATGTGAGTTATTCCGGAGCCAGCCGTTCTACGGGTGACTATATCTATAAAGGGTCGGGCGATTACCGCGTCGGTGAGAAAGCCATGCACTTTGCCAACACCATGTACGGCAACGAGCGATCGGTCAAGTCTATCTCTGCCGAACTGAACAGCCGCTTCGGACAGAAGGCCAGCAACCAGTTGCTCTACACCTATTCTTATATGAAAGACCCGACACGTACCTCCGAGTCGGCCACCTTCCCCTTCATCGACATCTCCTTCCCCTACAATGCCGCTTCCACTTCTCCAACCATTGAGCCTTATATCAGTGCCGGCTATGAACTGTTCACCTGGAAAAACCATGTAGAGAATAAGGTGCACACCATTACCGACAATTTCACTCTTTATCTGGGAACGCACAAACTGACGGCCGGTTTCAACTTTGAACATCAGTTTGCCGACAACTCATACATCCGCGAGGGAACTGGTCAGTATCGCTTTCGTGATATCAATGAGTTCCTCGGTGCCGCTGCTCCCGAGGCTGTCAACTTCACCTATGGCTTCAATGGCAACGACAGTCCTACATCGGCTGTGCGCTTCAATCAGATTGGCTGGTATCTGCAGGATGAATGGAACATTCGCCCGAACTTTAAACTGTCGTATGGCGTGCGCTTCGACGACTTGGTGTTCGATAAGCAGGACGTGGAACGCAATACGGCTATCTACGACCTCAACTACAAGGACGCCGGCGGCAATACCGTCTATGGCTTCAATGGCTACCGTGTCGACACGGGCATCTGGCCTGACAACCACGTGCAGATATCTCCCCGTCTGGGCTTCACATGGGATGTGTTCGGAAATAAGACACTGAAAGTGCGGGGCGGTACAGGTATCTTCACAGGACGACTCCCACTAGTATTCTTTACCAATCAGCCGAATAATGCCAACATATCGAAGACAACCTATGCAGCCGGCTTCGACTATAAGGCTCAGAAGTGGGTGGACACCAATGGCCATGATGCAGCATGGGTGTTGGATAAATTGAACGGACTGGCAGGCAAGTTCATGGGGGTTAACGAGTTGATGCAGCACTTCGAGGTGCCTACCACCAATGAGCACCATACTGCAGGTTCGAAAATTTCAGGTGTCTACAGTGACTTCAAGATGCCGCAGGTGTGGAAGTCGAGCATCGCCGTCGACTATCAGTTGCCTGTTTCGTTCCCCCTGACTGTCACCGGTGAGTTCATCTTCAACAAGAGCATCAATGCTGTCTATATGCGCAACATCAATATCAAGGACGATGAAAGCGATACGTGGAGCCGTTTCAATGGTGCCGACAACCGCCTGATCTATCCTACCAACTATCAGTACTACAACGGCAAGAACGTCATCATGCTCGACAATACGTCGAAGGGCTATGGCTTTACGGCCAACGTGACGGTGACGGCAGAACCCATCCGCAACCTTAATATCATGGCTGCCTACACACGTACAGAAAATAAAGAGATTAGCGGACTCCCCGGCAGTGACCCCGTATCGGCATGGCAGGGCGTCATCTCTGTCGACGGACCTAACCGGAACACTGCAATGCGGTCAACCTTCGTCACCCCTGACCAGGTGACAGCCTCTATTGGCTACTACCTCCCCGTGAAGGTGAAGGGATGCACATGGGGCACACATGTCAACCTCTTCTATAAAGGCTACTCCTACACCGGCACCAGTTTCATGTGTGCCAACGATATGAACGGCGACGGACTGGCCAACGACCTGATGTATATCCCCACCAACGACAGTGAAATCAAGTTCAAGACCGAGGCCGACCGTGCCGCCTTCTGGCAGTTCGTCGATCAAGATGACTACCTGCGTACCCATAAAGGACAGTATGCTGAGGCTTATGCAGGGCGTTCGCCCTGGTTGCACCGTTTCGATCTGCGTGTGGCTGAAGACTTCGAAGTCAGTGTCCTTGGTACCAAGCAGAAATTTCAGGCCTCTGTCGACATTATCAACGTCGGCAACCTGCTCAACTCACATTGGGGTGTTCCCAAGAACGATGCTGTGAGCAATAATGGCCGCATACTGAAGTACGAGGGCGTCGATGCCCAAAACAATCCCATCTACTCGATGTATAAGGTCAATGGCAAATATCCCACTCAGACCTATGATACCTATATGAGTTATGGCAATTGCTGGAGCCTGCAGATCGGTTTGAAGTACTTCTTCAACTAATCCCATAAATACGAATTTAAGATAATGGAACAAAAGAAATTTAAGCGCACGACGGTGACATCAGCGCTACCCTATGCCAACGGCGGTGTACATATCGGTCACCTGGCCGGTGTCTACGTGCCGGCCGACATCTATGTGCGCTACCTGCGGCTGAAGAAAGAGGAGGTGCTGTTTATCGGCGGCTCCGACGAGCATGGAGTGCCCATCACGGTGAGGGCCCGCAAGGAGGGCATTACCCCGCAGGATGTGGTAGACCGCTACCACAAGATGATTAAGGACTCGTTTGAGAAGTTCGGCATCTCGTTCGACATCTACAGCCGCACCACCAGCGATACGCACCACAAGTTTGCTGCCGACTGGTTTCGCAAACTCTACGACGAGGGCAAACTGGTGGAGGAGACCACCGAACAACTCTACGACGAGGAGGCCAAGCAGTTTCTTGCCGACCGCTATGTGACGGGCGAATGTCCGCATTGCCACAACCAGGGCGCCTACGGCGATCAGTGCGAGAAGTGCGGCCGCGACCTGAGCCCTACGGAACTCATCAACCCGAAGTCGACCATCAGCGGCTCGACCCCCGTGCTGAAGAAGACAAAGAACTGGTATCTGCCTCTGAACGACTATCAGGAGTGGCTGAAGCAGTGGATCCTGGAAGACCACAAAGAGTGGCGCCCGAATGTCTACGGCCAGTGCAAGTCGTGGCTCGACATGGACCTTCAGCCCCGGGCCATGACCCGCGACCTGGACTGGGGCATCCCCGTTCCGGTAAGTGGAGCAGAAGGCAAGGTGCTCTACGTGTGGTTCGACGCACCCATCGGCTATGTGTCGAACACGGTGGAACTGTGTGAGAAGGAACCTGAGAAGTGGGGCTCGTGGCAGAAGTGGTGGCAGGACGAGGACACACGTCTGGTGCACTTCATCGGCAAGGACAACATCGTGTTTCACTGCATCATCTTCCCCGTGATGATGAAAGCACACGGCAAATACATCCTGCCCGACAACGTGCCGGCCAACGAATTCCTGAACTTGGAGAACGACAAAATCTCGACCTCGCGCAACTGGGCCGTCTGGCTGCACGAATACCTGGAGGATATGCCGGGCAAGCAGGATGTATTAAGATATGTATTGACGGCCAACGCCCCGGAGACGAAGGACAACAACTTCACCTGGAAGGACTTCCAGGACCGCAACAACAACGAGTTGGTGGCCGTCTACGGCAACTTCGT
>DETM01000035.1:0-32717 GCA_002361655.1 Prevotella sp. UBA3288 | reverse complement strand
TACGGCAACTTCGTCAACCGTGCCCTGCAGTTGACCAAGAAATACTGGAACGGCGTAGTGCCGGCTTGCGGCGAACTACAGGATGTTGACAAGCAGGCCCTCGACGAGTTCAAGGGCGTGAAGCAGAAAGTAGAGGCGCTGCTCGACCAGTTCAAGTTTCGCGATGCCCAGTTTGAGGCTATGAACCTGGCCCGCATCGGCAACCGCTACATCACCGAGTGTGAGCCGTGGAAGGTATGGAAGACCGACCAGAAGCGTTGTGAGACCATCCTCAATATCTGCCTGCAACTGACGGCTAATCTGGCCATCGCCTTCGAGCCGTTCCTGCCTTTCTCGAGCAAGAAACTGCGCGAGATGCTCTGCATGGACAACTTCGAGTGGGACCAGTTGGGCAGCACCGACCTGCTGAAGGCCGGCCACCAGTTGGGTGAGCCCTCGCTGCTGTTCGAGAAGATAGAGGACGACGTCATCCAGAAGCAACTGGACAAACTGGAGGCCACGAAGAAAGCCAACGAGGCAGCACAATATAAGACTGCGCCCGTCAAGGAGAATGTGGAGTTCGAGACCTTCGAGAAACTCGACATTCGTGTGGGCTTGGTGAAAGAATGCCAGCGTGTGCCTAAGTCGAAGAAACTGCTCCAGTTCACCATCGACGACGGCACGGGTATCGACCGCACCATCTGCTCGGGCATCGCCGCCTTCTACGAGCACCCCGAGGAACTCGTCGGCAAGCGTATCCTCTTCGTGGCAAACTTCGCCCCCCGCAAGATGATGGGCATCGAGAGTCAGGGTATGATACTCTCGGCCGTCGACTTCGACGAGAGCCTCAGCGTGGTGACCACGACGAAGGACGTGAAGCCCGGAAGTCAGGTTGGCTAACCTGCCTTTAGCATCATACACAAAAAAGGCTCTCCCACCATTAGGAGAGCCTTTTTATCTGTCGGTTGCCCCAAGCGAGTATCTCGTCTATCACAGGGGTGGCGATACCGTGTTCAAGAGCCTGCTGCTTTACTATCTGAAGACCGTAGGGGAAATCCTCCGTGAAATATCTGCTGTGAAAGTCGGGAACGAATCCTCCCGTCACCGGCTTCATTGGCGACTTGATGCCCTTGAAGGCTTGGATAGACCGGAGTTTCCGGGTGAGCGATGCGGCATCAGTGCTCTCATAATAATCCAATATGCCAGGGATGCTGCCTTTCGCTACCGGCAGTACACTGAGCAATCGCTGAAACTCGTCATCCATCTGTATCAGATAGTCGGAAGCATCGTCGGTCCACTCTTCATAGAACAGGCTTTCAGCAGGATAGACCACTCCCATGTGCCAGTCCTTCCAAAGGCTGTAGAGGCGGGCCGGATGGAGCAGCGGGTTACTGTTGGTGAGACTGGCCTCGTAATAGTTGGACAGCAGTCGTACGGGAACCTTGAAGAGTCGCTCGATGTCAGCCCTGAGAGATTCCCTGTCGCCGGTTTGCTCTATGGCGATACTCAGGCCGGGCTTATAGCCCAACAAGTCGGCAGAGCGGCCATAGTCTCTGAGCCGCGATATGAAGGGTACACGCTGGAATCCGAACAAGGGCGTCTGAGCGGGCAAGATGCTGAATGCCTCGAAGAAGAACCCGGTGCTGCTGACAATGCTTCCCACTGCCGTGCCGGGGGTGAGTGCCGTTGCTATCTGCTGGAGGACCTCACGGATAGAGAATCCGGGCAGACAGAGCAGCACGATGTCAGCATGGCTGACCACCTCGGCCGGACGTGAAGACACGGTCTTCAGCCGACCAAACAGCACGTCACCGTCGGGGGTGGTTATCTCCAACTGCCGCTGCCATCGCTCAGGATGGCGCGTCAGCAGCGACACCTCGCAATCGCCATTGGTACCTAAGAATCCGGCTACCACATGCCCCAGGTTACCGCCGCCACACACACAGACTTGCTTCATTGCTGCCCGAATGTTTTAAGTGCTTCTATCAGTCGGCCGTTATCCTCGTGGTTGCGGACAGCGATACGCATAAACTGCCTGTCGGGATCAAGTCCCGGCTTCAGACTGCAATCACGCGTTAGAATGTTATGCCGGCGAAGGGTGTAGATGACTATTTCCCTGGCGGTATGGGGGGGCAGCACCTCACACAAGAAATAGTTGGCCTGGGTCGGCAGCACCCGGAGGTAAGGGATGGCCTTTAGTTGGCGCTCGAAGTCGTCACGCTCGGCCAGGAACTTGTCGCAGGCCCTGAGATAGTCTTTTTCATGCTTGTTGTATATCTGCATGAAGAACTCGGCAAACGAGTTGAGGTTCCAGATAGACACCTCTTTCTTAATATCTATGATGAGCGCGGTGTCTGCCGATGCGAGGATGCCCAATCGGAGTCCCGGCACGCCAAAACTCTTAGAGATACTTTTCATCACCGCCATGTGGGGATAGGCCTCGAGGATGGCATCGGAGAGCAGCGAGTTGGTCTTGTAGTCTACGCTGAAGTCTACGAAACTCTCGTCGACCACCAGACGGATACCTCTCTCTTCGCACCAGGCGGCCAGTCGCAGCACATCGGCTTTGGGAATGAAGTTACCTGTCGGGTTGTCGGGGTTGACCAGCATCAGCGTCTTGATTTCCTTTTCGCCAAAGAAGTCCATGAGGTCGTCGGCCGAGTAGCGGTAGTCCTCTTTCTTTGACACGAAGGAAATCTGCTTCGATGAGTCGAAGCGGTTGGGATACTCCTCGAAGGTGGGGCGCACAAAGCCGGTTATTCCTTTGACATTCTCCTCCATCAGCACTTTGATCAGTTCGGCAGCGCCGTTGCCAGGCACTATGTAGTGCTCGCTGACGCCGAAGCATTTGCTGGCTAACAGCGTGTTGACCTTCATGCCCGAAGGGTATTCCGTCAGCAGTGTATCGAAATTGGCACGCAGTTCGTCCTTCATGCGCTTCGAAGGGAAGTAGGGGTTCACCAGATAGCAGAAGTCGAGCATCTGAGGGAAGCGCCAGAATCCGCCATAGCGGCCGTAGTATTTGCGGATGACATCCTGGTCATCGGCAAACAGGGCCTCGGCGATGTCAAGGTCTTGCTTGTCGTCTATCTCATACCATTTCTCGTTGCCCACCGGCAGAGCCTTCATCTGATGACTGTCGAGCATCGAGATGATGCGCAACACATTCTCGTAGTATTCATTATTGCCCACGGCCTTGGTATAGGCATCGAGGAAGGGCACATACTGATGCTGCAGGAACGAGCGGCTGAACTTATAGATGTTCACCGTCTTGTAATAAGCACCGACATCTCTATAGTCGAAGGCCTCCTTGGATATGAAGTTCACGATGTGCTGCTCGTCGTCCAGCCGCACCATCGTGCCGTCCATCCACGACTCGTACTTGGCCACCAGTGCCAGGTTGGGATAGGGATTGTCAACAATCATAGGGAAGAAACGGTCGCTGAAGATGAGGTCGCTCTCTATCAGCAATGTGTCGTCTTCCTGCAGTTGGCCTTTCACCAGCGACAGCGAATAGATGTTGTTGGTCTTGTCGTAGACGGGGTTCTCGGCAAACTCTATCTTCAGTTTTTCATCGTAGCGATGACCGATATAGTCGATGAGTTTCCGACCCTGATAGCCCACCACGATGATGACACGATTGAGTGTCAGTCCTGACAACTGCCGTAGCAGACGGTCTATCAGCGGGATACCGTTTACCGGTACCATGCATTTCGTATTCTCCTTGGTCAGTTCTCCGAGTCTGCGGCCCATGCCGGCCGCCAGTATGATTGCTTGCATATTCCTATTTGGAATTTGTCAGTTAAGTAACTTAAATAAAATAGTACGCGGTTTAAAGGATATAGGCCTCGAACTTATGGGTCACTCGCTGTTCGACAGGTGGCAGCGCCATATAGTCGCCATAGGTGTGCTGCAGATAGTCTCGATAGCCCACCATCGTTTTAAATGTCTTGCCCTCGAACTCGATGTCCACCATTGAGGCGATGTCGTCAGCGGGGAAGCAACCAGTGATCTTCGGGCCGGCCTCCGTCATGTTGCAGACGGTGGCGGTGGGGTGGTCCGAGATGATCAGCCGTCTAATCCTGCGTTCCAACTGCCTGACGGTCAGTGGCCAGCATTTATAGACCCAATAGCCCAGTGTGGAGCGCAGCGGATTGCTGTTGGAAATCTTGCAGCGGCGGATCTTATAGAGCAGTTTCTTCCGCTTGAACACCCGCTGGCGTTCCTTCAGGTCGTCCGTCACGTAGTCAATAGGAAAGATGTCCATATAGACACCTATCTCATAGCCCTGGGTCTCTGTCTCTGCCATGCGGGTCTGCCGGTCCACCACTTTTGCAAACGTATAATAATAATGTGGCTCTGTCTGGGGGTTGATGACCCGATAGCGTCCGCCCTCATCGCTGTACGTCTGAAGGAACACTTCGTAGTCTTTGCGCGGCATATAGATATCGATATCGTCGTCCCAGGGAATATAGCCCCCATGGCGCACAGCCCCGATAAGGCTGCCGCTGGAAAGGAAATAGCACAGACTGTGGGCCATGCAGTAGTCATGGACATTCTGGAGAATGCCCATCTGCAGACGGCGCAGTTCGTGAATATCTGTTATCTGTCTCATATGGAATGCAAAAGTAAGCAAATTATTTTGAACTTCCAACTATTTTTCTTACTTTTGCAATCTATTTAGGGATACGCGATGAAGCATTACGACTACCTGATTATCGGCGCAGGCCTCTTTGGTGCCACCTTTGCCTACCTGGCCCGGCAGGCCGGCAAGCGCTGTCTGGTCGTCGACAAGCGTAGTCATGCAGGCGGAAATGCATACTGCGAAGATGTGGACGGCATACATGTTCATCAGTATGGTGCCCACATCTTCCATACTAATAATAAAGAGGTGTGGCAGTTTGTGAACCGGCTGGCCGACTTCAACCGCTACACCAACTCGCCCATCGCCAACTATAAGGGGCGGCTCTTCAACCTGCCGTTCAACATGAACACCTTCTACCAGATGTGGGGGGTGACTACACCACGTGAGGCCGCCGCCAAGATAGAGGCACAACGACAGGAGATGGCCGGACGCGAGCCGCAGAATCTGGAGGAGCAGGCCATCTCGCTTGTCGGCCGTGACATCTACGAGACGCTCATCAAGGGCTACACCGAGAAGCAGTGGGGACGGCGGTGCACCGACCTGCCTGCCTTCATCATCCGCCGGCTGCCGGTGCGACTGACCTTCGACAACAACTATTTCAACGATCTCTATCAGGGCATCCCCATAGGTGGCTACAATGTGATAACAGAGAGACTGCTCGACGGCATCGAGGTGCGACTCGGCACCGACTTCTTCGCCCATAGGGCAGAACTAGAGCCGCTGGCCGTAAAGACGGTCTACTCAGGAGCCATCGACGCATACTTCGACTACCGGCTGGGCAAACTGGACTGGCGCACACTGCGCTTCGAACACGAGCGGCTGGAGGTGGACGACTATCAGGGCAATGCCGTGATGAACTTCACCGACAGCGAGACGCCCTATACCCGTGTCATCGAGCACAAGCACTTCGAGTTCGGCCGGCAGCCGTTCACCGTCATCAGCCGTGAGTACAGCAGCGAATGGACTGCAGGGGCCGAGCCGTTCTACACCGTCAACGACGAGCGCAACAACGGGTTGGCCGACCGCTATCGCCTGTTGGCCGAGAAGCAGGAGAATGTTGTTTTCGGCGGCCGGTTGGCAGAATACAGATACTATGACATGGACCAGGTGATAGCCCGTGCCATGCAGTTGTGGGAGAAGGAGCAATGACAGACAGCACGCTGAAGGAGAAGACCGCGAAAGGCATTGCCTGGGGAGCCGTGAACAACGGCACCACACAAGTGCTGAACCTCGTGTTCGGCATCGTGCTGGCCCGGCTGCTCGACACCGAGGACTACGGTATCGTGGCGGTGCTGACCATCTTTACTGCCTTGGCCGGATGCCTGCAGGCGGCAGGGTTCTCGCAGGCCCTGGCCAACCTGAAGCCACCCACACGGCGCGACTATAACGCCGTGTTCTGGTTCAATGTCTTGGCAGGCTTCTCAATGTATGCCATCCTGTTTCTTTGTGCTCCGCTCATCGCCCGCTTCTTCGACCAGCCGCTGCTGACCGACCTGTCGCGACTGGCCTTTCTCACCATTCCCATCTCGGCACTGGGCATCGTGCCCAATGCGAAACTATGGATTGAACTGCGCAACCGCGAAATGGCCCTGGCCAACATCGGGGCACTGACAGCATCGGGCTGTACCGGCATGTGGTTGGCTTTTAACGGTTACGGTTGCTGGAGCCTGGTGTGGCAACAGATTGTATATATTTCGGCGTGCAATGTCGTGCGTTATTATTTCACCCGGTGGTGCCCCAAACTATCGTTCGACTTCGGCCCCATCTGTCGTATGCTAGGCTTTTCGTCGAAGATGCTGCTCACCAACATACTCACTGTGGTGAGCCAGAATGTGCAGACCTTCATCTTCGCAAAACTGCTCCCCATCGATGTTGTGGGACAGTTCAGCCAGGCCAATAAATGGAGTACGATGGGCCACTCGTTCATTTCGAACACGATGAACCAGGTGGCACAACCGGTGCTGGTCAATGCCGACACCGAGAAAGGGCGCCAGCAGCGTGTGTTCCGCAAGATGCTGCGCTTCACAGCGTTAGTCTGCTTTCCCCTGATGTTCGGACTGGCCATGGTGGCCCACGAATTCATCATAACCACCATTGGCAGCAAATGGGAGCCTGTGGTCATTCTGCTGCAGATATTATGCCTTGGCGGTGCCTTTGTCCCCCTGCACACCATCTACCAAAACCTGATTGTCAGCAAGGGTCGCTCCGACATCTACTTACTGATGGCGACCATACTGATTGTGCTGCAAATCGGAGTGACACTGCTCCTTGCCCCATGGGGCATCAAAGCCATGGTCACTGCTTTTTCACTGCTCAACATTTTTGCCTTGGGTTGTTGGCACATCGCCCTTCAACGCGTTATGACATTATCGCTTCTGGAGGTCCTGAAAGACACCATGCCGTTTGCACTGATAGCCGCCATGGTGATGGCCGGCTCATATTATGCCACACGGGCCATCACCCCTCTGTGGCTCCTTCTGGCCTCACGAGTCCTGTTGGCAACGGTTACCTATCTTGCCATCATGCGTCTGCTCAACGTGACTATTCTTAAAGAATGCCTGCAATTAATCGTCAAGAAGAAAACAACATGAAGATATCAATACTTGTCCCGGTTTATGGTGTGGAAGCATTCATAGAAGCGTGTGCCGAAGCACTTTTCGAACAGACTTACGACGACTTGGAGTTCATCTTCGTGGATGACTGCACCCCCGACCGAAGCATTGAGATTCTTCGCAGTGTCATAGACCGCTATCCGCAACGGAAACAACAGGTGCACATTCTGCGCCATGATCACAATCGAGGCCTGGGAGCAGCGCGTTCCTCATCGCTTCAGGCAGCCACAGGCGATTTCGTGATGTATGCCGACAGCGATGACATCATGAGTCGCGACGCGGTCGAGAAACTCTTCAAACGTCAGCAGGAAACCGGTGCCGATATCGTGTCGGGGGCCTATCAACGCCTGTTTGCCGACGGACGGCTCAGTGAGCCTATACTCCCCTTTCATGGCAATAAGGATGCGATGCTGCGCCTGATGCTTGCCCAAAACACAATTGAGCATCATGTCTGGGGACGGCTCATCCGCCGGAGCCTGCATGCCGATGGCAACATCGACTTCGTTGAAGGTATCAACATGGCAGAGGACTACAGCGTCATGCCACGCTTACTGTACCATGCTTCTTCGCATGCCACTATCGATGACGTGGTGACCCTATATCGTGAAAATACAACCGGAACTTTTTTCAACTGGCTTAACCTCAAGAACATACCGTCATATCTGGGTGCAAACCGCGCGGTCGGACAATACCTGTCGTCGCACGACACCAAACGCCAGTATTCATTCCCCTTTGAGTTAGGTCTTTTCAATGCTAGATACCATGCATTGCGAATAGGACTGACCCCTCAAGAAATCAACACGCACTGCCCCTTCCCGGCGACTATCTTCCTCTTTCGGTGTTGCAATCTGCTCTTTTTCCATCGCCCCACAAAGAGGCTTCTGCGATGGACCTACCTGCTTATCAAGCACCTATACGTAAAACATCTCCAATGAACAAGAAACGTCCCTATCAAAACGATGTAGCCGTGCTACTCATCATCTTTACACGTACTGAAACGCTGAAACGTACGTTCAGTGCTATTCGCCAGGCCAGACCTTCCCGGCTGTTCATCTACCAGGACGGTCCGCGCAATGATGATGATGCCCGTAAACTGGAAGCCGCACGCAGGATTGTTGACGACGGCGAGATAGACTGGGAATGTGATGTCCGGCGCAACTACCATGCAGAAAACAGTGGAGCATGGGGATCCAACTACAATGCCCAACAGTGGGCTTTCTCACTGGCCGACAAATGTATCGTCATCGAAGACGACTCAACGCCCTCTGCCTCGTTTATCCCGTTCTGCACGGAGATGCTCAACCGCTATGAGCACGACGAGCGCATCACAATGATAGCCGGCTTCAACCATGAGGAGCAAACAGATGCTCCCTACGATTATCTTTTCACGACGGTGTGCAGCATCTGGGGGTGGGCCTCGTGGCGACGTGTCATAGAACAGTACGACCCGGCATACAGTGTACTGGACGATCCTTTTAACCGTCGGCAGTTGAAAGCCTATGTTGCCAACCGCCATGAAGGAGGGCGTGAGATGCTCAAAAAGATGGAAAAGCACAAAGCCTCGGGGAATGCCATTTACGAGACACTGATGTGGTCGGCCTGCACGCTGAACAGCGGACTGACAATAGTGCCCACAAAGAATCTTATTCAGAATACGGCCATCAGCGACGATTCTGCCCATTTTCAGTATCAGTTGAACACACTGCCTAAAGCCATGCAGCGACTGCTCACATTACCATCCTATGAGTTGACATGGCCATTGCGCCATCCCCGATATGTCATAGAAGATGTGGCATACAAAAAGCGCGTCTATCGTATCATGGCCTGGGGACATCCCTGGGTGAAGGTGGCACGCAGTATCGAAGAACTGTATCGCAACTTACGCGTCGGTAATTTCCGACAAATCGCCAAGGCCGTCAGACACCGAATCCGGAAAATGACCGGCCGTTATGACTATCAGTAATACCTCATAGAAATACCTCTATAGAAATACCTCTTAAAATACTCTATCTGCTACTAAAATAGAACCTACGTACCAGTGGTTCTATGACTGCCGGTACACAGTCTTTGATGTTCTTGCCCGTTCTTACCTTTTTCCGTATCTCAGTACTCGAAATATCGATTAGAGGCGTATCGGCCACAGTCACATTTGGGGGCAGCGCAGAACGGTCGATGTCGCTGTTACGACGGGGGTAGACCACTACGCTATAGTTGCTCACGATATCCTCGCCCCGATACCACCGGGAAAAGTGCTCCCAGTTGTCTCCGCCTATCAACAGCACAAAAGTGTTGTTCGGGAAATCCTTGCTCAGACACTGCAGCGTGTTCCAGGTATATGACGGTTTAGGTAAACGAAATTCGTAGTCAGAAGCCACGATGCCATCTTCACCATGCAAGGCGACACGAACCATCTGGTAGCGCAGCCTGTCGTCGAGTAAATCTGTATTGTCCTGCTTGAGGGGATTTTGCGGCGACACCATCAGCCACACCTCGTCTACACCCGCCAGTTGCTTCAACTGGCGGGCCAATGCGATATGACCTATATGGATGGGGTTGAAACTGCCCCCGAAAATCCCGATTCTCATCTTTTTTTTATTTTGGGGCTAATGGGGCTAATGGGGCTAATGGGGCTAATGAGCCTAATAGGCCCCATGGGCCCCATTAGCCCTCCAAAAACGTCCTCACCAGCCGTAGCGTCTCGGCCTCAGCCTGCTCTAAATCGTCGTTGACGACGACATGGTCGAACTGGGGGGCGAAAGTCATCTCGTATTCTGCCTTGGCCAGACGATTCTCAATAGCCTCTGGCGTATCAGTGCCGCGTCCCACTAGACGGCGACGCAGTTCCTCTACCGACGGGGGCTGGATGAAAAGGCTCATGGCACGGTCGCCATAGAACTTCTTGATATTGACGCCACCCTTCACGTCGACATCGAACACCACGTTCTGCCTTTTGGACAATTGTTGCTCCACCTGGGCTTTCAACGTGCCATAGAAGCGGTCTTGATACACCTCTTCATATTCCAGAAACTCGTTGTTCGCAATTTTGTTGCGAAACTCATCCGGCGACAGGAAGAAATACTCCACCCCATGCCGCTCGCTACCCCGGGGAGCGCGGCTGGTGCAGGAGACAGAGAAATAAAGGTTCAACTCTGGGTGCTCCTTCATCAGCCATTGCACGATGGTGCTCTTGCCACTACCGCTGGGAGCGGAAAAAATAAGAAGTTTTGCCATTATAATGCGTTTAATACCTGTTCCTTGATTTGCTCCAACTCGTCCTTCATCTGCACGACGATATTCTGCATCTCGGCCTGATTGGACTTCGAACCGGTGGTGTTGATCTCGCGACCCATCTCCTGCGCGATGAAACCCAACTTCTTGCCTTGGCCATGGCCGTTCTTCATCGTCTCGCGGAAATATTTCAGATGGTTGGTCAGCCGCTGCTTCTCCTCGCTGATATCCAGTTTCTCAATGTAGTAGATGAGTTCCTGCTCCAAGCGGTTCTTGTCGTAGTCGGCACCAGGTATCTGCTGCAGACCGTCAACAATGCGCTGACGGATTTTCTCTACACGGCCCTTCTCATAAGGCTCTATCTCGGCCAGCAAACGCTCGATGTTGTCTATCTTCTCGGCAAACTTCTTCTCCAGCGCAGCACCTTCCTGATTACGGAAGTCCACCAAAGCCGCTATCGCATCCTCAACGGCCGTGCGGGCAGCAGCCCACTCCTCCTCCGTCAGGACCTCCTGCTCGGTCTTCGTCAGCACGTCGGGCATACGGGTCAGCGTGTACATCCAGTCAGCAGGCTCCGGGATGCCCACCTTGGCAGCCACACTCTTCAACTGGCGGTAGTAATTCTCCACCAAGGCAGCATTGACCGGCGTGGCATCCACACCCTCATCCCGCTCTATCCAGAGCGAGAAGTCCACCTTGCCACGTTCGAGAGCCGTGGTTATCATCTGACGGATTTCCATTTCCTTCTCACGATAGAGCGGCGCAATACGTGTCTGCAGATCCAACTGCTTTGAGTTGAGCGACTTGATTTCAGCACTGATTTTCTTATTCTTGAATACGACGACGGCCTTGCCGTAACCTGTCATTGACTGTATCATGCAAATAACTTATATTGATGGTTTGTTTCTTAGAGAGCGCAAAGATAGGAAAAAATTCTGACCGCTGCAAACATTTCAAATGATAATTTTTCTAAAATAGAACGTGAGTTTGGGGAAAAATGCTTAACTTTGCACCTCATATATAATATAAGGTATAAAGAAATGTCGTGCATACTACATATAGAGACCAGCACCTCGGTGTGCTCGGTAGCCGTCTCTGAAGACTCGCAAGTTATCTTCCAGCAGGAGGACCACAGTGGGCCTAACCATGCGGAACGTCTCGGTTCGATGGTCGACGAAGCACTATCGTTCACCGACAACCACGCCATACCTTTCGATGCCGTCGCCGTCAGTTGCGGACCGGGCTCCTACACCGGACTGCGCATCGGTGTGTCGATGGCCAAGGGCATTTGCTATGGACGCAGCCTGAAACTCATTGCCGTGCCTACCTTGGAACTGCTCTGTGTTCCTGTATTGCTGCGAGAAACCGTCAAGGATGACGATGCATTGCTCTGCCCGATGATTGACGCCCGACGGATGGAGGTCTTTGCCGGCATCTACGACCGAGCCCTGAAACCAATCCGTCAGGTGGAGGCCGATGTTGTCGACGCTGAGACCTACAAGCCATGGCTCGACGCGCATCCCGTCTACTTCTTCGGCAACGGAGCAGCCAAATGTATGGAGACCATTCATCACCCCAACGCTCACCTGATAGAAAACATCGAGCCGCTGGCCAAATGGATGCAGCCGCTGGCAGAGCGCCGGCTTCTGAACGACAGAACAGAGGATGTGGCCTATTTCGAGCCGTTCTATCTGAAAGACTATGTAGCAAAGATGCCAAAGAAACTCATTTAACGCTATGGACATACAAGGATTAGACTACAACACGCAACGTGAACAGTTGGTGCTGCCAGAATATGGCCGCGAGATACAGCGGATGGTAGACTATGCCGTTTCGCTGCCAGACAAGGAGGAGCGGCTGAAGTGTGCCAAGGCCATCGTCAGACTGATGGAGACCAAGGTGCCACAGATTCGCGAGAACGACGACTATGAACAGACGCTGTGGGATCATCTCTATCTGATGAGCCACAAGCAACTGGACATCGACTGGCCGTTCGATGTCAGCGAGGCTGAGAAATTTCTCGACAAGCCGGAAGCACTGCCCTTGCCACAGGGCGGCATCCGTCTGCGACATTACGGCAAGTTGGTCGGTGAACTGCTCGACCAACTAAAGGTAATGCCTGACGGCGACGAACGTGATGAGTTGATTCGTCTGACGGCCAACCAGATGAAACGCGACCTGGCCCTGTGGGGACATGGCTCAATAGACGACGAGAAAGTGGCCGACGACATGGCTCGGCTGACTGATGGTGCCGTGCAATTAGACCTCAACAGGTTCACCTTCGAACGCGCCAATCAGAGCGAGGCCCTGCCCAAACGCGCTAACGGCAAAAAGCGTAAGTAATGGCTGCATTCATCATCGAAGGAGGTCATCCGCTGAGTGGAACCATTCAGCCACAGGGTGCTAAGAACGAAGCCCTGCAGGTGATTTGTGCCACGCTGCTGACCAACGAGGTTGTCACTATACAGAACATTCCCCACATCCGTGACGTGATGAACCTCATCCAGTTGCTCAAGGATATTGGCGTGAAGGTGACGAACAACGAGGACACCTACACCTTTCAGGCTGACGACCTGAACATGGACTACCTGCAGAGCAGCGAGTTTGTAGAGAAATGCGCCCAACTGCGCGGTTCGGTGATGATGATTGGTCCGCTACTGGCCCGGATGGGCAAGGCCGTCATTGCCAAACCCGGAGGCGACAAGATCGGCCGTCGCCGCCTGGACACCCACTTCCTGGGTTTCGAGCGCCTGGGGGCTCACTTCAATCCCGTGCCGGAACAGAATGTCTATGAGATTTCGGCCTCACAACTGCGAGGACAATACATGCTACTCGACGAGGCCTCGGTCACCGGTACCGCCAACATCGTAATGGCTGCCGTGCTGGCTCACGGCACCACCACAATATATAATGCTGCATGCGAACCCTATCTGCAACAACTGTGCAAGATGCTCAACCAGATGGGTGCCCACATTTCGGGCATCGCCTCTAACCTGCTGACCATAGAGGGAGTGGAACACCTGCACGGCACCACTCACAAGATTCTGCCGGACATGATCGAGGTGGGTTCGTTCGTCGGCATGGCCGCTATGGTAGGACAGGGCATCCGCATCAAAAACGTGTCGGTCAAGAACCTAGGCATCATCCCCAGCACCTTCCGACGAATGGGTATCAAGGTGAAAGAAGAAGGCGACGACCTCTTTGTGCCTCATATGCGCCACTACGAGATACAGTCGTTCATCGACGGCACCATCATGACACTGGCCGATGCGCCATGGCCCGGTCTGACCCCCGACCTGCTGTCGGTGCTCATCACCGTAGCCACTCAGGCCCGTGGTTCAGTGCTGTTCCATCAGAAGATGTTTGAGAGCCGTCTGTTCTTCGTCGACAAACTGATTGACATGGGAGCCCAGATTATACTGTGCGACCCCCACCGGGCTGTGGTCGTAGGCCACGATCGTAAGGTGCAGTTGCGGGGTGGCCGTATGTCGAGTCCCGACATCCGTGCCGGCATCGCCCTGCTCATTGCCGCCATGAGTGCCAAAGGCACCAGTCGCATCGACAATATCGAGCAGATAGACCGCGGCTATGAGAATATCGAATGTCGCTTGAATGCGTTAGGTGCCCATATCGAGCGTCTCCCATGACAGCCCTCATTAGCCCAATAAGCCCCATAAAAAACAATGATTAAGCAACAAGAAGTCTACAAGATTGGCCGACTGGGCAAGACGCACGGCGTGAAGGGCGAGATTTCCTTCATGTTCGACGATGACGTATTTGACCGAGTCGATGCTGACTATCTGGTGCTGGACATTGACGGCATACTAGTGCCTTTCTTCATGGAAGAATATCGGTTCCGCAGCGACAGCACCGCCATCGTCAAGTTTGAGGACATCAATACACAGGACAGGGCTCGCGAACTGACGAACTGCGATGTCTACTTCCCTCGGGCCCTCACCGATGACGACGAAGCCAGCCATTCGCTGGCACTACTGGTTGGGTTCGACATCGTTGATGCTCAGACAAAAAAGGCGGTGGGCACCATCGCCGCTATCGACGACAGCACGGCCAACATCCTGTTCGAACTGGAGAACGGCACGCTCATACCGGCCTCGGAAGACCTCATCACCCATATTGACCAGAAAAAGAAGCAAATAACAATAGCCCTGCCTGAGGGCATTCTCGATTTATGAAAAGACAAATAGCCATTCTTGGTTCAACAGGCAGCATTGGCACACAGGCCCTTGAGGTAATTGAGGAGCATGCCGACCTTTACGAGGTGTACTGCCTGACGGCCAATAATAAAGTGGAACTGCTGGCAGAGCAGGCCCACAAGTTCAAGCCTGCCGCCATCGTCATTGCCAACGAGCAACGCTACGACGAACTGAAACGACTGATGGGCGATATGCCCGACGTGAAGATTTATGCCGGAGCCCGCGCCTTGGACGAGATTGTCGAGGCCGGTCCTATCGACATGGTGCTCACCGCCATGGTGGGATTCGCCGGACTCTCGCCCACCATCCACGCCATCAAGGCCCGCAAGACCATCTGTCTGGCCAACAAAGAGACGCTGGTGGTGGCCGGCGAACTGATATGCCGGCTGACCCTTGAGAACCACGTCAGCATCCTGCCCGTAGACAGCGAGCACTCAGCCATCTTCCAGTCGCTGGTGGGCGAAGACCAGAACCCGATAGACAAGATTCTTCTGACGGCATCGGGCGGACCGTTCCGCCTGAAGTCGATGGACGAGATAGCCCATGTGACAAAGGCTGATGCCCTGCGCCACCCCACCTGGGATATGGGTGCCAAAATCACCATCGACTCGGCATCGATGATGAACAAGGGTTTCGAGGTCATCGAGGCCAAATGGCTCTTCGGTGTTGAGGCCGGCCAGATTCAGGTACTGGTACACCCGCAGTCCATCGTCCACTCCGCCGTACAGTTCCAGGACGGCAGCGTGAAGGCCCAGTTAGGCGTGCCCGACATGCGGCTCCCCATCCAGTATGCCTTCTCCTTCCCCAACCGTCTGCCCCTCAGCGGCAAGCGGCTCGACCTCTTCGCCACACAGCGGCTGGAGTTCTTCGAGCCCGACCTGAAGAAGTTCCGCTGTCTGGCCATGGCCTACGAGGCCATCCGCCAGGGCGGCAACATGCCGTGCATCGTCAATGCCGCCAACGAGGTGGTAAACCGTGCCTTCCTTGAAGACCGCTGCCGTTTCCTGCAGATGGGCGACATCATCGAGCAGACCATGCAACGGGCCACATTCATCCAGCAGCCCACCTACGAGGACTATCTGCAGAGCGATGCCGAGGCACGCCGCATAGCCGGTGCACTGTTATCCAAATAACAAAATAAATTGTAAATAGTAAATTACAAAATTGTAAATAACATAGATGGAAGTATTTCTGATAAAAGCACTGCAGTTCCTCCTGGCCATCAGCCTGCTGGTACTGCTCCATGAACTGGGCCACTTCACCTTTGCCAAACTCTTCAAGGTGAGGGTCTCTAAGTTCTACCTCTTCTTCAACCCCAAGTTCCACATCGTCAGCACCTACGATACCTGGGTGCGCCGCCTGCTGAGGCTCAAGCCGGAGACGGTACCCACCCGGAAAGACGAGGACGGCAACGAGAAGAAAGAGTATGTAGGCACCGAATACGGTCTGGGTTGGTTGCCTATGGGTGGCTACTGCGCCATCGACGGCATGATCGACGAGACCAACCAGAAACTCAGCAAGGAGGTGAAACCCTGGGAGTTCCGCGCCAAGCCCGCCTGGCAGCGACTGCTCATCATGGTGGGCGGCGTACTGGTCAATTTCCTGCTGGCACTGTTCATCTACTCCATGGTACTCTTCTACTGGGGAGATGCCTACGTGCCTCTCGAGAAAATGACACAGGGCATGGAGTTCAACGAGCAGGCCAAGGCACTTGGCTTCCAGGACGGCGACATACTGCTGGGCACCGACGAGGGTCCGTTTAAAGGACCGAAACACGAACTGGGCATCGACGTCAACGCCTATCGTCAGATCACCAATGCCAAACAGGTCTATCTGCTGCGCAACGGGCAGAAAGACAGCGTGGCCATTACCACCGAACTGAGTCTGCTCGACATGGGCAAGACGTGGCCGCCATTTATGCGTACCTTTGTACCTGCCGTCATCGACAGCGTGCTGCCGCAAATGTCGGCCGCCGAGGCCGGCCTCCAGAAAGGTGACCGCATCGTGATGGTCAACGGCAAGACCATCACCTCCTACAACCAGTTCACCGATGAGATTGTGCGTATCAACGAGGAGATGCACGAGGTCAAGACGCATGGCGACAGCCTGGCTCTGCGCCAGATGACGCTGGCCTATGAACGCGACGGACGTTGCGACACGGTGAGCGTCATGCTGAACGAGCAACTGAAACTGGGCTTTGTACCCCGTCTGCAATACGAACCCGACGCCATCCGCTACGGGTTCTTCGAGAGTTTCCCTGCCGGCATCAGTTACGGATGGAACGTGCTCTCATCCTATGTCGACGACCTGAAGTACCTCTTCACCGCAGACGGTGCCAAGTCGCTGGGCGGATTCGGAGCCATAGGCAGCCTCTTCCCCGACACATGGGACTGGCACCGATTCTGGCTGATGACGGCCTTCCTCAGCATCATCCTCGCCTTCATGAACATCCTGCCCATACCGGCCCTCGACGGCGGACACGTGCTCTTCCTACTCTACGAGATGATTACCCGTCGCAAACCATCGGAGAATTTCCTCATCAAGGCCGAATACATCGGCTTCGGTGCTATCATCCTGCTGATGGTAGTGGCTAATCTGAATGACATCTTGCGTTGGCTAGGCGTGATGTGATGAGATAGATTAACAAAACCACCACATACATCAGAACGACCTGAAGCACCGACGGGTGCAGGTCTTCGATACTGGCATAAGGCATTTGGGCTATCCACCCAAGTGCCTTATTCAATAGTCGGACTATCGCTGCCAGCCAGATGCCCAGCGAAGGAAAGAGTACCACCGACAGCGCTCCATAAAGGATGACCGTCACCACAGGTATGACGATAAAGTTCGTCAGCAGGAAATAGGTAGAAAAACGGCCAAAGTAGAAGGCTATCAGCGGAGCCACCCCCAACTGGGCAGCCACCGACACGCCAACCATACTGCGCACCCATCGCAGCAACCAATGCTTTACCGGCCAGAACACCTCTATCAATGGCAGGAAGAGCAAGATGCTAAGCACAGCCATGAACGACAGTTGAAAACCTACATCGAACAAGGACGCAGGATCGGCCAACAGGATGATCATGGCAGCAAAGCATAGCAGGTTGAGCGAAGCCCTGCCACGACCGCCAACGGAAAAGACGGCATAGATACTGAGCATCGTAGCCGACCGGACCATACTGGGCGGCAGGCCTGTGAGAAAAGCGAAAGCCCAGATGCAGAGCACGATGATAACCTGTGACAACCAGAACCGCCGCCGTCCCAGCGTCAAGCCGTTGAGCAACATAAAAATGATGCCGAGATGCAGACCGCTGAGGGCCAGCACATGAGAGGCACCGGTCACCGAATAGGTTTCCCGCAACTCCCTTGTCAGTGCCGACTTATCGCCCAGCGTCATCGCGGCTAGCACAGCATAGGCCTCATCCTCCATCGGGGTCTGCCGGTAACGCTCCAACAGGTCGTGCCGCCAGCGAAGAAACTGCAACCGGACACGCTGCACCCGTCCCATCTGACGATAGCCGTCACCGCCCCTCTGCCAGTCATGGCGCGACACAAAACCATCGCCCACTTGTTTCAGAATCAGTGCATCACCCAGTTGCAAGGAGCGGCTTTGCTCGTCTTTCCAGATATAACGGCGAAGACGCTGCCCGCTCTGTGGCAGCAACAGGTCGACAGCGATGGTCTTCGGTTTCTCCACCGGTTCCGACACCACGACAGCCTCTGAAGTCTGAAACGCATTGACCGGTGGCGGCTGACACTGCACAAGGGCCATCCCCACCAGCAGGAAGTCGACCTTCAGTAAGGCGGTCTGAGTCAACGGCCAGCGCGAAAACAGACAGGTTACCACGATGCAAACTGCCAGCAAGGGGAGTACCGGCCAGGTCAGAGGACTGTAGGTCATGACGAAGATGCCCGCTATCATACTGACAGCCGGTCCCAACAAAGGCACATGATGTCTGATCGGCAGGTCCATCCTTTTATCTATACACCTTATTATATATAGTTAAGTATGCATTATTATTCAACCAACAGGTTATATATATAACGAAATGGTGTCCGATTCATTGTCTGATACCCGCAAACTTTCTTGCCGCAGGCTTTGTTCCCCTTTTGTACTATCAAATTTTTACAGGAGATTTCAAAACGGCCACCACTAACGGCGTCTATTACCTGGGTGAGCGAAAAAAAAACAACTTGATTGCTTTCTATAGTCAGTCTTTTTTCGTAACTTTGCACGCTGAACAGAACTTCTAACCACCTAAATATGAAAAAGAAACTGACTCTAACCCTTTTCCTGCTGCTCGCCTCGCTTGCTGTACAAGCACAGTCTGCAGTACAGTCTGCCACGCGTTTTGTTGGCGGCGATATCTCCATGCTGACGAAATATGAAGAAGCAGGAGTCGTCTACAAAGACAAGAACGGCACAGCCGTCCAGCCATTGACTTTCTTTAAGGACGCCGGCCTCAATGCCATGCGCGTTCGTCTGTTTGTTGACCCTTCTGCAAGTACCGACAAAGCCGTGTGTCAGAACCTCGACTATGTCAAAGCCCTGGGCAAGCGTATCAAGGCGGCAGGCATGAGCCTGATGGTCGACTTCCACTATAGCGACATCTGGGCCGACCCGTCGAACCAGTGGACTCCCGATGCCTGGAAAAGCATGAACGACACAGAGCTGGCCATCAAGGTGTACGAGTACACCAAGGACTGCCTGAACAAAATGAAGGCTGACAATGCCGCTCCCGACTTCATCCAGATTGGCAACGAAATCTCTTATGGTATGCTGTGGGGAGCCCAAGGCAGCAGCAATCCCCTGCGCTGCTATACCAACAGCCCTGCGGCCAACTGGACTCGCTTCTACAACTTACTTAAACAGGCCGCCAAAGCCTGTCGCGATGAGTGTCCCAATGCCAAAATCGTTCTCCACAGCGAGCGTGTGCCCAACACTGGTGTACTCACGGACTTCTTCGACCGCATGAAGAGCAACAGCGTGGACTACGACATCATCGGACTCTCCTATTATCCTGACCATCACGGGAACCTGGCAAAACTGGAGACAGCGCTCAACAGTCTGGAAAACAAGAACTACGGCAAGGACATCATGATAGTCGAGACCGGCTACGGCTACAAATGGAGCATCGGTACAGAGTATGACTATACCGCCACCTATCCGCTGACAGAGGAAGGGCAGCGTCAGTTTACAGCAGACCTTATCGCCACTCTCAGCAAGCACGACAAGGTGACCGGCCTGTTCTGGTGGTGGATGGAAGACAACGGCAACGCCAATGTCACACCGAAATACTGGAATGCAGGCCTCTACAATCACAACAGCGGAGCACCCTATGCCGCCTTCTACGAACTGAAGAAGTTCGTGGACAGCAAAGAGGCTGAGCAAGAGACCGATGTTACCGGGCAGTTTGTGAATATGGACTTCGAGAATGGTGAGACCAACATCGCATGGACCATCAACTACGACGGATGGGGGACTTCCGGCCCCTGGCCAAAGCAAAAAGACCAGTGGCACTCGTCGCTCTGTAGCGGCTATCTGCTGCAGGGCTGGTGCGAACACGTCAGCAACCTCCCTGCAGGCAACATCGTCTGGCAGAGCCAAGAGAACATGCCGACCGGCACCTATCGTGTCAGCGCCGCAGTACATACCGACTACGAAGGAGTGTATCTCTTTGCCAACGACGACACACAACTCGTGTCTGCCACATCTGACTGGGGTACTGCCTACGAAACGGAGGTGACCACAACGCTCTCGTCGCCAGGCACCCTCACCGTCGGCCTGAAACTCTTGGAAAAGCCAACTGCGACAGCCGAACTGAACCTCTATACAGACAACTTCAAGGTAGCCAGCCTCACGACCAACATTGAAGCCACCAGGGCAACAATGAAAGAAACCGACAACGTCTGGTACACACTGGACGGTCGCCGACTGACGGGAGTTCCCTGCCAGAAAGGACTGTATATCCATCAGGGCAAGAAATTCATCGTCAGATAGTTTCCTTCTTACCACCAGAAGACGACAGTCGCCCTTTTTCAGAACTGAAGTTCCTTGCCGCGATAGAACTGAATGAGAGCCTGCTGATAGAGGTATTCGTAGCGGGCCTCGGTGAGGTCGCTCTCTGACTTCAGATAGTTGTTTTTGGCTTCATTGAACTCGGTGATGGTAGCCTTGCCATTCTCATATTTGGCCTGCATCAGTTGGAAGGCAGTCTCGCTGCTCTTCAGTGCCTCTTCGCTGCTCTTCAGTTTCTGCTGCGCACCAACGGTGTTATAGTAGGCTTGTTGTATCTCCTTGTAGAGCGTCTTCTTCGTGTTGTCCAACGCCAACTGTTGGTTGTCAAAGTCTATCTTGGCCGAGCGGATGCTGTTGCGTGTCTGGAAGCGGTTGAAGATGGGGATATTCAGACTCAGACCCAGATACTGACTGAAATTGTTTTTCATCTGCTCACCGAAACTCTTGGCCGCAAAGCCGGAAGTCTTATAATAGTTGGAACCCAACCCGGCATTGAACGACAACGTGGGAAGATAGCCGGCACGGGCCAACTTGATGCCGGTCTCACTGGAGCGCAGACGCAGTTGCTGAGCCTGCACCTCCGGTTTCACGGCCAAGGCCTCTGCATAGATTTCATCAGGGGTTGTGGCAACCGACCAAGAACCGTCAACGGGAACTGCCGGACGAACAATTGTAAACCCGTCGGGCGATGGCAGTTCGAGCAACTGTGTCAACGAGAGGATAGCCAACTGTAAGTTGTTGGCGGCCTGCGTGGCGGTGAGTTGGCTCTGTGCCATCGTCGCCTTTTGCTGAGCCAGTTGGGCCTCGCTGGCACGTCCCACTTCCAGCAAGACCTGCAAACGAGCCACCTGGGCCGAGTCGATGCTGACCTGCCGATGGGCCACATCGCTAATTTCCATATTATATAATATTTGTACGTAGGCTTGTGCCACTTGTGTACGAACATCGTTCTTGGCTTTCTCCAACTCCTGCGTAGCGGCCTCCAGATTCAGCCGACTCTGTTTGATATTGTTGGGAATCTGGAAGCCCGTGAAGAGGGGCACGCTAGTTCCCAACGAGAAGGATGTCGACTGTGTGTTGGTGTTCGAATAGGTATTCTCCGCCGTCAGGCCGCGACCGAACGAGAAGTTCTGGTTGGCACTGGCACTAAGGTCAGGCAACCGCTGGTTGCGGGCGGTGGAAAGAAGCACCTCCTGACGCTGGCGCTGATTCTCAGATTGCTTCACGCTGATATTATGTTCTACAGCATAGTCGCAACACTGCCTGAGCGTCCAGGGAGTCTGGGCGTGGAGAGACTGATGGAAGAGGGGCTGCGATAGTATCGCAGCAAACAGGACAATAGATAACTTCATAGCGCTTAGTCTTTTTGGTCGTCGGTGATGATTTGCGGGCCGCGCACCTTCTGGTCGGCAGTAAGGCCTTGCTTAATCTCTATGTTCACACCATCGCTCAGGCCGGTGACCACAGGCTGACGGTCGTACTGCTTCTGCGGCCCTTCGCCATTGAGAACATATACGAAAGTAGAGTCGCCGCTGAACTCTATGGCGCTCTCCGGCACGCTGAGCACCTGAGTGGCCTGAGCCAGCACTATCTCGGCATTGGCCGAATAGCCCGAACGAATCTTGCCATCGGCAGGGACTACCACGGCAGCCTTGATCTCAAACTGGTTGGCACCGTTGCTCTCCGTTGCCTTGGGCGAGATGTACTCCAGCGTAGCATCGAACTGCAAGTCCTGTAGCGCACCGATGGTGATCTTCATCGGTACGCCGATGTTCAGTTGTCCCACCTCGGTCTCGTCGATATTGCCCCGGAAGATAAGGTCCTGCATATTGGCCACGATGGCGATGGTCGTACCGTCATTGAACGTGTTGCTGTTGATGACCGAGTTGCCCACCTTCACCGGGATGTCGAGTATGATGCCGCTAATGGTCGAGCGAATGAGCGTTGACGATGCCGAAGCGTTCGACTTCGACACACCGTCGCGCACCACCTGAAGGGCATCGGCGGCAGCCGCTTTCTCCTCCTGAGCCTGTTTGAGTTGCTGGCGCGCCTTCTCAAACTCCTCATCGCTCACCAGTTTCTGCTCATGCAGATTCTGTGTGCGGGCATAGTCTTTCTCCACCTGTTTCAGGTTGATGTCAGCCAGTCGCACACGACTTTCGGCACTCGACAGTTGTCCCATGTCGGGTATCACCTTGACCCGGGCTATCACCTCACCTTGCTGCACACGGTCGCCGGGCTCTTTCATCAGTTCGGCGATGATGCCACTGATCTGCGGTTTGATGTTCACCTCATTGCGGGGCTCTATCTTGCCCGTGATGATGGTGGTCTTCTGCAGGTCCTTCTTCTCGGGAGTGAACTCTGAGTAGACAATCTCCTTCGGCTGGCTCTTCTGCCAGAGGAACACGAATGTTCCGATGAAAATCAGTGCCACGATGGCAGCGATGAATAATTTGATGTACTTTTTCATATTGTTTTCGCTTGTTGTTGTTTTTTTTCTCTTGTGGGGCCTATTGGCCCTATTTGCATCATTGGCCTCATTGGCCCCATTAGCCTCATTAACCGCCTCACTCGTCTCGCATGGCATCAACCGGCTTGATACTCATGGCACGGGCGGCGGGAGCCAGTCCTGCCAGCACACCCATCACAGCAATGGCGGCAGCAGCAGAGACCGCCGTCCAGAAGTCCACCTGGAAATGGGCCGCCACGATGCCGTCTTCGGTATTGCCCAGTTCTAGCATCTGCAGGATGAGCACACCGAAGAGAATACCGCTCATGCCGGCCACCATGGTGAGCACGATGCTCTCAGAGATGATCTGCGAGAGAATCATGCGGGGCGTGGCTCCAATGGCACGACGGATGCCTATCTCAATAGTTCTCTCCTTTACAGTGACCATCATGATGTTCGACACACCGATGGCACCGGCCAGCAGCGTGCCCAGTCCGACGAGCCAGATGAGGAAGTTGACACCACGGAAGAGCGAGTCGAGCAACTGGAACAGCACCTCGGTGTTGAAGACCATGATGCCCTGCTCGTCGGTGGGGTCTACCAGATGGCTGCGCCCGATGACCTCACGTATTTTCGGTGCCAGCGTACTCATCACCACACCCGGCTTTCCTGTGACAGAAATCATGTCCACCTCATTGCCGCGGTTGTAGGTCTGCTGCATCAGCGTGATGGGTAGCAGCATGATGGTGCCGGCCTCGCCTCCGAACGACACGCCGCCCGACACGTTATAGTCTACACCCACTATCTGATAGTAGATAGAGTCTACGCGGATGAACTTGCCGCAAGGGTCGCCCCCGCCAGGGAAGAGTTCCTTGTAGGTTTTCTTGCCGATGACACACACTTTGCGCTTACCGGCGATGTCCATATCGTTCAGGTAGCGGCCGTAGAACAGCATCGGACTGTTGATCTGCTGATAGGCGGGCAGCACGCCGTTGATGCTTACCGAGGTCTTGCGGTCGCCGTAATAGGCCGTTCCGTCGTTGGTGAACAGCATGGGCGACACCACGTCGAGTTCAGGAATGCGCTGGCGCAACTTGTCCACGTCGCGGTATTCCATATTCCACAGTCGCCCCTTGCGGAAGCCCTTGTAGGCTTTCGACGTAGGCTGGGCCCAGATCATGGCCGAGTTGGTGGCAAAGCCTTCGAAATTGCTGTTGAGCATTTCCTTCATGCCCTGTCCGCCCCCGATGAGGGCCACCAACATGAAGACACCCCAGAATACGCCGAATCCCGTCAGAAACGAACGGCTCTTGTTCCTGGTCAGCGTGTCGAGTATCTCGCGGTATGTATCAATATCCAGTCTCATGTCAGTCGGCTCTTAATGCTTCAATAGGACGAATGCGCGATGCCTTATAGGCGGGTATCAGTCCGGCTATGGTGCCGGCAATAACCATGACCAGTGTGGCTTCGACGCACACATCGAGGCCCACCGTGGGATTGACGAACATCGTGGCCTTGAACAGACCCGTGTCTATCTTCTCGTGTCCCAGCGTGGCATCCATATATTCGTTGGCGGCGATACCCAGCAACATGCCGACATAGCCGAAGATGGTGGTGATGACGATGCTCTCAATGATAATAAGTTTCAGCACCGACCAAGGCTTAGCACCGATGGCCTTTCGGATGCCGAACTCATGGGTGCGCTCCTTTACGGTGATGAGCATGATGTTGCTCACGCCCACAATGCCACTCAGCAGTGTGAAGAGTCCCACTACCCACAGGGCGGTGCGGATGATGCCGATGCCCCTCTCCATCTGCAAGTTCTGCGTGTAGCGGTTCCACGTCCAGATGGCACTCTCGTCGTCGGGATGTGCCTGGTGGCTGGCGTTGATGCGCTGACGGTATTCCTTCTCGAAAGCCTCGTTGGCCTCTTCCGTCGTCAGACCGTGGAAGGTGAACTCTATGCGTCCCGCATCGTCGGTCTTCGCACCATAGATGGACTTGATGGTGCTGTAGGAAGAGAACATATCGGCCCGTCCGTTCTCCTGCTCCTTGTAGATGCCCACCACCTTGAAGGCAAAGTTGCCCACCTTCACGTATTGGCCGATGAGCCGGGCCGTTTGCTGTGGTGCTGCCGTAAGCGACGAGATGCCCATCAACTCCTGCGCCTGCTTGTTGCTCAGCACGAGCACCTTGCGCTTCTCGCTGATATCAATGTCGTTGACAAACCGTCCGTAGAGCATCTCCACCTTATCTATTTTTATATGGTTGGGATAGACACCCGCCAGCGAGGCGTTCAGGTACTGCTGCCCCAGACTGACGATGCCCATGGTGCGATACTGTGCGCCCACCTCGTCGATGGTGCCTTTGAACTCCGAAGCGGTGGTGGCGATGTCGCGCTCCTGCAGTCTGATGTCGCGGCCCTCCTTCAGTCCGTTGTAGGCCATGGAGGTCTCGCCGCCGAAGACCACCATCGAACTGCTCAGAAAGCGGGTGCTCTGGTTCAACTGCGCATTGATCAGTCCGTTGCCGGCACCCAGCAGCACTATCAGCATGAAGATGCCCCATGCCACCGCGAAGCCGGTCAGCGTCGTGCGCAGTTTGTTGCGGCGGGCCGTGGCCCATATCTCATTCAATAATTCCATCCTTGATCCTGATTATGCGGTTCGTCTGTTCTGCCACGCCGGGGTCGTGGGTCACGATGACCTGCGTGATATGCTCCTCACGGTTGAGGTCTTTCAGCAGTTGCATCACCTCTACCGATGTCTTCGAGTCGAGGGCTCCCGTCGGCTCGTCGGCCAGGATGATTTGTGGCTTCGTGATCAGGGCGCGGGCAATGGCCACGCGCTGTTTCTGTCCGCCGCTCAGTTCGTTGGGATAGTGGGTGGCCCAGGCCTTCAGGCCCAGCCTGTCCAGATACTCCAGTGCCAGCGTGTGCCGTTTTTTGCGCGAGACGCCCTGATAGAACAGCGGCAACTCGACGTTCTCTACCGCCGTCTTGAAATTTATCAGGTTAAACGACTGGAAGATGAATCCGATCATGTGGTTACGGTATTCGGCGGCCTTGCTCTCCGAGAGATTCCAGATGCGCACGCCGTTTAGGGTGTAGAGCCCCGAGTCGTAGTTGTCGAGGATGCCCAGAATATTGAGCAGCGTGCTCTTGCCCGAGCCGGAGGCACCCATGATGGAGACGAACTCGCCGGCCTTGATGTCGAGGTTAATGCCTTTCAACACATGCAGCGGCTGGGCACCGAAGTAGGTCTTATTGACGTTTTCTAAGTGTATCATTATTAACGCTTTTGTCCGTTTGACGTGCAAAGTTAAGAAAAAGTTGCAGTATTGCCGTCTTTCCTTATATGTTTTTAAGCAGAATGAGACCTTTTTGTATAATATTTAGACAATCGGCTATCAAGACATCATATCAGTTATGGTACTTTCCCATCCTTCTTTTTGACCAAGAATTGAACGAATCGAATTCATGCTGGTTTACAATCATTCCACAAAGCACCGGCATGCAACCAACGAAAAGACTTAAACTGCATAGAAAATTCGTCATATTCGTTCAATTCGTGGTCGATACATCATTACTTTATATATAATAAGGTTCGCGCGTGCGATGTGGAATTTTTTTCGTTAAGAGAAGGAGATGGTGTGGTCGCAATAATCGACCACGGCGGTACGGTGGGTGACGAAGATAACGGTACGCTGCTTGTCACGGAGAATATTCTCCAGCACCCGCCGCTCCGTCTCAGCATCGAGGGCACTGGTTGCCTCATCGAGCAACATGACACTACCCGGACGCAGCAAGGCCCTGGCGATGGAGATGCGCTGGGCCTGTCCTTCGGAGAGTCCGCCGCCCTGTTCGGAGAAATGGGTGTCGAGCCCCTCGGGCAACTGTTCCACGAAGTCGGCACAAGCCATACGGAGCGCTTCGCGCATCTCGCCATCAGTAGCCTGCGGGTTGCCCAGCAGCAGGTTTTCGCGAAGGCTGCCGCTGAGCAGCGTGTTGCCCTGCGGCACATAGACGAAGTTGCACCGGTGGAGCGGCGACAGCACCTCGGTCATCCCATAAGGCCCATGAGTCCCATTGGCCCTATAAGTCCCATTAGACTCATCAGCCCCATTGGCCCCAGAATAGACCACCACCCTCCCTTTTTGCGGACGCACCAACGCCAGCAATAGCCGGATGAGGGTCGTCTTCCCAGACCCTGTCTCCCCAAGGATTGCGGTACACGAACCTGGCGGGAAATCGTAGTTGACATCTACCAACGTAGGGCGCTGGCCGGGGGCACCGTAGTTGAAGGTCACATGGTCGAAGCGGATGCCGCAAGGTGCTGGCAACGGTCGTGCCTCGCCTTGCTCTTCCTCGGGTATCTCAGCCAGTTCCATCAGCCGCTCGGCAGCGGTAAAGACGCTGACAAACGAGGGCAGCAGCCTACTGAGGTCGCGGGCCGGACCCTGGATGCGATACACCAGTTGCAGAAAGGCTGTCATACCACCATAGGTCAGGGTGCCGGCATGCAACCGGATGGACCCCCAAAGGAAGGCCACCAGATAGCCAATAGAAAAGCCTACGTTCAGGAAGAAGTTGCTGCCGACAGAGAAGACGGTACGCTTGCGAACCCAGTTGCGCAGGGTGGTCTGCGTAGTGTCCAGCCGGTTCAGCATCTGGCCGTCGGCCTCCATCGTCTTCAGTAGCATCCGGTGCTGCATGACCTCTGTCAGCAGGCTCTGTACCAGGCTGTCGCTGTCGCGCACCTTTCTGGAGTATGTCCGCATATAGGCCACATAGATACGGCTGACCAATATAAAAAGGGGCAGAATGCCAACGGTGGTGATTGCCAGCCAGGTATCCATCTGCAACAGATAGACGAAGGCACCGATAAACATAGCCACCGTGCTGAGCGTCGATGGCAGCGTCTCGGTGAGGAAGGTCACCACCGTCTTCACGTCGTCTTCCAAGCGGTTGATGATGTCGCCGCTGTGCATGGCTTCACGGCCCCGCCACTCCGAACGGAGCACCCGGGCCAGGATGCGCTGCTGCATCCGGTTCTGCGCCTTGATGCCCAGGATGTTTTTGATCCAGACACGGGAGATGCTCAGGGCGAACTCGCCCAGGATGAGTATCGCCATCACAGCCACAGCCCAGTAGATCGACCCGTCCCTGACGCCGGAGGCAGTATCGATGGCACGCTGCATGGCCCACACGGAGGCCAGTCCCAGCACCACGCCCAGCATGCCTATGGAAGCATTGAGCACTGCCTGCAAGCGGTTGCCTCGCAGTGCCTCCCACAACCAGCGGAATATCTCCCGCACCGTATATTTGTTGTCGGGCAACTGAAATAGTTCCTTAATACTCAATGTTCAATGTTTACCTCACATCCGCTCCCCACATCAGTTTCTCGCGAAGGGTGGCGAAATAGCGCGTGCCGCTGCGTTTGGCCACCTTCACCGTATAGGGGGCACGGGTCAGCCGGAGCGTGGTACCCTCAGGCAACTTGCCGCTGCGGCCGTCGATGGCCACCAGGAAGGAGTGGCTGCGGCTGCTCACGGTGAGTTCTATCATAGCCGAGTCGGGAATGACAATGGGACGGACGTTCAGTGAATGTGGAGCCACGGCCGTCATCAGCATCACCCCGGTACGTGGCACGATGATCGGACCACCGTTCGACATCGAGTATGCGGTAGAACCGGTGGGGGTCGAAACAATGAGGCCGTCAGCCTGATAGGTGGTCAGATACTCGCCGTTGATACTGGTACGGATAGATATCATCGATGCCGAGTCGCGCTTCAGGATGGCCACATCATTCAGCGCACACTCATAGCCGCTGATGGGCTCGCCGTTGGTCTCCACACGGATGAGCGACCGGTCCTCGACCGAGTAGTCACCACGGTAGAGGGCATCAATCATATTGTCGATATCATCGGCACTCACATCGGCCAGAAACCCCAACCGCCCCATGTTGACACCCACGATGGGAATCTGCTTCTCACGAACACGGCTGGCCGTCTTCAGCAGCGTACCGTCGCCGCCCATCGAGATGGCGAAGTCGGCCTCGAAGTCAGCACCCCTGAAAGTAGAGAAACGGGAGTTGCCGGGAATCTCCGGACATTGCGGATTACCCGGTGTCTCGGGAATGCCTATGATACTCTGCACACCGGGCATCTCCATCAGGAAATGGTAGTACTCCTCGTCGATGATGATACGGGCACCGTGCACTTTCAGACAGGCCAGCACCTGGCGGATAGCAACCGACTTCTCCTGCTGATAGAGATTGCCGAAGAGGGCAAATGTGAGGGTCTTCGATGACATATTTCTTCTTTTTCTTTCGCGTTTCACAAAGATTTCGTATCTTTGTGCCTGCAAAAGTACGAATTAAAATTGAGAATATGGCAAAAGTTTATGTTTTTCTTGCCAACGGCTTCGAGGATATCGAGGCGTTGATACCTGTCGACGTGCTTCGCCGAGGGGGCGTGGAGGTAGTGACAGTGAGCACCGTCGAAGGCTCACAGATAGTAGAGACGGCTCACCGCGTGCAGGTGGTGGCCGATGCGCTGTTCGACGAGTGCGACTTCAGCGATGCCGATCTGCTGATGCTGCCCGGCGGTATGCCCGGTGCTTCCAACCTGAATGCCCACGAGGGAGTGCGGCAGGCACTGCTCCGTCAGCATGCCGCCGGCAAACGGGTGGCTGCCATCTGTGCTGCTCCGCTGGTACTGGGCGGACTGGGCATCCTGCGTGGCAAACGGGCCACCTGCTACCCAGGCTTCGAGCAGACCTTAGAAGGTGCCACCTATACCGGCGACCTCTGCACCGTCGACGGTAACGTGACCACCGGCGAGGGTCCCGCCGCTGCCTTCCCCTTCGCCTACTCGCTGCTCAGTCAACTGAAGGATGACGCCACGGCCCGTCAGGTGGCCACCGGCATGCGCTACGTCCATCTCATGGAGAAATAGCATGGACTACGTCATCATTGTGGCAGGGGGAAAGGGATTGCGGATGGGAGGCGATATTCCCAAGCAGTTTCTTCCCATCGGCGGACTGCCGGTGCTGATGCGGACGCTGATGCGGTTTCGCGAATACTCCCAAAGCCTGCAGATCATCCTCGTGCTGCCAAAGGCACAACAGGAATATTGGCGCGAACTGTGCGAAAAGCACAAATTCACGGTCGAATACCTGCTGGCCGACGGCGGCGAGACCCGTTTCCACAGCGTGCAGCATGGCTTGGCGCTGATTCCCGACGATGCGCAGGGCGTGGTCGGCGTGCACGACGGCGTGCGCCCCTTCGTCAGCACCGATGTCATCCGTGCCTGCTACGAGGCAGCCCGCACCCACAAGGCCGTTATCCCCGTCACGCCGGTGGTGGAGACGCTGCGCCACATCCCCACTCAAAAAAATGTGATGCGCAGCGATTATTGCTTGGTGCAGACACCGCAGACCTTCGACATCCAACTGCTGAAGGCGGCCAACCGCCAGCCGTACAGCGAGGCGTTCACCGACGACGCCTCGGTGGTCGAAGCCTTTGGCCACCCCGTGGCTATGGTCGACGGCAACCGCGAGAACATCAAAATCACCACCCCCTTCGACCTGAAGATAGCCGAGACCCTCATCTGAGTCATGAACTTACTCGAACAGGACATCAAATATCTGCCGGGCGTAGGCCCCAACCGCCAGAAGATGCTGAGCCAGGAACTCGGCATCGAGACCTACGGCGACCTGCTCGAGTACTACCCTTATAAGTATGTGGACCGTTCGAAGGTCTACACTGTCCGCGAACTGACGGGCGACATGCCATTCGTGCAGGTGGTGGGCCACATACTGAGTTTCGAAACCTTCGACATGGGACCCCGCAAGGAGCGCGTGGTGGCTCACTTCTCCGACGGTACCGCCATCATGGACCTGGTGTGGTTCAACGGCGGCAAATATGCCAAGCAGAACTACAAGATAGGCAAAGACTACCTGGTGTTCGGCCGGCCGTCGGTCTTCAACAACCGCATACAGGTGCAGCACCCCGACTTGGACGATGCCGACAAGGTAGACACCACGGCCATGGGCATGCAGCCCTACTACAACACCACGGAGAAGATGAAGAAGGCAGGACTGAACAGCCGTGCCGTGGAACGGCTGACCAAGACACTCATCGCCCAACTGAAGGAGCCTCTGCCCGAGACCATACCGACCTTCATCTCCGCTCCACTCCACCTGATGGGGCGCGACCAGGCCCTGCGCACCCTCCACTACCCCCAGAACGCCAAAGACTTGGAACAGGCACGCGTCAGGATGAAGTTCGAGGAACTGTTTTTCGTACAACTTAATATAATAAGGTACGCGAACGACCAGCGGCGCAAATACACCGGCTTCGTCTTCAACCGCATTGGCGACATCTTCAACACCTTCTATCACGACAACCTGCCCTTTGAACTGACGGGAGCCCAGAAGCGGGTGATAAAGGAGATTCGCCAGGACCTCTGTTCCGGACGGCAGATGAATCGTCTGCTGCAAGGCGATGTGGGGTCGGGCAAGACGCTGGTGGCACTGATGACCATGCTCATCGCACTCGACAACGGCTATCAGGCCTGCATCATGGCTCCCACAGAGATACTGGCCGAACAACATCTGGCCACCATACGCGACTTCCTCAGGGACATGCCCGTCAGAGTCGAACTGCTCACCGGCATCGTCAAAGGCAAGCGTCGGCAGGAAGTGCTCGACGGTCTGCTCAACGGCAGCGTGCAGATTCTGGTGGGTACACATGCTGTCATCGAAGACACTGTGCAATTCGCACAACTGGGAATGGTGGTCATCGACGAACAACACCGCTTCGGCGTGGCACAGCGGGCCAAACTATGGGCGAAGGCATCGCCCGACGGAGGCCGCAGCCTGCCCCACGTGCTGGTGATGACGGCAACACCCATACCCCGCACCCTGGCCATGACACTCTACGGCGACCTCGACGTGAGCGTCATCGACGAACTGCCGCCCGGCCGCAAACCCATCCGTACCACCCATGTCTTCGACACCCGCATGACCACGCTCTACGATGGCATTCGCCGCCAGATCAACGAGGGACGGCAGGTCTACATCGTCTTCCCACTGATCGAGGAGAGTGCCAAGATCGACCTGAAGAACCTCGAACAGGGTTTCGAAGTGCTGCGACAGGCTTTTCCGGAGTTCCGTCTCAGCAAGGTGCACGGCAAGATGAAACCCCGCGACAAGGAAATCGAGATGCAGAAGTTCGTCAGCGGCGAGACGCAGATCCTCGTGGCCACCACCGTCATCGAAGTGGGGGTCAACGTGCCCAACGCCTCGGTCATGGTCATCCTCGATGCCCAGCGCTTCGGCCTCAGCCAGTTGCACCAGTTGCGAGGCCGTGTGGGGCGCGGTGCCGACCAGTCGTTCTGCATCCTCGTCACCACCTTCAAACTGAGCGAGGAGACGCGTAAGCGCATCGACATCATGTGCGAAACCAACGACGGCTTCCGCATTGCCGAGGCCGACCTCAAATTGCGCGGACCCGGCGACCTGGAGGGCACCCAGCAGAGCGGCATGGCCTTCGACCTGAAGATAGCC
>DETM01000029.1:560-58610 GCA_002361655.1 Prevotella sp. UBA3288 | reverse complement strand
CCGCCGAAGATGGTATCGACACGTCCCTGCAGATATTCTACGTATGACGATGACTTCAGGACGTCGGGTATCTCCCCTGCCTTGTAGCCGTGCAGCTGGGTCTTGTCAGTAGCATAGTCACGCAGACGCGCCTCGAAGTTATAGCCGTCTTCGTATGCACCATGAATAGTGCCGCCGAAATCGTTACCGCCATATACTAGATCCCTTACCCACGGGAAGCCTGCCTTATAGCCGCCGCTGCCGTTAGGCTGTCTGCCGATATATACCTCGGTATGTCCTAAGATGTCGGCATCACTGGCACCACCGAAGGCATCATAGATGCGGCCGTTACCTAAGTTGACCAACGTATTACCGCTCACGTTACCCATGTTACCACCGCCATAGAGGTATTCCGCCTCGGCAAGGTCGGCTACCTCTCCATCGTTGGAAGAGGCAGTAGTGTTGGCACTCAGATTGACGGTAGTGCTGTAGGCAGGATTATACTCATAGATACTTTTTTCATAAATACCATGAGAGTCATAAACATCGGTCTTCTTACCTACCACGCCTTCCTCGCCGCCGCCATATATCTGGAAGGCATAGCCATTGTTATGGTTGATGGTCGTGCTGCCCCATATCTCGGTGTCCTTACCATAGCCGGCACCGAACACCGACATGGCGATGGCCAGCACGTCGTCACGCTGGTCTTCGAATGCAATAGTAGGCTTTTCATAGCCGGCGCTATTGGTAGTAGGGTTACCGAATTCACGGAAGATCTGGTCCTTCTTCACCACATCCTCGTTGATATTGAGGATTACATTGCCGTTGATATGTCCGCTGTTGTAGCAGCCGCCGTAGATATTGCCCTCCAGCAGGCGTAGTTTTTTATCGCCAACCGCCTCGCCGTCAGTCAGTTTTTTAAAGTCTTCCTCATTCTGATTCCAGTATGCCGTATTCCACTCAAATTTGGTGCCATACGTTTTCAACTCGTAATAGGTGTTTTTTGCATTATCGGCAACCTCCGTACCGTCGGCAATGAATTTGCTTGACCGTAAGTTGGTCCTGTAATATTCCTTTCCTTCTGTGAGTTGCGTTCCTGCAGCAACCTTGGTAAACGTATTGTCCCATCGCATAGGAACGACAGTCATGTTCTCGAAGTTAATCTCCAGGCGGTCCTTGATATTGCCTGCAGCATCGGTATAACTGTCGCGTTCGTCCTCAGCACCGATGATACCGCCTTCGTAGGCAGCATTAAGCCCCTCCTGGGCTTTCACATTGGCATTGTTACATCCACCCACGAATTTTCTGAAGATGTTCAGTCCACGGTTAACGGAGAATGCCATCTTTCCCGGTATGGCCATACTACCCACATTACCGCCGCAGAAGAACGAGCCGACGTAACTGGAGTAGTCAATATAGTCTTCCCGATCGTCATTGGCAATCTTGTCAAACACGATGCTTGGCATCACCTTCATAGCGACGCCCTCCATATACTTGGCAAAGCTGGCGGCATCGGTCAAACCGATAGAACTATAGGGTGAGCCATCCGAATCAATTTCACCGGTACTCATATTGACGTTACCGGCATACAGACTCAGGATATTCTTATCTGCCATCTTCTCGCCGTTATTGCCGAGATAGACATTGTCGGCAACCACGTAAGAGCCTATCTTCAGTTCTATCCTCGGATCTGCCTTCTTGGTAGCGAGCGAAGCACAGTTGCCGCCTACAAAGACAGAGCCGTGGATGACCGTCTTTTGGGCTTCCGTTCCCGCCAAGCGGATAGACACCTGCTCGGCATTCGGACGGTGGTTGTTCAAAGCATCAATAGGAGATGCGTAGCCTGAAGTGGAATAATAGAAGTCGTTGAATATAGAATTCTTGTCCTCCCCGAGTTGATTGGTATAGGCGTAAGCACCATTGCCTCCGCCATAGACATCACCGTACACGGTAGTATAGATACCGACGGCATTACCGCCATAGACGGTACCCGTAATGTCGTTACCGCCATAGACATTCGTGATATGTCCTTTGCGGACAAGCGTTCGTGCCGACAGTTCGTTAGGGAAATTATATCCCGGCAGGTTCATACATGGGACATATTGGCCGTTGACGGTTGGTTTCACATCGGCCATACGGCAGCCGCCGAAGACATTATACACCTGCAATGCCTCTGAAACTTCAGGTTTTATTTCCAACAGCAGACCTTCGGGACTGGTCATATTGCCTCGGTTACCGCCGGAATAAAGGTCACGAATCTTTCCCGACTGCAGGTTCCATGTCGGACGGATAGCCATCTCGGCACGGTTGTTACCGCCATAGATGCGGGCGAAGTTATAGGCATACGAGCCGAGGTCGCTCTGGAAGGAATTGAGTTTCACCTTGCTCTGGAAGTGGCCAAGGACGTCCTTGACTGTATAACCAGAGTGCCCGGCCACATACTGCTGAGCCAACGTCAGCAGGTCGCTGCTCTCATTGGCAATATTCAGCGTGGTGTTCACCCTGACGGTAGCGTTGTTACCACCGCCATAGACGTGGCCGGCACAACCGCCTTTCAGTTCCAGATAGGTCTTGTCGATTTCAGGCACGAACAATGGGGTTTTGCTGACAGCGACAATCTCGTCGCCCTCTTTGGCGATATAGTTGTCACCATCGCGCAGCGGATTGCCGTTTTCATCTGTATAGGTGAAGTCACCATTGCCGCCGCCGTAGATAGAACCGATAACGATAGGCCATTGCTCTGTCACGCCGTCATCCTTGGTGGAGCGGCTGGTGCGGACAAAGCAGTTCCAAGTGTCGTTGACGACGTTCTTATAGGGCTTATCAGAATCAGGCGTTACATTTTTTCTGGCTTCTTCGGTTGGAATATCATCTTCCAGTTCCTCAGGCACCTTCTCGTTCACGCTTGCCGGCGTACCGATGGTGCCGGAGATATCATTACCACCATAGACAGCAACTGCCATGATGTCGCCTGTGGCATGCTCGCCATCGATGTTCACGAAGGTATGACCGCCTACGTTTGCCATTCGTGCACCGCCGAAGACGCCCTGCAGGTCGCCCTTCTGCACCGTTACCTTGGCACTGCCACGCACTTCAGCATGGTTGCCGCCACCGTACACGTTGCCGCCAATCACGATTCTATCTCCGCTTTGGGCAGAAGCCGCCATGGCCCAAAGCCCCATGAGGGCTATCAGCCCCATGAGCCTCATTAGCCCCATGAGCCTCATTGGTCTCATTAGCCCCATCACTCGTCCTTCTATGGTCATTTCAGTTCTCAATTCTCAGTTCATTTTTCTCAGTTCACTCCAGCGTTACCGTCGGATTATCCAAGTCCGGCTCTGACAACATATACAGATAGGTAGGCCGGATCGTCATATTCACTGTATATCGTCTGCCACGCTGCGTTTCCGTTTGTCCGGTCAGCAAATTGCTGAGCAACATCGTGTTAGTCACCTTGCAGTTTTCGCGAATCAGGTTGCCCTTCCGGTCGTAGACATCATAGACGCTGGTCAGAATGAGCGTGCTGACTGCCTGCGGCATGAAGTGACCGACATGCTCGGTAAACACGGTAGTCAACTCCTCGCCGGAAGGTGACGACCAGAACTCTATTCCACCGTCGATGGAGACGCCTGTCTGCTTATAGTCGATGCTCTTGATGGCTTCTCCGCCTCCGTCGCTGTGATTCAGCGTGATGGTGATGTCGTTCTTCTGCTTGGTGGTCTCATCACCGGCCTTGGTGCTCATCTGCAGCGACTTCAGTTTGATGGTGCGCAGTTTGGCATAATCGTCATACACCCTCATGTTGATACGCAGGGCAGCATAGAGGTGGTCGAAGAGCAGGAAGACGAAGTTGCCGGCAGGGGTAGAATTTAGCGTGTACTTAAAGTCGCCCTTCACCAGACGGTTCGTACGAGTGTCTATGCCTTCGTCATAATCGCCATCTCCTTTTACGTCGCTGTAGTCACCATCATGTTCCTTGTCAAAACCGTGTTTTGCTCCTATCACCACGCAGAGGTCGCCGGGCATGATGGTGGGCACGTTCTGCAATATCACCTTCGCACCCTCGCTGTATTTAGTATTATTGCCGTTTTTGTCGGTGACGCTGAATGTGATGGCGGGTTTATGGGGGATATAGCCGTAGAGGTAGTAGGTACCTGCTGCTGACGTAACATCAATATTCGTGCGCCATATACCGCTGCTCTTAAAGAAGTAGCCGGTCAGTTTTTTCTTCTGCTCGAGTGTCATGTCATCTTGCGTAAAGGCGACGCCGATAGGCTGGTCGCCGTCCTCATAGGCGGTATAGCCCGAGGGTATCTCCCAGGCTCTGGTAAAGTCCCCCGCCCTATTGGCCCCATTGGCCTCATAGGTCCTATTGGCCTCATTGGCCTCATTGGTCCCATTGGCCTCATTGGTCCCATTGGCCCTATTAGCCCCATTGGCCCTCTCAGCCTCCTCAAAGCAAGTGGCATAGCCCACCACTTCTATCTCAGCCAGGCTGGCAGGCTCCGTCACCGGCTGCTCCACGTCAGTGCTACAGCCCATGAGCCCCATGAGCCCCATGAGCCCCATTGGCCTCATTAGCCTCATTAGCCTCATTGGCCCCATGAGCCTCATCTTCTCTCTTACTATCGTCTCTTTTATCTTCACAGTTTTCTTTTTCTTACCAGTTATACACCGTCCTGTCGGCTTCCATATCCGTCCAGGGCGTCACGGCATACTCCACCCAACCGATCTCCACACCACCTTCGTCGGTGATCTTGAAGACGTAGGTGTAACTATAGCCCGGCAACCACTGCATATATTCTGCCGGCACATTGACGGACTTCAGCGAGCCGCCGACCGTCACCGACAGCGTGTAGGGCGTCGCATTCTCCGGGTTCGGCAGCACCAGATACCAGCCTCCCTCCGACTTCTCATACTCCTTACTATCGTTCTCCGGGTCGTAGTACTCGGTGAAGGCATCCAGGTGAACCGGATAACTGGGATCCGAAAGGGCGACTTCTGGATCGGCCTTCGCCGTGTACCACTCCTGCGTCCTGTCGCCCTCTATGGGGTAGTGTATGTCCACCGTACCCTTGCGGGCTATCTTGGTGCCATCATAAGGCTTAAAACTCGGTGTTTCGAGCGTGATACCCTCTCTGGGATAGACATATTTAAACATGAACCGCACCCGCGAGAAGGGCTTCATGAACTCCAGCGTCACCGGCTTGCCGAACTGCTTGTCGGGATAATCCACCGGATTGCCCGTCGAGAACCACAGCCGTGAGAAGAAGGGGGCAGCATCGGGGTGAGTAGCATCAACCACCATACTGATCGCATAGACCCCATAGTCATCCCCATTGGGCCCATAGGCCTCATTGGCCCCATAGGGCCCAGTGGCCGCATAGGTCCCATAGGCCTCATTGGCCCCAGGGGACTCACTGGTAGTGAATTTCGTCACCGCGAAGAAGCGGTAGGCCGCTGCACCCCAGTCCCAGTACTTGATGGTCTGATCGGTGCCTTGTCCCACATACTCCCAGCCACTGCTGTTCGTCGTCGTGGTGGCGGCACTGTTCGCCACCCAGTTCACCGTGAAGCCCGGCATCACGACCTGCGTGCCGCTATAGACACCCGCAGAAGTGCTCATGTTCTTATAGCCCCAGACGGTGAACGCTGAGAGCGGCGTCGCCCGATGCCCGGCGGCCCTGGTCACCGTCTGCCCTTCGCTCTGCACACCGCTGAAGGTGATAGCCGTCTCCGCAGGTGTGGGTGTCGGTGTGGGTGTCGGTGTGGGTGTCGGTGGCTCCGGCGGCACCAGTGCACCGGTGTCGTCGCTGCCGCCACAGCCCAGCAACAGCATAAGCCCTATGAGCCCTATGAGCCCCATTGGCCTCATTGGCCCCATTGGCCTCATTCGCCTCATTGGCCTCATTCGCCTCATTGGCCCCATTAGCCCCATTAGCCCCATTAGCCTCTTCATAGGCGCCCTCCTTTCTCCAGTTGCGCCTCGAGGGCCGCGATGCGGGCCTTGAGGCGGGCGTTCTCCGCCTCCAGTTCAGCGATGCAGGCCTTCTGGTCGTTGCGGTAGCCCAGGCGGGCGGCTGTCATCCGCTCGCGGATGCCGCCCTGCTCTACGAAGTCCTTCTGCAAGCGGTCCATATACCTTCCCATCATATTGTCGAACTGGTGCAGCAGCGTGATGGCGATGTTTGCTATTGCCTCCGGCGACCGCTTGTCGATATCCGTCGTATAGTCGGCAGGACGATTGTGCCTCTTGCTGTACGCTTGTATCTGACGAGTACGCGGGTCGTTGGCAGCCCACTGCTCAAGACCACGAGTACGCAGATAGTCCTCATAGTCAGTCAGTAGTTCTTTCATGCTCGCCCGTGCCACACCATTCAGTTTCAGTTCCGTCTCGGCCGAGGTGCTGGCGGCAGCGCAGCCTTCGGCGATGTTCTGTTTCCCAGAGCGAGCAGCCTGCACCATCTGGTCGACGGTGCGGTCTTTCCGCTCCACCATATACTGATGGGCGAAATAGTAGGTAATATCGAAGAGGCACTCCGCCTTCTGGTAGACTAGGAGTCCACGATAGTTGCCCTTCTTGGGTAGGAACTGCTCTGCTTCTTGCATGTCTTTTTTCTCTTTTTTCGTTGCGTTTCGAGGCCCGGCCTCTCGCGCGTACATTATTTATATATATAGTGTGACTCGCCGAGGAGTCGAACCTCGGCAAGTCTATAAGAGGTTAGGGGGCTGCGACTACGTGGATGACTTTGTAGGCATAGACACCAACATTACTAACGCTTGTACGCTTGTAGTAGGTGACTTCTGTATTATTTGCAGAAGTAGCATGATTTTGGCCAGCAGCATCGGTGTAAAGATTGTAATTAGATGCTTCCCATGCTGCCAATGCCTCTGCATCAGCAAAAGTATGTGACTCGCTCGTCGTATTGTACGTTGCAGCCGTCTTGACGTACTCTACCACAAGAGCAGTGGTTGCTGTTGTCGCTTTCACTCCAGTCAACTTCAGGGCTTTAACCGCCTTGTTGACGCCATCCTCACCTGGTACAGTAGCCTCTTTTATTGGAGCGGCAGTGAAACAGGTAGAAGCATCAGTGTTCATCAGCTCAGTAGTTACCTTCTTTGTACTACCGGCAATCTCAGCAAGAGACTCTGCAACTGATGCTTCCGTAATCGGGAAGTTCGCTGCATCGGTAGTTGTGGCTTTGTAGACATTCACGTTTGTACCAAGAGTGAAATCAACCACACTGCTTCCGTCCATAATCGTTGCATAGATGTCACTTCCGGCCTCGTATTCATTCTTGTTATAGGTGTATTTGCCAGCCTTTACGCCAAACGTCGTGATGCTGGGCTCGCTGACGGTAGTGATGTACTCGGCCTGGCCATCCTCTGCGACTACCTCCACTGCATCGAAGGTAATGGGATAGAGGCCGGCAGGTGTTGTTCCTGTGCCAGTCTGACCATTGGTATTTTTGCTTATCTTGAATATATAGGTATACTTGAAGTTAGGTTTCCACTTGAGATACTCGGCAGGCACTTCGGCGGTTGCACCTTCAACAGTGATAGTCTCATGAGTGACGCTGTTCCAAAGAGTGTAGTTACACTTCAGTTTTAAATTCGTAGTATTATTAATCTGGGGGAACACCTTCGTGAAACTTCCGCCAGCAGTTTCCCATGTGGGATTACTTGCAGTTGTACCAAGTAGACTGGAGGTAGAAACTGTACTCAAGTTAGTACCAAGAACCAAATCAGTTGCTGCCGCCACAGATTGTGTCACCTTGGGCTGATTCTCGTTCCCTTCGGTATCCGAGTAATATGTTACGGTAATTGTACCTTCATAATTATCTATTTTGTTATTGGGGCAGATAGCACCAAAGGCAGAGGTGGTGGAAACCTTTGCTTCATTATCTCCGGTTATAAAGAATTTTATCTCGGAAATATCATAACCAGGAATCGTCTCGTAGATACCGGCACGAATCTGAGATACCAAGTTGCGGAAGGTGAATTTCACATTACCACCGTAAGCATTTTCTTGGTTGCGGTCAGCGTTGCTTGAAGTGCTTATTACTTTACGGTCAGCGAAATAGAGTTTATCTACTTGCGGATAAGTATAGGGGTCAGAACCCGTCTTTGCCAACGTAATGGTATAACCCTTTTGATAAACATTCTCGGCTCCTGTCGTATTCTTCTGAATCACCACACGACCATTCTCTATATCCTCCTTATTGGCCGACACAGCGGTGAAAGTATATGTTGTAGCACCATAGTCCCAATACTTGATAGTCTGAGCATCTGCTGTAACATTCGTTGTTGTTGATCCATCATACATCTTCACATAGCTTGTGGAGATTGGTGTTACGCCCACATACTCCCAGTCCTTAGTATTAGAAGTGGTAGTATAAGCCGTGCTGGCCGTATAGTGCACAGTATAGTTTGGGAACACCAGATTACCATCGTTGTATTTTGCATTGCTGGTTTCACCTTTCTCGCCATATACAATAAAGTGATTACCGAGAGCCGTTGCTGCATCAGCCCCTCCGGCACGAGTGCTGGCAGGGACATCGAAGCCGAAGGTGATGGCCTTGTCGCCATTGGCTTGGCGGGCGGCCTCTTCACTGCCGGTGAAGTCGTCGGTGGCGCAGGCCGTCAGGAAGAGAAATGCACCTAAAAGGAATGCTACCCTACCAATCTTGATGAAGATGGGGGTCAGTTTTTCTACTAATCGTCTAGTTTTCATTATCATAAAGTTTTGTTATACATTCTTATCTGTTTTTATTCTCTCTCTTTCTTCCTCCCTGAAGACCCGGTCTCCATGGGCTTATCTTGTTGTTATCATTTTTTGTTCGTGTAGCCCGACGGGGAGTCGAACCCCGGCGGGCTTGGAGGGGTTAAGGTTATTCAACTACCTTGATGATCTTGTAGACATACTCACCAGCAGTTGTCTGCTTGTAGTAGGTTGTACCAACAACAGCAGTACCTGCGTCTGAACAACGTGTCTTGACTTCACCGGTTCCCGTGTAGTAGCCCTTAAGACTTGTTCCAGTTTCAAGCGTAGTTCCACTATCATAGCCGGGTTGAGTCTTAACATATTCGAAGACATAGGTGCCTGCTGCAGATGGCGTAAACTTAGCAGCATTTATCGTGATGGCATTGCCATCAGGTGCATCTGCAGCAGCAATCTCGGTAACGATAGAAAGACCGTCAGCGGTAGTGACAACCATTGACTTAGTATTGGCATCAGTTACAGTGAACTTTGTGCCATCCCATGCACCATTCTTAATTGCATTGGCTACAGAAGCCTCGTTGACAGTCTGGGCAGCACCATCTGCTAGAGTCACAGTATAAAGATTTGCATTTGTTGCTGACAATGTAGCACCATTAACCATGACATAGATATTGCTTGAAGTCTTATACTCGTCATTTATAGCACCCTTAGCATAGGTAGTGATACTGGGTTCTGCCACGGTGGTGATGGTCTCCTGGACGCCATCCTCGGTCTCGGTCACGACTGCATCGAAAGTGATGGGATAGAGACCGGCGGGACCAGTACTTGGATTAGTCACACCATTCGTGTTCTGCGAAATTTTGAAGAGATAAGTGTAAGCATAGCCGGACTTCCAAGCAGCATAAATAGCGGGCACTTGAGCAGTAGCACCGGTTACGTTGATGACCTCACCACTGCCGTCGGTAGAAACAAGAGTGTAGTTGACCTTCAAGTTCAGTACAGCACCTGTCTCGTTGGGGATGACAACGGTGTAGTAGTTGGGATTCTCTGATGTATTACCTGCGAAGGTTGCTGCATTAGATGAGCGACCGAGATAAATCTTACCAGTAGCCTCGGCAACCTCCTTATCGGCTCCTTTATTCGTATAATCCAAAGCGCCAAATGTCTTTGTCTTCTCAGTACCACTGGCTGCCGCCTCAAATGCCAAATGAGCCTTATTATAGTCGGTTGCCCCTCTGTTAGAGGATCCAGTTGTTGGAAAATATACGATATACTTTCCTTTTTTATTGAACACATCCGAACCAGTGGTGTAAAGATGAGCCTTACCGTCATTAGCAGCAGTGGAGCCATCAGTATAAAAAACCACATTATTCACACTATATCCTGGCACTGTCTCATAGAGTGCTATACGCACTTTAGCGGAAAGAGAGCGGAACTTGAATTCTACCTCTTTATTATAGTCTGTGGTTGCAATAGGATCACGATAGGCTGTTACCATATCAGCTATATAGACTTTAGCGAGATCAGTAGCCTCACCTTCAACAGTATAAGCACCATCAGTATAAACACCTCCTGACTTCACACCATTCATCTTTGATGCATCAATGGCAGAAATTAGAACCTGACCAGCAGCAGGAGTACCCGTAGCAATAGCCGTGGCAGTACCTGCCGAGTATGCGATAAAGTCATACTGAGAAGCACTGTAGTCCCAGTATTTTATAGACTGAGCACCTATACCAGCAGTGGTAGCATGAGGATGGACAGATTGGCCCACATACTCCCAACCCGCTGTGTTAGAGGTCGTTGTATTTGCAGTGCCATCCACAAAGTTCACGTTGTAGTTATTATAAACTATGTCCTGAGTAGTTCCATCACCCTTCACGCCTTGCACCACAAAATTTTTGTTCAACCTTTCTGCAGCCTGTGCTCCAGTGTACTCTGCACGGGTCGTAGCAGCACCGGTGCTGTTGAAGGAGATGGCCTGCAAATCGCTGTTGACAGGGAAGTCCGGATTATCTCCAACGATGCTGTCGCTGGAGCAACCCGCCATCAGCACGGCGGCAGTTGCGAAGTAAAAATACTTTTTCATCGTTTTCATTTTTTTCGTTTTTACTATAAGCCTTTCGTTAGTTTTGTGAAGTCAAGTGGGGGAAGTTGTACTCCCCCACTCTCTCGAGAGTTTATTGTACTTTAATGATCTTAGTGTAGTAAACACCGTCGTTCTTGGTGTACTTGTCGAAGTAAGTGACACCGGCAACGGCTGTTTCACTGTTTGCACAAGCACCATATCCCTCAACGAAGAGACCTGTGGTCTGCTGAGGCAGGATGACGCAATAGGTATAGACAAAGGGGTCTTCAGTGGTGCCTGCACCTGTTCTCTGATAGTATGCCGTTCCATTAACAGGAGTAGCGTCTGTCTTAAGGGTATAGTCAGTACCATCGAAGGTGTAGAGGTCTGTAGCACCTGCGAAGTCTGCATAGGCGATGTTCGTGGCCGGTGAATAGGTTATGCCGTCATCGTAGTAGTATGTCGTACCAGTAACGGCATACTGTGTTGTAGCATGAGTGCCAGTATTATCGGTAAAGAGGTTGCCCACACCTTGGCCTACGAAGACTGTAGTTGCTGCGAAGTTTTCAGCATGATTTTTGAAGTAAGCCTTGCCAGCCTGTACATCTCCAGCAGGTGCTTCTACACGATTACGATACAACCCTGTAACATCAACCCCGGCAGCCTTAGTCACAACCTGATACTTTTCTACGTTGTTGGCCGGAACAGCAGCCTTCTTCGTATAGACGAAAGCATAAGTGCCTGCGGCAGGCGTGAAGCGAAGAGCCTGATCGGTGCCAACTGGAATAGCATTGCCGTCAACACCGAACTCAACCTTATTAACCAACGAAGAGGTAGCCTCAGTCAGCACCAGTCCGCTGCGGCCCTTGATGGTGCCAGTGGCAGCATCGTCGTCCTGCATCTGAAGTGCATCAACGACCTCTGCCTCGGTCTTACCGGCAGGAATGGTGTAGAGGGCGGCTTTGCCGGTGAGCGTCTGCAGTTTACCATTTGCCAAGTCGGGAGTGCTCTCGGTATTGCCATCATTGACTGTCACGAAGATGTTGCCCTTTGAGGCTTGGTACTCGTCGGCGTTAACCACAGTAGAACCTTTCTGATAGGTGGTGATGCTGGGGGTGCTGACGAGGGTGATGGTCTCTTGAGTCTTGTCGTTATCCTCTGCATTCACTACGACAGCGTCGAAGGTGATAGGATAGAGGCCGGCGGGATCGCTGTTGACCGTCGTATCATCGGGCTTGGTGGGATCATAGACACCGGTATGGCCATTGGTCTTGTCGCTGATCTTAAAGAGATAGGTATAGGCGAAGCCGGGCTTCCACTGAGTATAGATGCCGGGCACCTGAGCGGTGGCACCCTTTACGGTAATCACCTCGCCCGAACCATCGATAGACTCGAGGGTGTAGTTGACACGGAGGTTCAGGTTGGTACCAATCTCGTTAGGCAGATAGACGACATAGTAGTTGTCATCAGCATTACCTGCATAGGAGGCTGTGCTGGAACTACGGCCGAGGAAGACATTACCTGCGGTTTTCTCACCCTCTTCAGCGATGGTGTAGTTCAGACCACCCCAGTTAACAACAGTGCTCTGTGAGGTACCCGCTTTTGGAGCAAATGTTACATGAGCCTGGTTGTTGTCTGCATCGGTTCCATCTGCATCTACAGTCGGGAAGGTCACGGTATAGACACCTTCGGTGAAAATTTCATTAGCCGTAGTGGTGAACAATTTAGCATACGTTGCCTGAGCATCATTAGACGCTGCAGCGCTATAGAATTTCACATCCTTCACCGAGTATCCCGGCACTGTCTCATAGATTCCGATACGCACCTTGGTGCCAAGTTGACGGAACTTAAAGGTCACAGGATATTCGTTATTGCTTCTGGCATACTGGGCCTTCTTTACTGTCACGAGGTCAGCGATGTAGCACTGGCTCAGATCAGCAGCCTTACCGGTGAAAGTGTAGGCCGCCCCAAGACCTGTAGCAGGAGATGTGGCAGCAACGGGGGTTATAGCACTGACAAAAACTTTACCATCAGCCAATTCGCTCTCGACGTAGACGGGAGTCTTTATACCTGTCGACCAAGCAATAAAGTCATACTGAGCCTTGCTGTAGTCCCAGTATTTGATGGTCTGACTGGTGATGCCACGATCGATGGCATGTTTGATGCGCTCCTGACCGACATATTCCCAGTTAGTAGAGTTCGATTGAGTGGTATGTGCCGTGTTCTCAATGTACTTCACAACATAGTTGTCGAAGACAATGTTACCAACAGGAGATGTTTTATCACCCTTGTAACCAGACACAACAAACTGATTTCCCAACAGTGCTGCAGCCTCCGCACCGGTCTTGTCTGCACGGGTGGTCTGCGCTCTGAACGAGCCAAACGAGATGGGCACTTCCTGCTCTGCCACGGGCGGTGGCGAGACGGGATCGTCGACGATCGAATCATTGCTGCAGCCGACGAAGGTCAGCGTTGCGGCAGCCATGAGGAAAAAATACTGTTTCTTCATAATTACTATTATTAAATTGTTTATTTATCAACTGGGATTATCTGCTTAGTGCTCCGTCTCAGAACTGTTGTCAGTGCCGTCGACCACGGTGTAGACCGTCGTTGAGGCATCCTCAGCCTCTACAACGACCGCATCGAAGGTGATGGGGAACAGGCCGGCAGGATTCTCCGGGTCGGGGATAGTGCCTGTGGGGTCGCTGGGATCGGGGATCACCGGCGTCGGCACAGGATTAGAGGGGTCATGCTGATCACCCTCCGGTCCTGTGGGATAGACAGGATTGGGGATGAACGGTGCATCGGGATCGGGGATGGTGTTGGAGGGATCATCCGGATCAGGAATCTGGGGATAAGAGGGATCGGGGATGTAAGGCGGTATGACCTCGCCGGTAGTGGGGTCGACAATGGGGTCGTTGTCGCCACCGCCGTTGTCCGGGTCGGGGTCGCGACCGGGACCCACGGTGATGGTGCCGCCGCCACCGTCGCCTGTAAAGCCGTTGCTCTTATCACTTATTTTAAATAGGTACGTGTACATATAATTAGGCTTCCACTTCAGATAGTCGGCGGGCACCGACACATAGGCATCGCGGACATGGATGGAGTCGCACGAGCCGTCGAGGGCCACCAGCGTGTAGTCGACACGCAACTGCATCTTCATCGAGTTGTTCTCGTTGGGCAGCACGGGCTTGAAGGCCGAAACGACATTGGGCGTGCCGTCGATGGTGTAAGAGCCCTTGGCATAGGTGGCATCAGTCGATGTGGCACCCAGGAAGGCGTTGACGGGAGAGGCCGTCGAGGTGCCGTCGACATCGAGATAGGGACGGTCCGTGATACCCTCCTGCGTCATCACCGACGTGTAGTCGAGTGTGCCGAACGACTTGCAGAAACTGTAGGAATTGTCGGCCCCGGCGAACTTCACCCGGGCGGCATTCGTCGCGTCGTCGTAGGTCACCGTGTACTGTCCCGACTCGGGGAAGGCGGCACCGACGCCCACCTCACGACTGCCCGAGGGTGCACCGATGTAGTAGAACACCAGGTCTTTCACGGCATAGCCGGGCACCGTCTCGTAGAATCCGATACGGATCTGGGCGCCGAGTCGACGGAACTGCAGTTGCACGATGTCGCCATAGGCCCTGGTGGCAGGCTCTGTGGCCGTGGCATCCCGCGCCACCGGTGTCGCCGTGTAGCGGTCGGAGACGTAGATGCCGGTCATCGCATCGGCACTGCCGACGCGGATACGCATGCCGTCGGTGGTGTTTTTGATCACCTCCGTATCGGCCAGTCCGCTGGCGGCCACGAAGTCGAAGCGGCTACTGCTGTAGTCCCAGTATTTCACGCCCTGGGTGGCTCCCTTCTTCGAGGTGAGTCCGGCGTATTCCCAGTCACTGCTGTTGCTGTCGGTCGTACCGGCAGTGCCCGATGTGTACTGCACAAGATAGTTGTCGAAAATCGTCGAAGGGGCTGCCGTGCCTCTGGTCTTGGTGCCAAAGACATAGAACTTGTAGCCCAGCAACGATGCCGACTGCTCATGGGTGGCGCGGGTCTTGGCCTTGGCCATGCTTGAGAAGTCGATGGCCATCATCTTGCCGGTGGCAGGCGACGGGGTGTCGCCGCCCTCAAGCGCGTTGTCGTTGGTACACCCTACGGCAAGGGCTACCGCGAGTGCCACAAGGACAAAGGGTCTTGTCTGTTGCTTCATTGTTGTCATATATTGGTTATCATTCATTTCTCTTACGTCACATCTCAAACTCGTGGGTGCCGCCATCCTCGTAGTCCTTGACCACGGCATCGAAGGCCGAGCCGCCGCTGCGCCGTGGAACGGGTATGGTGTCCATGTCCAACTCGATGGTGATCACCCCGCCCTTCCAGTGGCGGCGCACCTGTTCGGTGATGTCGAAGACAAAGGTGGAGTCGATACCATTGTTGAACTGCATGTTCACATCCATATAGTGGTTCACCTTGTCATTCACCTCCTCGTAGCGGTTGATGAGCATCGGGTTGCAGTCGGGGATGCCGAAGGTCAGCAGTCGTCCGCCGGCGATGTCGACCCGCTCGCCGTTCATGTCGCAGTTTTTCTTCAGACGGACATTATATCCCACGGTGATCGGAGTCTTTCCCGTCACACCGGTGTTCAGGTTGGTGGTCATGGCCATGCCCGAGAAGTTGGCCGAGCCGTCGACGCCCTGTATCTTGTTGTTGTTATGATGCAGGATGACCTGCGTCAGATAGATATATGTGATAGGCCGCAGCATCATGTTCAACTGTTTGACCCACACTTTGCGTGCCTCATCGTAGACGAAGCCCTCCAGGCTCTTGTCGATTTCCACGGCCTGCTCATAGGCAGAGAACAGTTGTTCCGGCTGGTAGAAGGACCGCGTAAACGACGGTGCCTGATAGCGGGTGGTGCGCATCGTCTGGTTGGTGGTGGCCGTCACGGAGTCGAGTTTCTCGTCGAGCACCAGGCTCTGTGCGTCGTCGTGCAGCGGTGTTATCTCGCTCCACACCAGGATGTCCCAGAAGCCCCAGTTGTAGTCGCCCCTGAAGGTGTTGCCCTGAATGACGTCCGACAGCACGCTGTTGTGCGGCGAATAAGGAATGTCGTTCGTATAGTAGCGGCGCACATTGAAGATGGTGGGCTGGTCGTAACCTATATTTCCGAAGACGGACACGTCCTCCTCATCCCAGTCGTAGTACCACTCGGCCCTCCAGTCGTATTCGATGCCATATTCGATCTCGTAGTCCCAGAGCGTCTCCAGTTCGAGGTCGACGACCGGTATCTCGAAGGTGATGTCGTTATAGCCGGGCAGATGCAAAATAGGTTCGCGCCGGCAGCCCATTGCGAGGGTCACCAGCACGCCAATCAGTGCTATGTATGATACTTTACGTCTCATTGCTATCTATCCGGTTTCTTAAGTATTCGTTCATATGTCTCCCACGGCTTCATGCTGATGCCTTTCTTCTGGATGCGGCGGTAGAAGAGGTCGTACGACAGGGTGATGCCGATGCGTGTCGGACCGAACCAGGTGGTCTGGTGCTGGCGTGTCTTAAACCACTTCGGTTCGCCGTAGTACTTATAGTAATAGAGATTGTCGTGCAGATTGTCGTCCACAGGACTCTCATACTGATAGGGGTCGTAGCGGCACACGAAGATGCCGAACTGTGCCCCGAACTCCAGTCGCCAGTGGCCCCTTCGCGACAGGGGCAGCACATAGCCGATGCCGACACCGCCGCCGAAGCCTTCGCCCTCCCAGCCCCGGTCGGCATCGAAGCAGATGCCGAAGAGCGCTGTGTGGACATAGGCCTGAAGATAGAGGCCGCGGAAGGCCGGGCCCGCGGAGGTTTGGGGGGCATGGGGCTTATGGGGCTTATGGGCCTCATTGGCCCCATTGGGCTCATTGGGCTCATTGGGCTCATTGGGCTCATTGGGCTCATAGGCCTCATGGGCCCCATTGGCCCCATTGGCCCCATTGGCCCCATTGGCCCCATTGGCCTTAAAATAATAGCGCGACTCGAACTGGTAGTTGCGCACTTGGAAGAACTTGTGCTTCGGATAGTGCTGCCACCAGGGGAAGTCAACAGAACCGCCAAAGGTGAAATGGCCCCGCAGCGGATAGTACTCCACCGCAATGTTGGGGATGGGACACCACCTGTTGTAGCCGGGCATATAAGCGACGTCGAAGAGCAGGTTGGTCTTGACAGAGAGATACTCGCGACGGGGCAGCCGCACCGTTTCCGTCTGGGATTCCCAGACGACAGGTGCCAGCGCCACCGAGTCTGGCGAAGCCACCGGCACGGGTTTCATCCGCTCCACCTTTGTCGAATCCTCGAAGAACGACACCACCCGGGCAGCCCGGAGGGCAGGATAATAGTCGTGCAAGAGGCGTTGCCACAACCGTCCGCCGTCGTAGGTCTTCAGCACCTGCTTCAACTGTTCCGTCTGATTCATAGACAGGTTTTGGCCGCGTTTCAACTGCTCCGTCTGATCCTTTGGCAGATACTGGTCGCACCAACCTTGCACGAGGCGATAGTCCTTGTCGCCGGCATCCTTCATCAGATAGCAGAGGTAACGGTAGTCCTCAAGGCTGGCCTGCATATAGAAATGACTCGTGTCGAAGGGCACGAGCAGATGGTTGTCGAAGAAGCGGAGCAGATTGTCGGCACGAGCCTTGCCCAGATATTCGTTGTACCGGGTATCACCTTCCGGCGAGGCGGCACCACGAATCATCAGGCCCACCAACTTCAGCCGATCCTCATTGGCCAGAGGCAGCACCTCGTTCTTCAGCCGCAACAGCAGCGTATCGTTCTTGGGCAGCGCAAACTGGTTGACGGGGAAGATCACCTTAGCGGCCATCTCATAGAATTCGCGGTCAGTGAGCACCGGCCGTTCACCTTTTCCCACTAAGCGGACAAAGGGGTAGCGGTTGTATAACGAGAGGAGACTATCAGGAGCGGCATAAGCCGAAGAGGATGCAGCCAGAGCCGACGAATCAGCGGGCACCGTCTGGGCGAAGGTGCTCGACCCGTTCATCAGAAGCAGAAGCAGCATGATTATGCTTAAGGCTGTGGTTGTAATCCTTTCAAACATCCTGTTCATGGTCTATTTTACCTCTTTACGTCGCAAAGATACGCTTTTTAGACGAAACTACCAAGGAAAAAGGAAGGAAAATTTCCAATAATTGACACAAATCAATAAAAAGCGCCCCTTCAGACACTATTTTTCGGTCTAAACGAGCACTTTTAATATAATTAAACCCTCAAATTACATATACAATAATGTGCAACAAAACTGCAGCATTGAGAGTCTTAGGCCGTAAGGCTTTTTACCCCCCCCCATTTTAAAGTCATATTTTCGATGGAATCAAAGAAAAACGATGTCACATCAGTCTTTCAACCCACTCCACCGCCCGCATGTCACAAATTAGGACATTATGGCATTTTTGGATACTTCTTGAAGTCAGGTTTCCGTTTCTCCAAAAAAGCCTTTCCGCCCTCCTGTGCCTCGTCCAGGAAATAGTAGAGCATGGTGCAGTCGCCGGCCAACTCCTGGATGCCGGCCTGACCGTCGAGTTCCGCATTGAGGCCCGCCTTGATCATCCGCAGCGCCAGCGGCGAGCGCTCCATCATCGTCTCGGCCCACTCCACACACTCGTCCTCCAACCGTTCGAGCGGCACCACTTTGTTGACCATCCCCATCTGCTCAGCCTCCGCCGCCGAGTACTGCCGGCAGAGGAACCATATCTCACGCGCCTTCTTCTGCCCGACGATGCGAGCCAGATAACTCGAGCCGAAACCAGCATCGAACGAGCCCACCTTCGGACCCGTCTGCCCGAAGACGGCATTCTCGGAGGCTATCGTCAGGTCGCACACCAGATGGAGCACATGTCCGCCACCGATGGCATAACCGTTGACCATCGCGATGACCGGTTTGGGCAGACGCCGTATCTGCATCTGCACATCGAGCACCGACAGACGGGGCACGCCCTGCTCGTCGACATAGCCGCCACGCCCTTTCACATGCATGTCGCCGCCGGAACAGAAGGCATGCTTCACGTCGTTGACGGTCTTGCCCTCAGGCACCTCCGACATCGCCCCGGTGAGCAGCACCACGCTGACATCCTGCATCTCACGACAAAGGGCAAAGGCCTGGCTCAGTTCCCATGTCGTCTTGGGTGTGAAGGCATTCCTGTACCTCGGCCGGTTGATGGTAATCTTGGCGATGCCGTTATACTCCTCGAAGAGAATCTCCTCGAACTCCCTAATAGTCTTCCATGTTCTTGTCATCATACAATATTTAATTAATGTTTATGAGGCGCAAAGATAACAAAATAATTCCTATTTTCCTTTGTTATTCACAAATATTTCGTAACTTTGTAGCCGAAACCTGATAATAAAGAGACCTAATGCTTCAGATTCGGTGCAAAAACAATAACGTGACGAAGACGTTTACAGAGGGTTGTTCGCTGCTCGACGTCTACCAAGCGTTTGCCGACGACATCCACCTGCCCTACCCCGTGGTATCGGCCAAAGTCAACAATGCCTCGCAGGGACTGAAGTTCCGTCTCTACCAGAACCGCGACGTAGAATTCCTGGATGCCCGCGAAGGCAGCGGCCATCGGTGCTACGTCCGTTCGCTGTGTTTCGTGCTTTACAAAGCCACGCAAGACGTCTTTCCCGGTTCGAAACTCTTCATCGAGCACTCACTCTGCCGCGGCTACTACTGCAACTTCAAGCCCGCTCCCGGTGCCGGACGCAGCGAAGGACGGCTCATCAGCGACGAGACGGTGGCAAGCATCAAGAAGCGGATGCAGGAAATCGTCGACCTCGATATGCCCTTCCGGCGTACCGAGTCGACCATCGAAGAGGCCATCCGCGTCTTCTCAGAGCGCGGCTTCCAGGACAAGGTGAAACTGCTGGAGACCAGCGGACAGGTCTACTGCGACTACTACACGCTGGGCGACACCGTCGACTACTACTATGGGCCGCTGGTGCCGTCGGCCGGCTATCTGAAGGTGTGGGACCTAGAGCGCTATGAGGACGGTCTGCTGCTGCGCGTCCCCGACTGGAACAACCCGCTGCGACTGGCTGAGAAAGTAGACCAGCCGAAGACCTTCGAGATGTTTGCCGAGAAGACCCGCTGGGACATCATCATGCGGCTGTCGAATGCCGGCGACGTGAACAAGGCCATCAAGCGCGGCCACGCCTCAGAACTCATCCAGGTGTCAGAGGCCCTGCAGGAGAAGAAGATCGTAGAGATAGCCGAAGAGATAGACCGCCGTTTCCACCGAGAGCAGGACCCGGTACGGCTGGTACTCATCACCGGACCGTCGTCGTCGGGCAAGACCACCTTCTGCAAGCGTCTGAGCATCCAACTGCTGGCCTGCGGTCTGCGTCCGGTGTCCTTCTCCACTGACGACTATTTCGTCAACCGGACAGACACCCCCAAACTGCCCAATGGCGACTACGACTTCGACAATATCGAGACCGTGGAGTATGCACTGCTGGAAGACCATCTGCTGCGGCTGATGCAGGGCGAGCGCGTGGAAGTGCCGGAGTACAATTTCGTCACCGGCAAGCGCGAGTGGAACGGCAAACGGCTGAAACTGCAGAGCGACACCGTGCTCATCATCGAGGGCATCCACGCCCTGAACCCCTTGCTGACACAGAAGATTGCCGATGCCGTGAAGTACAAAATCTACGTCTCGGCACTGACCAGCATCTCGCTCGACGACCACAACTGGATTCCCGTTCGCGACAACCGGCTGCTGCGCCGTATCATCCGCGACTACAACAAGGGAGCCTATACCGCACAGGAGACCATCAGCCAGTGGAAGAACGTGTGCGATGCTGAAGACCGGTGGATATTCCCCTACCAGGAGACCGCCGACGCCATGTTCAACTCGGCCCTCAACATCGAGTTTGCCGTGCTGCGCATCCATGCGGAGATTATCCTCGCCTCAGTGCCAAAGAACTGTCCCGAATATGCCGAAGCCCACCGGCTGATGAAGTTCATCCACTTCTTCCTGCCGGTCAGCGACAAAGAGATACCGCCCACCTCCATCATGCGTGAGTTTGTCGGCGGATCGAGTTTTAAGTATTGACAACGACTAAAAACAAAACATAACAATGAGAAAACTGAGCATTATCGCCGTCATGACCATTGCCGCCCTGACGGCCGCCGCACAGAACACCCTGCGCGAGATTGGCACAATCACTGTCCAGCCGAAAGTCGGTCTGACGATGGGGTCTATCTCCGGCGACTATACGCTGGGGCCCGACGAAAATGCCAAGATGCGCTTCGGCATCGTGGCCGGCGTCGACGGCGAATTCTATCCCACCACATGGCTGGGACTGTCCACCGGTCTGCATTTCGCCCAGCAAGGGTGGAAACTGGGAGACAGGACCACCAAACTCGACTATCTGAACATTCCAGTGCTGGCCAATTTCTACGTGGCCGACGGTTTGGCACTGAAGACCGGTGTGCAGCCGGGATTCCTGCTGAACGCGAAGGAGAACGGCAATGACATCAAAGATGACTGCAAGCATTTCAACTTCTCCATTCCCGTCGGCATCTCCTACGAATACCAGAACTTCGTCCTCGACGCCCGCTACAACATCTCGCTGACAAGGGCCAACAAGGAAACCGGTCCGAACAACGACAAATATCGCAGCGACCTGGTGACACTCACCATCGGCTATAAGTTCAGCCTGTAGGTAACCCGCTGACAGGTAACAGCCGTCATTAACTCATTAGCGGAGAGACGCAAAGTAATCCCTGATTAGCGGAGAGACGCGAAGTAATCCCTGTAGACCTGTTCGTCGACGGCCGCATCCGTCATCACCTCGAGCACCATCGGTCGCTCGGGGTTTTCCGTCAGCAGCCAGTCGATGCCCTCGCACATCTCATCCATATTGGTGGCCTGGCGGTAGCAGACAGCATTCTGCCGACAGATGCCCTCCGCCGTGGTGTGGTGCTCGGCAGCCACAAGAGTGTCTCGAGCCGCACTCTGTTCCAGACCGGGCAGCATGTTGAAGATAGCCCCCTTGCCATTGTTCATCAGCAGGATGCGCAGATTACCCCGTAGGTTACGGTTCCACAGCGCATTCTGGTCGTAGAAGAAACTGAGGTCGCCGATGACACAGAACACCCGTTCGGCGGTGACACACGAAAAGCCCGCTGCCGTGCTGAGCGAGCCCTCGATGCCATTGACACCACGGTTGCAGTAGACGGCGTGGGCAGCATAGATATTAGCCAGACGGATGGCGGTGCTGTTGGCGTAGTGGACGGCCTCTCTACCCGTTCGCTCCGGCTGGCGCGAAAACTGCTGTTCGAAATATCTGACGGCAGCCATCTGCGAGTAGGCGGGAACGTAAGCCCCGACCTTCTGACGGATGACGGCAAGCAGCGCCTGCCATTGGCTGACGAAGGGATGAGGCTGCTGTTCCAGGTTGAAGCGCACCATGTCGGCCACCACGTCGGGGTCGCCCTGCACCACATGAGTCAGATTCATAAACGTATCGTTCACCTCGCCCGTTCTGTTCACGGCCCAGGTCTCCTTGGCCTTGCGGAGAAAATGCTTGAGCCGCTTGCTGACGATGGCCCCCCCCGTATAGAGCACGAAGTCGGGCACATAGGCCTCATCATCGCCCACCATCATCACCGCCTCGTCCATAAGCGGATTCATGGGCTGTCCGGCAATGAGCATCGGACGTCTGGCCTGCATGAACATCCGGCAGACATGCGACAGTGTGCTGCCTGAGATGTCGGCAGGCATACAGTCGATTACCCGCTCGTCGGGCAGCGATGCCTCGGAGAAGCGGAAGAGGGGTTCGGTGATGGGCACATTGATATGCACCGGACCACATTTGACCAGCAGAGCCTCGTTGACGAGGCGGTTGCAGTGCCAGCGCGACTCAGCATCGTGGGGTTCGGGCAGGGAAACTGCCCGACACACGAAGGGAGCGAGGGCGGTCGGCTGTGGGAGCGTCTGACCGTCGAGTTGGTCGATCCAGGCCGCCGGGCGGTCGGCAGAGACGACCACCACTTGGCGGTGCTGATAGTAGGCTTCGGCCACGGCAGGCAGCAGGTTGAGCAGGGCAGTGCCGCTGGTGACGCATACGACCACCGGTTGCTGCAGGGCTTGCGTCATGCCGAGGGCATAGAAGCCTGCCGAGCGTTCGTCGGTGACGGGATGGCACGTGATGTCGGGACTCTCATTGAAGTTGTGTACGATGGGGGCATTGCGGCTGCCGGGGCATACCACGGCATGGCGGATGCCGTGCTTGACGAGCAGGGCCGTAAGGATGTTGATGCTAGGTTTTTCGGAGAACATGGTAGGAGGGGGTTAATGGGGCCTATGGGGCTCATAGGGCTTATGGGGCTCATAGGGCTCATGGGGCTCATGGGGCTCATAGGGCCTATGGGGCTTATGGGCCAGAAGGGTGCGCATGGTTTCTTGTTTGGCCACAGTCTCTTGCCACTCCTGCTCCTCGTCGCTGTCGGACAAGAGGCCACCGCCGGCATAGAGGCGGTAACGGTCGGGGGTGATCTGCATACAGCGCAGGGAGACGTAGAGACGAGTGAGGGACGAGGGATGAGGGACGACGGACGAGGGATGAGGGGCGACGGACGAGGGATGAGGGGCGACAGGTGAGAAATTCAGAGGCCCCTGGAAGCCGCTATAGTAGAGGCGCGGGGTGTGCTCGTTGTTGAGAATGAAACGGAAAGACTCGCCTTTTGGGAGACCACAGACAGCCGGTGTGGGATGGAGTGCCTGCAACAGTTCGCCGACTCCTATATTATATAATAAGGAGAACGAAAAATCACTGCGGAGGTGCACCAAGTTGGCAGCCCTGACCGTACGAGGTCCCTCCTCACGGATGTCGTCGGAGAAATGCTTCAGACACTCCATGATATAAGTAGCCACATAGCGCTGCTCCTGAATATTCTTAGTGCTCCACGTCACCTGCTCACCTTCGCCTTGCAGTTGCTCGCCCTCCAGCCGCATGGTGCCGGCCAGGGCGATGGTGTGCCAGCGACTCCCCTCCCCTTCGAGCAGAATCTCGGGTGTGGCGGTGAGCCACAGGCCGCTCTTTGACGTATAGGTCAGGGCAACAAACAGGCGCGGATACATCTGGCAGGCGTGTTGGAAGAGCGTCAGCACATCACATCCGCCTCCAAAATCTTCTCCGACATTTCCTCCGACATGCCCGAGGCGAGGTTTCTCCGCACAGCGACTCAGCACCAACTTACGGAAACGGCCGGTCTTCAACTGCTCGTGAAAACGACGGAAGTCCTCACCATAGGCTCTACGCTCAGCGTTTGGAATGTCCTCACCATAGGTTTCGCTGCTGGACGTTGAACCGCTCGCAACGCAGGCTTCAAAGCAGGGGTTTGAAGGCTCCAAACGACCGGTTTGGAGGCTCCAAACGTCGGGTTTGGAGGCTTCAAACTCCCAGTCAGCAGGGAGATGACAGAGCGAGGCATCGGCAAACACCTCCACGCTGTCCGGTCGGATGAGCACGATGGGATGCTCGCTACTGATGGCAAAAGGGGCTACGACGAAGCCCTGCCGTCCGCTCAAGTCAGCACACGACAGCAGTTCCTCTGGTTCGCCTGCCGTCTGCTCCACGAGTGTCACCTGCTGCTCATGAGGAAATCTGTAGAGTGCGAAGCCCGTCATTTCTGCCTGATAATATAATTGGTGACACGCACATTAGAGATCAGGTCGCCCGATGTATCCCTGATATCCACATTCCAGACGTGGAGGGTCGTCCCCTGATGTAGCAGGCGAGCCGTAGCCGTCACGGTGTCGCCCTCGACCACCGCCTTCACATGGCTGCCGCTGACCTCGATGCCCACGCAGGCACAGCCTTCGCAGAGCGACGACGAGCCGACGCCGGCCACATTTTCTGCCAATGCCAGCGAGGCTCCGCCGCTCAGGAATCCGAAAGGCTGCCGGTTGCGCTCATCGACCTTCATACGGGCCATACACGTATCGTCCTCGGGTGTGGAGATGAACTCCATCCCGAGGGCGGTACTCATATTTGGCATTGACTCAATGATCTTCTTTATTCTGTCTACATTCATATCAGATAAACAACGAATACTCCTTCACCTCCCATGCCAGTGCACCGGCACCGAGCACGTCGCGCTCCTCGTCGTTGAGGATGCTGATGAGCAACTTCACCTTGCCCTTAAGGTTGTGGAACACATGCTCCTCGAACGAATGGCTGGCCGGTTCGAGCAACCAACGGCCTGCGTGGGTGATGCCGCCACCGATCACCAAGGCATCGGGATTGAGGATCGAGGCATAGTTGGCCATGCCGATACCCAGTTGGATGCCCACCTCATGGAACACCATCACGGCCAGTTCATCGCCCTCTTCACAACACCGGAATATGTCGTGCGGACTCTTAATCTCACGCTCTCGCATCAGCGACGGACGCGGGTCGCGCTCCAGTATCTCTTTTGCCGTGCGGACGACACCTTTGGTACCCACATAAGCCTCCAGACAGCCCTTGTTGCCACAGCCGCAGAGACGGCCGTCGTGCACGAGACACGTATGGCCAACCTCGCCCGAAAAGCCATCGGCCCCCAGGTAGAACTTCCCCTTTGTAAAGATGGCACTGCCTACACCGTGGCCGATATTGATGAAGATGAAGTCCCGCAAGCCATGGGCAGCACCGTAGACATATTCGCCCAGCGCCCTCACATGGGCATTATTGCCCAGAGCCACGGCCAGTCCGAGACGGTCGCGCAGCATGGCAGCCAACGGTGTCGACCCCTTCCATGGCAGGTTAGGCGGATACTCGATGCAACCGGTCTTAAAGTTGCCACTCGGTGCGCTGATACCAACCGAGCGTATGGTCTCGTATCCACCATTATCCTCTACCAGTTTCAAGATGCTCTCGCTCAAGTGGGCGGCGTAGTCATTGACATTAGGATAGTCGGTCGTCGAAAACTCATCCTGGGCGATAATCGTCCCACGCATGTCAACAATGGCAAATACCGTGCGCTCTACACTGAGGCCAACACCCACCACTCGCGATTTTATTGTTCCTTCAATCATATTAAGATTAGGTCAAAAAGTTAGATTATGACTGCAAAAATAGGTATTATTTCGGGAAATGCCAAAGGATTTGCCGTTTTTCTTTGCATAATTCAACATATTTTCTTAATTTTGCCACCGATAACTCGTTTATCGAACATTTTAAGTAACAAAAAAGCAAAGAAATGAAAAAAGTTTTCGCAATCGCTGTGGCAGCCCTGTCGCTGACATTTGCAGCCTGCACCGATGGTGCACAGAACGAAGAGGCTAACGCCTTAGTAGAAGATCTGAAAGCCCAGTTGGAGTCTGGTGACGCTTCCGGCGTACAAGGCTCCCTGGCTACCGCCCAGGAGAAGATCGCCGAACTCGTAGCCAAGGATCCCGAGGCCGCCAAGACCTATGTGGCCAAGGTTCAAGAGTTCGTGAAGGAGAACCAGGAGAAGATCGTCGCCCTCGTTGGCGACAACGCCGTGGCTCAGGGCCTGGTGACCACACTGGTGAACACCCCCGCCGAGACCGTGATCAGCACGCTGACCGCCGGACAGAGCGTCATCGACAACGCCCAGCAGGCTGCCGAGGGTCTGAAGGACTCGCTGGAGAGCACCGTGAGCGATGCCATCGACCAGCAGGTGGACGAGGCCCAGAGCGCCGTTGAGGAGAAGGTCAACCAGACCATCGACGAGGCCAACCAGAAGGCCAACGAGAAGATCAACGAGGCTGCCGACAAGGCCAACGAGAAGATCAACGAGGCTGCCAAGAAACTGGGCTTCTAATCACGCCACAGCCAAATTGACTTGCAAAACAGATCGGGGCATTCAATGAACAGGTTTGCCCCGATTCTTGTTTTCCACATTATCCTTGCAATCATTTTTTACATTATCTTTGCAATCAAAAACCAAACTAATGATGAGAAGACTTCTACTTACGCTCCCCCTCTTAATTGCCGCCATTAGCCATGTGCTGGAAGCAGAAGCGCAGATGATGGACCCCGTGCATTTCCGTTCGGAACTGAAGACGACAGGAGGCAACGGGGCCGAGATTATCTTCCAGGCAACCATCGACGACGGATGGCACGTCTACTCGACCAACCTAGGCCAGGACGGTCCCATCGAGGCCACGTTCAACGTGAACAAGATAGAAGGTGCCGAAACAGTGGGCCCGCTGACGGCTCGCGGCAACGAGATCAAGAAGTATGACGAGATGTTCGGCATGGAACTGAAATATTTCGAACGCTCGGTGACCTTCGTCCAGAAGATACGCTTCACCCAGCCCCGTTACGACATCGACTGCTATCTGGAGTACGGGGCCTGCAACGACAAGAGTTGCCTGCCACCGTCGGAGGTTGCGTTTAAGAAGAGCGGGGAGGCACCCGCTGCTGCTCCCCGACAGGAAGCGGCTCCCGCTGCGCCCCAACATGAAGCAGTCACCGCAACGCTTTCCCAACAGGGAGAGACAGCCATACAGGGACTGGCGGACACGGCAATGACAGATACTGCCGCAACAGCCACGCAAGCCACCACAGGCGAGGAGCGTTCGGAGACGGCAGACCTCTGGCAACCAGTCGTCGCCGAACTCCGTGCCCTGGCCAGCGGCGACAACATCGCCGACCAGTCGTTAGCCTATATCCTGCTGGCGGGATTCGTCGGCGGTCTGTTGGCGGTGTGTATGCCCTGCATCTGGCCCATCATACCGATGACGGTATCGTTCTTTCTGAAACGGGCCAAGACCGACAAGAAGAAAGGCATCCGCGATGCCATCACCTACGGCCTGAGCATCATCGTGATCTACCTGGGGCTGGGACTCTGCGTGACCGCCCTCTTCGGCAGCGACACGCTCAATGCGATGTCGACGAATGCCGTCTTCAACATCTTCCTGTTTGTGCTCCTCGTAGTCTTCGCCCTGTCGTTCTTCGGATGGTTTGAAATCAAATTGCCCGACAGTTGGGCCACCAAGGTAGACCAGAAGAGCGAGAAGTTCTCCGCCAAAGCGGCAGCCAACGCTTCATGCTTCACGTTCCACTCTTTATCTTCCATCTTCCTGATGGCGTTCACCCTGGTGCTGGTATCTTTCTCGTGCACGGCACCCATCATCGGACTGCTGCTCGTAGAGACGACGACCAGCGGCAACTGGCTGGCACCGGCCGTGGGCATGCTGGGCTTCGCCATAGCCCTGGCACTGCCCTTCACACTCTTTGCCCTGTTCCCCTCGTGGCTCAAACAAGCCCCGAAGTCCGGTTCATGGATGACGACCATCAAGATTGTGCTGGGCTTCATCGAACTGGCCTTCGCCCTGAAGTTCTTCTCCGTGGCCGACCTGGCCTACGGCTGGCATCTGCTGGACCGCGAGGTGTTCATCTCGCTGTGGATTGTCATCTTTGCGCTGCTGGGCGCCTACCTCTGCGGCTGGCTGAAATTCCGGGAAGACGAGATTGGCGGCAACCTGCACAAGCCGATGCCCGTGGCTTGCATCATGGGCGGACTGGTGTCGCTGGCCTTCGCCGTCTATATGGTGCCCGGCCTGTGGGGCGCACCGTGTAAGGCCATCAGTGCCTTTGCACCACCGATGAACACACAGGACTTCAACCTGAACAGCAAGGTGGTTGAGGCACGCTTCACCGACTACGAACAGGGCATGGCTGCTGCCCGTGCCGAGGGTAAGCCGGTGCTGATCGACTTCACCGGCTTCGGTTGCGTGAACTGTCGTAAGATGGAGGCTGCTGTATGGACCGACCCCCGTGTGGCTGAGATGCTGACCAACGACTTCGTGCTCATCTCGCTCTATGTCGACGACAAGACGGCGCTGCCGGAACCGATGGAGGTCGTCGACGAACAGGGCGGCACTAAGACCTTGCGCACCATCGGGGCCAAATGGAGTTATCTGCAGAGCCATAAGTTCGGTGCCAACGCCCAGCCCTTCTACGTGATACTCGACGCGGCCACCGGACAGCCCCTGACCGGCAGTCGCGGCTTCGATGAAGACATCGACGGCTACCTGCAGTTCCTGAAGACAGGACTGACGCGATAGTCCGGGCCTCACAATGTCAAGGTCGTCCGGGCCTCACAATGCCAAATCAGGGATTCCTTCGCTTATACGCCAAGGAATCCCTGTCGTTTACATGCTGGAGAAGATGGCACCGAAGAGGGCGCCGAAGAACAGAAGTACGATCAGCGTGCCCAGATTGGCCAACAGCGAGATGATAAAGGCTGCCACGGCAAAGCCACGCGGTTTCTTAAACATCGCAATGAACCCCAGGAGCATGGTGATAGGGAAGGCGACCAGGAAGATGAAGCCTATGCCTATCCAACTGGTGGTCAGCAAACCGAACAGCGCCACCATGGTGAGTATAAAACTGACCAGGCCCAACGTGTTTTCTTCCTGCTTGGGGATAAACAACGGGCGACGACGCGGACGCTGACGAGGTTGCTGCTCCTGAGATGAGCCCTGAGACTGAACGACCACAGGCTCGGCATGAGCAACAGGGGTCGGCTGCGGTTGTTCATTACCGACGTCAGCGCCACACTGTGGACACCATAGTGCTCCATCAGCCACTTCGGCTCCGCAATTCGTACATTTCTTCATAACTAACTGTCCTTTAAAGAGAATTGTCTATATTTGTGGTTGCAAATATAGACAATTCCTGTGACATCACCAAATATTTTACTTGATTTTCGGTTTCAGTTCGTCTGGCGAGTCGTTGGTGAACATATTCACTGCCGGTGCCTGCTCAGTAAAGAAGTGGATGACAGTCGATGCGTCGAGGGTCAGCGTAGGCCGGAAGTCATCGCTCTGCATATAGGCGATGATGGCTTTGCGCATCTGACGGGCAACGACACGATGTTTCAGGTCGCTGCTGATATCCATGGTGGTCATGAGCAGACGCCCCTTCCCCACCCTGGCCTCGATGAGCATGCCCAGTTTGCGCGACACATGCCACGTGTCGATGGGCTGGATGGGCGACTGATAGTCAGCCGGCAGTTCGCGTAGGTTCATCACCTGCGCCTTGTTGAGCAGTTCCCACCAGTTCAGGTTCGACCAGTCGTCGGTGGGGAAACCATACTTGAACAGCGGATGCGCCGTGTCGATAGTGGCACCTGTGGTATGGGGAGGCCGCATCTTAAACCACGAAGTATTCCAGAACACCGGCAGATAGGTCTGCTTGACATCGCTGCCCAGCGTCACCTTGCCGGCTGCCGTGAGGAGCACCGTGCCGCCTTTCCTGAGGACTTCCAGCGCCTCCGGGGTCAACTCGGTGTATTCGGAAATCAAGGACTTTTCGGAGTTTCCGGAATATCCGGAAAATCCGGAGTGTCCAGTAATTCCAGAATCTTCAGAATCTCCGGCATCCGCCGGATAGACCCAGAAGTCCCAGCGGTTGCTGGCGATATTGCCCAGAGTGACCGACAGCGTCATTTTCGTAGGCTCCGTGATGTCGGCCAACGAACGGGTGACGGTGCACAAGGGATGATTCTTGCCGACAGCGATGATACCCGTGCTGATGGTATCGGCCGCATAGAGTGAGCCGTCGCCCCGCCATATCTGCCAGAGAGCCTTGCCTTCAGCCAGGGAGCCATAGAGGGCGTTCATCATCTCGACGGGCACCTGCAGCATCTCGTCGTTGGTATAGACGAACTTCGGGAATCGGGCCAGCAGCACCACCGGACTGCAGAACTCACGCCACTGTCGGGCCGTGCAGTAGCCCTTCTCTCGCCAGAAGGCATTGAGCACGCCGACGAGTGCCGTGCCCTGTCCGCTGTAGTCGTTGAGCCCCAGCAGTTGGAAGCCGGCATAGTCTTTGGTACGCAGGTTACGCTCTATCTCGTACTTATAGCAGAGCGTCTGCAGTCGACCGCTGGCCATGAGGAATTTCTCCGCCTGCGAGGCCATGCCGTTGTCGCGCAGCAGGTCGTGGAAGATTTCCAGATTACCTGCTTTGTAAGCCCCAGTGTATTGCGGTATCTCCTTGAAGTCGGGGAAGGCGCACCACTGCCCCTGCTCATGGGCGATAATCGGTGTACGGTTGGCCACTGTGTCTTTATAATTACGCGGAAATTCGATACCGCTATAGTAGTCGTCATCACTGCCGGGGGCACGACGGTCCCAGTCAAGCCCACGGGCACCTCCCTTCACATGATACTGCGAACCGCTATCCCAGGCCCAGCCGCCACCGACAGAGGCACCGCAATAAACCCGCGTCGAGTCGTAGTCGTGCATCGCCTTCACCCAGTCGTCGCAGTATCTGACCCAGTCGCCGGCAGGCTCATTGCCTGCAGCCATCATCACAAACGAGGGGTGATGGCCGTAGGTATCGACGATACGTTTCGACTCGTCGAGCAGATACTGGTCGATGCCCATGCCACGCCGCAGCCGCACACCGTGGTTAGGCCACGACGGCCCCTCCGGTTGCAAGTAGATACCCACCCGGTCGGCAGCGCAGAAGGCAGCCTCTGGCGGACAGTAACTGTGAAAGCGCACGTGGTTCAGCCCGTACTCCTTACATTTCTTAAAGATACGCATCCACTCGTCCTCGTCCATCGCCGGATAGCCGGTCTCGGGAAAGACGCAGTTCTCCACGGTGCCACGCAGAAACAGGGGGCGGCCGTTGATGTAGAACTGCCGGTCCTTGATACGGATGTCGCGCAGACCGAACTGCATCTCGTAGACGGTCTCGCCGGCCAGCACTGTCAACCGGTAGAGGTTGGGATGGAACTCATCCCACAGTTTCATCTGGTCGTTGAGCAGAAACATCAACTTCACCTTGTCGCCCTCGGCCACCACCGAATGGCTCTGCAAAGGTTTCGCTCCCACCTGACCGTCGTGCAGCGGCCGTATGTCGGCACTGACCAGATAGTCTCTCAAAGGCATGAAACGTACGCCGTCGACATGATTGTCGAGTTGCACTTCGACGGTCAGCACCCGCATGGGTATGTCGGGAATGATCCGCACATGCTCGATGTTGAGCCGCTCCCACTGCGCCTGCAACTCGATGCGCCCCACGATGCCGTTCCAGTTGCCCTGGGTCTGGTCGGTCACAGAGTGGGAGTCCTGCCCCACGCACACATTCTCGATGCCGTTGTAGACACGTATGGCAATCTCGTTGCGCTCACCGGCCTTCACATAACGCGTCACGTCGTACTCGTGAGGCACTGAGAGCGACATCCGGTGGCCCACTTCCCTGCCATTGACGAATACCGTCGTCTCGATGTGCGGCCGCTCCAGGAAGAGCACGATACGCTGGTTTTTCCAATCGTCGGGCACGTAGATGGTACGCCGGTACCAGGCGTTGCCCACATAGTGTCTCTCCGGTGTCAGGAAGAACGGGAATTTCATGCGTCCCTCGTGCCGGTATTTCTCCATGTAGGGATTGAAGTAGAACGACGAGTCGTAGAGCGACCCCGTCCACTTGGTATCCACACTGACGGTGTTGCCTTTGTCGTTGGTCAGCATCGACCCGGGCAGCATCACATAGTCGTTGTACGCAGGCTCATCGCCCATGGCGAAATCCCACATGCCAGCCAGGTCGATGACCTGCTGGCCATGAGCGGTCAGAGCGCAGACGAGGCAAAGTGCGCCGATCAATCTTCTCATCATACGATTAGCAGTCTTCATAAGTAGTTTCTATTTTCATTTTTAGATCAGTCGTCATAGATGATTTCTATTTTCTTGACCTGTTCGCCCGGCGTATGGTCGGCCTCACGGGGCAGGTAGATGGGAGCACCGGCCTGCAAGGGCATGATGCGCAGTTGCAGACTGGTAGTGCCTTCCGGCAGTCGCCACAGCCCGTAGAGCATCGGACGTCCATACTGGAAATGGTCGGCAACGAGCCGTCCGTCGGCATAGAGCCGTGCACAGTCACCCTGATAGTCGATAGAGAGCAGTCCCGCTGCGATGGAGTCGAGGTGAAGACGATAGACGGCCGCCTGCTGCCACTGCTCTTCCGACGGGGCCTCGGCCACCTTGGCCTTTCCCTTCACGATGGGACGCAGGTGCCCCGCCTCCTTCACCTTCTCACTACGGACTATACAGTTCCGCTTGGAGGGGGTTAGGGGGAGGTTATTCCTCTTGGAGGGGATTAGTGGGAGGTAAAGGTTCTCAGCCTCCTGCCGGGTCAGCAGATAGACATTATCATAAATAGGCGTAGCAACGCCGCGCGGTTTGACGTTTTTCAGCGTCTTACCATTCTGCAGGGCGATGGTTGTGGGTATGCCTTCCACCTGCATCAGATAGATACGTCCCTCGCGCTTGGCCGCCAGTTGTGCGGTGGCATAGCGGATGCCGTCAATATTGACAGGGAAGATGGCGATGCAGCCGGCAGGGATGTTCAGTCTTGGCAGCGTCACTCCACCGGCCGACAGCACGACAGCCCGCTTGGCAGAGATGGGCTGCAGACGCTCGTAGTTGCTGACAAAGATAAAAGCCTTGTCGCCGTCCGACCTGACGGCCCACCGCAGCCCCGTGTCCTCACCTTTCTTCAGGTCTTGCGGGGCAGGAAACGTCGCCTCCATCGGTGCCAACACGTCGCCATAGTCGCTCAGGAAGAGGTGCAGCGGGCGCAGCCTGTAGTAGGAGCGGTTTTTCTGGCCGAACTCGCCCAGCGGACACTGGAAGTCGTAGTTCTTCACCGGCAGGTCGTTGTTGGCCGTGCCCAGTGTGCGCTGTGTCTCGTTGAGGGTGATGCCCGTAGTGCTCTCCGGGTTGGTACCGCCATGATACATATAGTAGCCCAGCAGGTTGCTGCCTGAACCTAGTTTTACTACCGCCATGGCATAGGTGTCGTCGGCATAGATAAATGGGCGTCGATGATAGGCCGTGGCCATGCCGCCCCCCAGTTCGCAGGTGAAATAAGGGTAGTGCCCCTCGCCTGCCCTTGAAGATGGAAGTTGCCCCTGGCCTGCCTCTCCCGACACGGAGGGCGTCTGGCTATAGTCAATCATGTCGGTGCCGATGGCCGTTGACGAGCGGAAGGCCTTAAAGTTGAAGGCCTTGTAGTAGGTGCCTGCCGTCTCGTCGAGACTTTTCTCCCAGAAGCCGTCGGCATAGTCGCCATAGAGGGGTAGCATCTCGCCAAAAGGTACGGGCTTCGACAGTTCCGGCCATCCTGTACGGGTATAGAAGGGCAGGTCGAAGCCTATCTTCAGGGCCATCTTCTTCAGCGCCATCAGATAGTCGCCCGAACCCCGGTATTCGTTGTCGAACTGGCAGGCGATGAGCGGTCCGCCGTCTTTCCACTGCAGTCCGATGACCTGCGAATAGATCTGGCGGTAGAGTCGACCGACATACTCCAGAAACCTTGGATCCGTGCTACGCAATTTCATTGCCTTACCTCGCTCCACTCCTTGTGGGGTATCCCACAGCCAGTCCGGCAAGCCGCCATTTCTCACCTCGCCGTGACAGAACGGCCCGATGCGCAGCACTACGGGCATTCCCTCCGCTTTACACACCTCGAGGAAGCGGCGCAGGTCGCGCTGTCCGTCCCAGCGGAAGATGCCGCGCTGCTCTTCCACATGGTTCCAGAACACATAGGTGGCGATGATGGTCACGCCGCCCTCCTTCATCTTCCTCACTTCCGCCAGCCACTCGTCGGCCGGAATACGGCTGTAGTGCACCTCGCCCATGACGGGTATCACCCTTTTTCCGCCGACGATGAGACTATGACGGTCCCATGTCACCGCCTTATTGAAATCGCCAGCCTCCAGCGGTGCAGGTTGCAGGCCAATGGCCAGCAGCCCCACGATAATCAGACTCCGTATCTTCATTCTCAATTCCCAATTCTCAATTCCCAATTCTCACCTTCCCCCGATGGATATACAGTCCCCGGGCGGGCTTCGAGTCGAGGCGCTGCCCGTTGAGGTTGTAGTAGTTCTGGTCAGAAGCCGACGGCTCGTTACTATCTATTTCCACCACAGAGATGGCTGTGGCATGATTTTTAAAAGCCGCGATATAGGCAGCGTTCTGCACGGAATAGGCCTCCCAGGCTTCGCGGTCGCTCTTCAGGTCAGTACCCAGATAGTAGCCGAGGTGGGGCGGCTGGTTGTAGCCGATGTTCTCGTTGAGCACGCCCATGTGATAGGTGTGGTCGGTCATGAGCCAGGGAAACTTGTGGTCAGTGGGATACCATGTGGAGAAGATTTTCAGGTCGCCAACGAGTGTCCCGTCGGGCACGATGACTTCCTCACGCCAGTCACCCACCAGATCGCCATACCACGAGGGGTTTGACTTCGTTCCGTTAATAAAATGCTCAGAGTAGCGGTACATGGTGAATGTTCGTCCGCCGTTGCGCTCATTATGGATAATATTTTCGTTGATGAGTTGGCGCGACAGCGTACCGTCAAACCATACGGCCATGTTGCACGACGAGGGCTTGTAGCCCAGGTCTTTGGCGGCGTCCTGCGAGTAGGCATTCGACCCAGCCCACCAGAACTCGCATCCGGGTGAGGCGGGGTCGATGTCGGCAACGAGGCAGCGGCCCGTATCATTGTCGCTGCTGCCCACTTTGTTCCAGATCATACTACCGTCCTTGGCATCATGCAGGGCCACCATCGTCTTGCCGCTCTCCAGACAGTGGTACACCTGCAGACCGTCACGATCAGGCAAGAACTTGCCCACGTGCTGTGCATCGCCATGACCAAGGCCCGTGCTCCACAGGCCGTAGCCATCATCATCCATAGCCATCGACCCATACATCACCTCATCTTTACCATCGCCGTCGAGGTCGGCCACGGTGAACGAATGGTTGCCCTGTCCACCGTAGGCGCTATTGGCCTTGCCGTCCTTGTTGGTATCCTTACCTCCCGCCTTTGCACTGTCAAAACGCCAGCGGCGAGTCAGTTGTCCGTCCTTGAAGTCCCAAGCCTCGAGCACTGAGCGGGCATAGACGCCCCGACCGATGATGAGCGATGGAAGACCCTCTGCGCCATCGAGATAAGCCACGCCAACGCGGAACGAGCAGGCACGCTTCCAGTAGCCGTCGCCCCACGACTCACTGGTTTCGCGGGCAATAAAGTTATCGCGGGCCAGTTCACGGCCCGTCTTTCCATCTATCACAGATATAAACTCCGGTCCTGCGCTGTTGTAGTGATCTACCCAACCCGGGCTGCTGGAGTTCTCGTTGCCCCATGTACGATAGTCTATCTTACCATCGCCGTCGGTATCCGGTATCTCTTTGCCATCACCGAAGACGGTTCCTTCGCACGTACGGATAATCATCTCCGCACAACCATCGCCATCAAAATCAGCAATCGCGAAAGCAGAACTATTGCCGAGAATGATGCCGGGGCCACCCTTGATGCGCCAGAGCAAGGTACCGTCCAGTTTATAGGCATCCCAGATGACGGCATAGATGGTGTTGTGGCTGCTATACCCGGCACCCGTGCCACCGTCGGCATGGCCAGTTGGCGACTGTAGACGCTTCACGACGACCTCAAACTCGCCATCGCCGTCAAGGTCACCGACGCTCACATCGTTGGCCTGATACTCCAGGTCGTCACCAGCATAGACATCCTTGGTATCCTTCAGAGGAATGGAGATGTAGGGCTGTCCTGCCTGAAGTTGGGCCCGCCTGATGGTATAGGTGGCCAGCGTCTCATCGCTGCCGGTATAGGTCAGTCGGTAGGTGATGTCCTGTGTCATACCTGGCGGGCTGTCCTGATAGTTAGTGGCCGTGATGGGTGTCACCTCGTAGTGCAGTCCGCCGAAGTACACCGCCTTCCTGTTGAGTTGTGTTTCACTACCATTACCCACCCTGCGGTAGAGATCGAAGCCGGTGCTCTCGTTGTCGGTGGGCAGCATACGCCAGGAGACGAGCACCTTGCCATAGTAGTTTTTCCACGTTCCGTTGGTGGTCAAGTCGCCACCGCTCTGCTTAGTGGCAATGCTTGCCCAAAGCGCACGGTCGGCGGGATTGGCTGTCTGAGCCTGCATTCCCAGGACAGACGAGACCATAAACATCGCTGAACAAAATAGTTTCTTCATAAGTTTTTTAGCGCTTGTGTTCCGTAGTGATTGATGTCGAGTTGTTCCACCTCGTCCAGATAGTGCTCGGCACGGGCCTTGTCTCTGTTGTCTTTCATCTTTGCGAAGCACTTGTTTCATACAGCCTACAAAGTTAATGAAAATAGCGCAAATTGCAGCGCTTTTCACATTTCGCCCAATCGCTGACCCAAGGCATTGTAGCGATGGCCGCCATTGACGATGACGAGGCGGCCACGGCGGTCTACGGTCTTGACGGGAACGGCAGTCGGCGGAAGAATACTGGCAGCACCGACGGCCGTAGACTGTCCGGGACGCTCGTAGGGACCGAGGTCGCGGGCACTGCCGGTGACGGTACGCCTGAGGAAGGGGAAGTCGCGCAACAGGGCTTCGGGGATGTCGTAGGCGGCATTGCCGGCATCGACCATCTTGCTGTCGGCAGCCAGGCGTCCGAAGCGACGGGGCAGTGAGCCGTCGAGGGCCCGGGGCTTCAGGGCATCCTCTTCGTCGAGCGAGAGGAAGTCGTCGGCGCTGATGCCCGTGACGAGATGGTTGGTCCAGCCGTTCTTCGACATGGGCGAGGCGATGGCGTTGTAGTCGTCGCTGCCTACGCTGATCTCCTGTCGGCCCAGGCAGATATTGTTGTAGAACCGGGTGTTGGCCGCCGATCCGCCCGACTCGAACATATAGTCGTAACTATTGTTGAAGCCAAGACAGCCGACAACGACATGCCCCTCCTTATGGTTGTTGCAGTCGAAGCCCTTGACGCTGCTGCCATTGTTGCAGTTGAAGGCGATGCTGTTGTAGACATAGTGGATGCCCTTCGACGAGCCGCCGGTGCCGTTGCCACCGAGTTTGATGCCGTTGCCATTGCCGGAGAACGAGGCCGAGGTGTTGAGATAGTCCTTCACCCACAGGTGGTCGGCGGCTTTACCGGAATCCCACGCCCAACATTCGGCGATGACGACGTCGAAGTCGGTCTCGAAGAGGTCCCAGGCATCGTCGCTGTTATGCCAGGCGCGACAACGGATGAAGCGGTTGCCCTTGCCGTTGTGCATCTTACAGGCGAAGCCATCGGCATCTGAGCCATAGTTGGCATCGCAGTCGCAGTTGTGGTGGGAGTCGCAGTCGACGATGTCGTTATAGGCGCAATAGGTGCCGTCGTTCTTGCTGACGCCGGGGAAGGTGTCGCTGAACTGATGGCCGAAACCCAGTTGGAGGCCTGTATCGAGGTTGTATGAGAACTCGCAACGCTCGATGCGGTTGTAGGAGCCTTCGAGTTTGATGGCATTGTCGGCGGCATGGGTGATATGGATGCCGTAGATGATGTGGTGGTTGCCGGTGAGCAGGATGCCACGGTCGCCGACACGTGAGGGCTGCCGGTTGCAGTCGAGCAACTGCTGTTCGAAGTCGAACACCGGCCGCTCGCCATCGGCACAACGGATGACGATGGGCCGGTCGGCCGTTGCCGTCTTGTTCATGCGGACGGTCAGTTTGCCGTCGGTGGCATACTTGCTGATTTTATACGTGCCACCACGGCATACGATATGGTCGCCGGGCTCGGCGGCGGCATAGGCCACGGCTATGTTGTACCAGGGGTTAGACGCAGAGCCATCGCCCGTCTGGTCGTTGCCGTCAGGCGAGATATAATAGGTATGGATGGCGGCAGGGAAGGGCCGGGTGGGCACCCACACGCCCTCGGTGACATAGGTGGGATCGTCGGGTTCGACGGGAGCGGGCTGTGTGGCACTGTTGAGAGTGATGGTCACATCGTCGACGTAGATGGTCGCACTCTGACAGGTGAAGCGGATCAGCACTTCGGTGTCAGTCTCGGCGGCGTTTACCTTGAACGAACTGGTGCCGTAGGGCGTTGACGATGAGACGGTGGCAGTGCCCAGTTCGACCCAGGTACTACCACCGTCTATGGATTTTTCGACCAGCAGTTTCTTGCCGTTGCCCGAAGCCCGGTGACTGAAGGTGACACGTCCCGGCTGACAGAGCGGCGGCGAGATGATATAGGCGCTGGCGCCCATCGTTGCCCGCAGACTGCCATTGTCTTTCTTGGCATAGACACCCTTGATGCGCCACTGCCCGGAGGCGAGCGTCACAGTGGTCTCTGCCGAAGGAGCCGACGTGGGCAACCCGCTCTCGAAGTGCTCCTTCAGATTGTCGGCCCAGACGCCTGCGGCCGCCATCAGCAGGACGAGGAGGAGTGAAAGTTGTCGCATCAGTGGCTGGCTATCATGACACATCAGAACTTGGCCATCTTGATGGCCACCACGGCACACTCGTCACCCTTGTTGCCCAGACGGCCTCCGGAGCGGTCCTTGGCCTGTTGCAGGTCGTTGGTGGTGAGCAGTCCGAAGACGACGGGGATATTGCTGGTGGCATTGAGACGGGCGATGCCGGCGGTGACGCCCTGACAGATGTAGTCGAAATGGGGGGTCTCGCCACGGATGACGCTGCCCAGGATGATGACGGCATCGTAGCCGTCGTTGAGTGTCATCTGGTGGGCGCCATAGATGAGTTCGAAGGAGCCGGGCACGGTCTTGACATGGATGTTTTCGGGCAGTGCGCCGTGCTTCTCGAGGGTGGACACACAGCCGTCGAGCAGGGCACCGGTAATCTCCGGGTTCCACTCGGCCACCACGATGCCGAAAATCATGTTCGAGGCATCGGGCACGCGCTCGGCGTTGTATTCCGACAGATTTTTCGTAGCCATAATGCTCTGCTTACTCCTTGACGCGCTCGATATAGTTGTCGATGCCGTTGAAGCCCTGCATGTACTGGTTGTACTGCTGGAACTCGGCATAGTCAGACTTCACCTGCTCGTAGAGTTTGAGGGCCTCGGCCTTCTTACCCTGGCTCTCCAGTATCTCGCCGGCCTGGATAAGGAAGAGGGGCGACAGCGAGTTGTTGTCGGCGCGCTTGGCAGCCTTCACCAGAAGTTCTACGGCACCGTCGAGGTCGCCGAGGGCTGCCTTGGCATTGCCCAGCCGGCCCAGTGCGGCAGGAGAGATGAGGGCATCGTCGGCAGTGTCGAAGTCGCCGAGATACTTGGCGGCCTCGTCCATCTTGCCCAGGCTGGCATAGCAGATGCCGGCATAGAGGGTGGCCAGGTTGCCAGCCTTCGTTGAACTGTAGTCATCGGCGATGGCTAGGAAGCCGGCGTTGATGCTGTCGCCATTGAGGGCTTTCTCGAAGAGCAGCGAGTCGCCGCTGTTCATGGCGGTGAGGAAATACTCCTGGGCCTTGGCCATCTCGGTGCTGGCCTGCTCCTGCTTGCCGGTGCTGAACGACTTCCACAGGAAGTAGCCGCCCACGCAGAGCAGCAGGGCTACGATGCAGCCGATGATAGGGGTCTTGTACTTGAGGATGAAATCCTCTTTCTGATTGACGGCCGTCTGATAGTCGACGGCCTTCTGGTTGTTCTTTGTATCTGCCATTATTGCTTTACTTTTTATATCCTTTACTGAAGTATATTATTTTTGCGCCGCAAAATTACAGAAAATATTGCAGATAGTAAAATTTATTGCAGACTTTTTTTGTTTTAATCCCGACTTTTCGTAATTTTGCAGCCAAATTGAAGAGAAGAGGATGATATTAGAGCGACTATCTATCGTCAATTACAAGAATATCGCGGAGGCCACGCTGGCACTGTCGCCCAACATCAACTGCTTCGTCGGACACAACGGCGCGGGAAAGACGAACGTGCTCGACGCCGTCTACTTCCTCTCTTTCTGCCACTCGGCACAGACCACGCAGGACTCGCTGGTGGTACGCCACGGCGAGGACTACTTCATGCTGGAGGGCGACTACAGCCTGACGGGGGGTGCACTGCCCTCGCCTATCGTCGTATCGTGCGGCATGAAACGTGGCGCGAAGAAGGTGTTCAAGCGCGACAAGAAGGCCTACAAGCGACTGTCGGAGCATATCGGGCTGATACCCATCGTGATGATCTCACCGTCGGACACATTATTAATAGAAGGTAACAGCGAGGAGCGCCGCCGGCTGATGGATGTGGCCATCTCGCAACAGGACCGCAACTACATCGAGGCACTCAACCGCTACAACAAAGCGCTGCAACAGCGCAACGCGATGTTGAAGATGGAAGACAGCGAGCCGGACCCGGAGATACTGTCGCTCTGGGAGGAACAGATGGCCCGCGAGGGGGAGACTATCTACAGGAAGCGCGACGAACTGGTCAGACAACTGACACCGCTCTTTCAGACGTTCTACGAGACCATCTCGGACGGCCACGAGCAGGTGGCGCTCAGTTACACGTCGCACTGTCAGCGAGGGCCGCTGCTGGAGGTCATCCGGCGCGACCGGATGAAAGACCGCGCCGTGGGCTACTCGCTGCACGGCATCCACCGCGACGACCTGGAGATCATGCTCGACGGCCATCCCATGCGCCGTGAGGGCAGTCAGGGACAGCAGAAGACGTTTGTCATCGCCCTTAAGTTGGCACAATACAAATATCTGACGCAGGGCGACAACCTGCCGCTGCTGCTGCTGGACGACATCTTCGACAAACTGGACTCCAACCGTGTGGAACAGATTGTCAGCCTGGTGGCCAGTCAGCAGTTCGGCCAGATATTCATCACCGACACCAACCGCGACCACATAGACCAGATACTGCGTCAGGGGGCGTTCGACTACCGCCTGTTCCACGTCAGCGACGGCCACATCGAACCGGACCGCCCATAATTCCCAATTCTCAATTCCCTATTCTCAATTCAAAGAAATCTCGTGTTCAAAAGAAGAGAACAACTCATTCACGACCTCATCCTGCGCAACCTGCGCGCCCAGGGACTAGAGACACCGCTGCTGCAGAAGCGACTGGTGGAAGCATGGCCCACCGTGGCCGGCGCAGCCATCGCCCGCTATACCACCGACGTGCGTATCTACAACCAGACACTCTTTGTACGCCTGAGCATACCGGCCCTGCGTGCCGACCTGAGCATGCGCCGCCAGGAGTTCGTGCGCCGGCTGAACGAATATGTCGGCAATCAGGTGATTGCCGACATACGCTTCAATTAGGCTCGCGCCACGGTTGAGAATGTCTTGTGCGTGGCGCGGTAGTCGAAGGCTCTGGCCATTTCCTTTGTCTCTTTCGCTTCAGCCCCCGGCTCTTTAGGAAAGGCCTCGTTGGCCTTGAAGACACGCAGGGTCTCGCGGATGGCCGGGTCATCGCGGTTGAGATACTGCAGCCACGAGGCCTCGTCGAGCATGTTGTAGATGATGCGGCTCTCGATGAACTGTTCCAGCAGACGGCGCGACTTCTGAATCATCAAGTTGCGACGCTTCAGGCCGCGCTTGTCAGCATACTGGGCAAACTGCTCCAGCAGGTTCTGCTTCTTCAGATAGCGCAGCAGCGACTGCTCGTCGTCGTAAGCCTTCAACTTGTTGCGGTTCTGGTCGGTATAGTCGTAGCCGAATTGCAGGATGAGTCCCGACATGGTGGCCTCCTTATAATAAGAGGTATAGTCGGTGGTGTCTTCCGGCACAAAGATGTCGGGCGTGATGCCGCCACCGCCATAGACAGGGCGGCCGATGCGGGTGTGATATTCAGGACCGGTGTGCTTGATACTGTCTTGAGAGAAGAACTCACCATGCTGATAGCGTATAAGCAGGTCTTCTTCGTAGTCTTTGTCCTGACCGTTGGCATAGGGCTTCTGGATGCAACGGCCCGACGGGGTGTAGTAGCGGGCAATGGTGAGGCGCATCATCGAGCCGTCGCCAAACTCGACGGGTTTCTGCACGAGGCCCTTGCCGAAGGAACGGCGACCGATGATGGTGCCGCGGTCGTTGTCCTGGATGGCACCGGCCAGGATCTCGCTGGCCGATGCCGACCCTTCGTCGATAAGCACCACCAGGGGGATATGCTTATAAGAGCCACGACCGTCGCTGAGATATTCCTCGCGGGGCGAATGGCGGCCCTGGGTGTAGACGATGAGACGGTTCTTGGGCAGAAACTCATTGGCGATCTGTACGGCCGACTGCAGATAGCCGCCGGTATTGCCGCGCAGGTCGATGGTCAGTTGCTGGAAGCCCTGCTGCGCCAGTTGCGCCAGGGCCACGAGCAGTTCGTAGTAGGTGTTCTCGCCGAAGTTCTTGATGCGGATATAGCCGGCCTCGTCATCGAGCATATAGACGGCGGTGATGCTCTTCATCGGAATCTCGCCACGGGTGACGGTGAACTCCCTGACTTCGGTCTCGCCATAGCGCAGCACGCCCAGTTTCACCTGAGTGCCCTCGGGGCCCTTCAGACGGTGCATGGCCACCTCGTTGGTCAGGCTCTTGCCCGTGAAGACGGAGTCGTCGACGGTCACAATCTTATCGCCGGCCAACAGACCGGCCTTCTCGGCAGGGCCGTCGGTGATGACGTTCTGCACACGCAGGGTGTCCTGGCGGATGGTGAATTCGATGCCCACGCCCGAGAACGAGCCGCGCAGGTCGTCGTTGGCGGTTTGCACGTCCTTGGCAGAGATATAGGTGGAGTGCGGATCCAGTTCCGACAGTATCTGAGGTACGGCCTGCTCCACCAAGTCGGTCATATCGACGGTGTCCACATACTGGTCGTCGATGATATAGAGCAGATTGTTCAGTTTGTTGCTGCCCGAGTTGATGATGCTCAGACGGTTGCCCGAGAAGTGGTTGGCATAGAAAGTGCCAATCACGATGCCGATGACCGTGGTCAGTGCCAGCCACAGGGGAGAAAATCGATTCTTGTTGTTCATCACGCTTCCCTTTTCACTCTCAATCTTTATTTTTTTACTTTTTACTTTTTCACCTTTCCACCTTTTTCACTCTTCCCCCATATACACCACATCGATACCTGCCCGCTGGAGCAGTTCGATGCCGTCGGTCAGACGATATTTCTCGCCATAGACCACACGACGGATACCGGCCTGGATGATCAGTTTGGCACACTCGATGCAGGGCGAGGCCGTGATATAGATGGTGGCACCGTCGCTGTTGTTGCCGGAGCGGGCCAGTTTGGTGATGGCATTGGCCTCGGCATGGAGCACATAGGGCTTCGACACGTTGTTGTCGTCCTCGCAGACATTCTCAAATCCGGTCGGCGTGCCGTTGTAGCCGTCGCTGATGATCATCTTATCCTTCACCACCAGTGCCCCGACCTGACGGCGCACGCAGTAGGAGTTCTCGGCCCAGATACGAGCCATGCGCAGATAGCGCTCGTCCAGTTTTCGCTGTTTCTCGTTCATCGCTCAACTCTTAACTCTCAACTCTTAACTCTCTTTATCCCGTTCCGCTTCAGCAGCGCATCGATGGTGGGCTCGCCGCCACGGAAGCGCTTGTACAGCGTCATCGGGTTCTCCGTGCCGCCCTTCGAGAGGATGTTTTCGCGGAACGACTGTGCAGTCTTCTGGTCGAAGATGCCGTGGCGCTTGAACACGGAGAAGGCATCGGCATCGAGCACCTCTGCCCATTTGTAACTGTAGTAGCCGGCGGCATAGCCTCCGGCCATGATATGCGAGAACTGCACCGTCATGCAGGTGTCGGGCAGTTGCTTGCCGAGGATGGCTTTGCGCCACGCTTTCTTCTCGAAGGGGATGATGTCGGCCGTGAACTCACCCTTCTGGGTGTAGTAGGCCATGTCGAGCAGTCCGAACGACACCTGGCGCAGACAATTAGTGGCCACCATGAAGTTGCGGCTTCTGACGATACGGCGGATCAGGTCGTCGGGCAACGGCTCGCCGGTCTGATAATGGAAGGCGAAGGTGCGCAGGAAGTCTTTCTCAACAGAGAAATTCTCCATGAACTGCGAGGGCAGTTCGACGAAGTCCCACCACACGTTGGTGCCTGAGAGGCTCTCGAAGCGGGTGTTGGCAAACATGCCGTGCAGCGAGTGGCCGAACTCGTGCAGGAACGTCTCCACCTCGCCCAGCGTGAGCAGTGCGGGCTTGTCGGCCGTGGGCTTGGTCAGGTTCATCACCACCGACACATGGGGACGCACATTCTCGCCTTTCTTGTCGATATACTGTCCCTGATACTGCGTCATCCATGCCCCACCCTGCTTGCCTTTGCGGGGATAGAAGTCGGCATAGAACACGGCCAGATAGGTGCCGTCACGGTCGAACACTTCGTAGGCCTTCACGTCGGGATGGTAGACGGGTATGTCGTTGTTCTCCTTGAACGTGATGCCATACAGGCGGTTGGCCAGCCCGAAGATGCCGTCGATGACCTTGTCCAACCGGAAATAGGGCCGCAGCATCTCGGCATCGAGGTTGTACTTCTTCAGTTGCAACTTATGGGTATAGAAACTGGCGTCCCACGGTTCGAGGCCATTCTCCTGCCGGAGGGCTTTGGGAAGACTCTTCTTCAGTTCCTCCCGTTCCTGGACGGCCGTCGGCTTGTAGGCATCGATCAGGTCATTGAGCAACCGGTAGACGCTCTTCACATTGCCCGCCATGCGGTGTTTGAGCACATAGTCGGCATAGGTCTTATAGCCCAGCAACTGGGCTATCTCGCGACGCAGGTTGATCAGCCGCTTGCAGATCTCCAGGTTGTTGGTCTCGTTGTCGTGTACACAGACCGTGTTGCGGGCCATATACATCTGACGGCGCAACTCCCGCTGCGTGCTATAGGTCATAAACGGCGAATACGACGGATAGTCGAGCGTAAACACCCAACCCTCCATCTCGCGCTGCTTAGCCTCCTGGGCTGCCGCCTCACGGGCGGTCTCAGGCAGCCCGTCCAGTTGGGCTTCGTCGGTGATATGCAGCGTAAAGGCCTTCTGCTCCTTCAGCAGGTTCTGCGAGAACTGCAGCGACAGCATCGAGGCTTCCTCGGTCAACTGGCGCAGACGATCTTTGCCGGCCTTGTCGAGCAGGGCACCGCTACGCACAAAACCGTCGTAGCAGTTGTCGAGCAGCATCTTCTCCTCAGGCGTCAACTTACGGTGATGACGATGCACATACTTGATACGTTCAAACAGCCGCTCGTTCAGCCTCACGTCGTTGGCATGCTGCGTCAGGATGGGCTGCATCTTCTGGGCCAGCGCATCCATCTCGTCGTTGGTCTCGGCCGACAGCAGATTGAAGAACACCGTCGACACACGGTCCAGCAGGTCGTAGTAGCCCTCGGTGTCATCGTCCTTGTTGATAATCGTATTGTCGAAAGTCGGCTTGGCGGGATTGTTGATCGTCTTCTCTATCTGTTCATTATCGCGACGGATGCCCTCCATGAAGGCCTCCTCGTAGTCCTCGAGCCTGATGCGGTCGAACGGGGCCGTGTCGTGCGGCGTGTTATAGGGTTCAAAAAACGGATTCTTTCTTGCTTCGCTCATTGTCATTTCTATACTTTTAGTGTGCAAAAGTACGAAATAATTATGAATTAAGCCCTATCCTTTATCAATTTTTCACTTCCATCGCCCCTTTTAATAATATATAACAGTCATTCGCCCTCCCACTGCCGTGCTTTGCCGATCTTAAATCCTAGTTTCATAATCAACTTCAACGTCCCGACAGACGTATTGCGGTCGTACTCCCGCTCTTCTTCCGGCAGTTCCTCGTAGGGAACGAGACAGGGGTGCGTCTTCAACTCGTCGTTACGCTGCTCGCCATAGGTCCAACCCTGGCTGATACGTGTTGCAGCCCATACTTCATGGACATTCTTCGACATCTGCTCAACCAACTGTTCTAATTCTTCCGGCAGTACGACTTCACTCGTGTCAATGGGCTGCGGAATGTACTTCTTCTGGTTCGTCATCTCTTGTCTCTTCTGGTTGTCTGTCATCTGTTGTCTGTCATTTTCATGATCCACGGGATATAGCGCGAGAACTCACGGTCCAATTCACGGATATTGCTCAACTGGTCGAACGGGCGGATGTCGTGGTGGATGAAGAGGTCTTTGTTCTTCTTCAGTTGGTTGGCAAACGCGGTGTGTACATACTTGTCTTCGTCTGTCCGTGGCTTTCGGAATCCCATGAGCAGTTTCTCCACGTTCCAGCGGTTGTGCTCCACGATGGCCAACTGGTCTGCCTCGTAGTCGGTCAGTGCGTCATAGTCGCGACTTTCGTCGTCGATGTCCAGTCCGCGCATAGCCCGCAGGGTGCGCTGCTTGGTGCGCATGGTGTACGAGTTGTAGAGGTTCGACCACTTCAGGGCTACCGACAGTTTCTGCCACATCGCATTCGCCTCTTCCCATATCTTGTCCTCCGGGATAGCATCCAGCACCAGAATGCCCTGGAACTTGTAGGTTTCATAGTTAGCCGTCTCATACAGATAGTTGATGAGTTTGGCGCGCTTCAGCGAGTGGTCGTCAGCACTGAAAGCCGTCTCGTTCATACCAAAGGGATAGATGTGGGCATAACGGGCATCGCGCTCTTTTGACTCTACCGCACCGTCTTTCACCACCGAATACGTCAACTTCTTGTCCTCTTTCCGTTGGTCTGCATTGCGAAGGTTGGTCACGAAATTGTCCGAGCGGTTCTGGCGGATAAACACCGGCACCTCGTTGGCATACACCTCGTCGGGCATGTTCATGCCCATGACGAAATTCTGCCGCTGGTCAGCCAGAGCGAGGAAGATAGAAAGACATTGCTTGTTGTCTCTATGTTCGTCAGCCCATTTGCTGACTACCTTCTGAACTGGCATAGAGAAGACATCGCCCTTGATGAACTCAAACTCCACATCAAGGAAGTCAACATCCTCCCCGCCCTTACGGTACAGGTGCTCAAACCTGAAGCCTTCTTCTTCCTTGCCTTTGCTCCCTGACAAATCTCTATAGATATAGTGTTGTACCTCAAAGAAGTGGCGGTTGCGGGTAATAAACTCATCCTTCTCCTTGTCGGCATTCACATCGATGAAGGTGATGCGCGTCCTAACGCCTTTGGTGGCAAAGTTGGGGAAGTGGAGCACATGGGCAGCCTCCATGGCGAAGGCCACAGCAAAGTTGGTGGTACCGACAAACACCAAGTGAACATACTTGTCGTCGTCGGGCTTGATGCCCTTGCCATAGACAAGCGGGTACTTGTACACTGTGCCCGGATTGTCGAAGTCTCTGTACTCCCTTTTCACAAACACCTGCTTGGCCCAGCCTGAGTAGAAATTATAGGGAATGAACTCTACGTGGAGGTCTTTTACGTTGTTGAAAATCTCGGAAGTCTTGAAGGCGGCGTAGGTGTCTAAGTCCTTGAACACGCAGGTTATCCTGGTAGGACATTGAGGTTTGTCCTTCAGGTAACGGCAGATGCTGTCCACGCACTCCACGTTGATGGCATCGTGGGCGGCATTGGAGTGATTGCCCACCACAAACACCTCTTCTGCTGCCTCCAGATAGATGTCCTTGAAAGCATCGGTCGATATCCTGTGACCATAGTTGATGATCACTCGCTTCATCTGCTTCTCGCTGAACGATTTCAGCAGTATCTCCCTGATTGCGACAGTCTCCTTGGCCGTAAGAATCAGTATATAGGCATCCTTGTCCTTCTCAAAGATATGCGAAATGAACGACGGCACCATCTCGTCGTAGCCCATGATGACGTAGTGGCCCGACTTCAGGTAGTGGATATGGCCCTCCTTGTGATTGTTCACCCGTTGCTCAATGCTGTTGGTGATGATACCGATGATGATACCGTTGAACACAAAGGCACCAAACAGGAAGATAATGCTGCTGGCTATCAGCATCCACCCGTGAACATACGTGTCGTCACTGCCCATATAGAGGTTGTTCAGGGCGTTGGAGTCTGTCAGCAGGTAGAGCGGCAGCAGATATTTATTGAGATGCTCAGCGTTACAGAATCTCTCCCACTCCGCCCCCGACCATGAGAGCATCAGGTAAGAAAGTCCCAGTGCGATTATCAATACGCCACCGAGAATTGCAAACTGTCTGAGCAGGCTTTTCGACAGCAGACGGTCGAACTTCAGCCAGAGAGTTCTTCTATTCTTTTTTTTCATACTATCTTACTAAAAAGTTGCTAGTACCTTCCTTATTATTTATGCTCTTCGCCCTTAGGTTTCAGCTTTCGTTCCTCATCCTCTATAGTGTATTTTCGTTTACGCTCTTCATCGTCTAAGGAGTATTTACGCTTGCGCTCTTCATCGTCAATACGCCAGTCACGATTTGTTTTATCTGCTTCCTTCTTCCTTTCGTATTCTTCTTTTTCTTTTGCTTTTTTGTCATTGCGTTCCCGCTCCTTTGAGGCAATGGTTGCTTTTTGCCATGATAAAACGGCACATTTTGCAATCAAAGCAACCGCAATGATTGTTAAGCAAACAGCAACCACAATCCATACATCATTGCAACTCGTCTCTGCCTCTTGTACACAAGGATGCCAAGCACCAGCGACTTTTGCTAATTCCACAACAGCAGAATCACTCAAAGCTATCGTGTCGTTCAGATTAATGATAAATGTACTCATAATCTTTATTTTTCAATTAGTAATATTTCTTCGATTTCTGTTATTGTCTTACAAAAATACAAAAAGTTACCCAATGGTAATTTACCCAAGGGCAACTTTTACATATCTTTAACGTATTAGGAGAACTGTCAAAACTCATTCCCCTGCTCAAACACAGTGCCGGACTCCCACTATTGATGAACTGAGGAGAGGCGGAAGCCGATAGAACTGCCACGGCGGCCGGGGCCATAGTTGCTGCGGTCAGCCACACGGCAGTACCCGGCGTTGTCGAGCCAACCGCCGCCGCGAAGCACACGGGACGAGCCGGAAGAGGAACCTGTAGGATTCGTCTGGGCAGAACTGCTGTAATCACCAAACCTATCCTGGCACCATTCCCACACATTGCCGCTCATGTCATAAAGTCCCAGTTCGTTGGGTAGTTTCGTCTTTACGGCGTGAGTGCTACAGTTGTTCTTCATTATTCTATAACACTTACCCGCCATAAACTCTTCTATCTTCATAGCCATCACTTCTCTGGTAAATAACTGTTTAGTGAGACAATGACGGTCTCGTTATTACGTGGGATGCGATTGTTCTTCACAATATCACCAAAACGTGGGTCAAGTTTCTTCAGAAGATCCACCATCTCATCGGGTATCCAGAACGATGATCCACCGTCCTCATTGTACCCTGCAAAATACAGATAGTTTGTCTTCGTGACAGGTTTCCCGTTTTCATCCAAGATGATAATGGGGCGGCAGTCTCCCTCGTCGTACACTTCACGGGCTACGTAGTAATGGCTTCCTAACATGATATACGGGGTCTCGTCGCGCCGAATCTTGCTCTTTGGCGTCAGGTCGGTGAACTTATCCACCAGTTCACCCAACGCCTCTTTCGAGACTGTGATATCGTACGGAGTGAGAATTCGCTGATAGTTCGTCAGCGTGCCACTGCCCACCTCTGTCGTAAAAATCATCACATTCTGCTCCGACACAGACTTGAGGAAGGCGGCCAATGCTTCCACTCCGATACTGTCTTTCCCGTCAATCAACTCATGCCTAAATGTCTTCTTGACATACATGGTCAGGTCATCATCGCCCAGGTAATAGGACAAGACAGACCCCTTTTCCAGGAACTGGGTTCGGTTACTCATCTTCAAGAAATCAGACTCATCAGCCTTCATAGCCGACATACACACCGGGTAGAACGGCTTAGGGCCTTTGTTTCCCTTGGCTGCATGGTGCTGCATCACCTCGCTCGTAACAATGGGCCATGAGGAACTTGTCGGCACGGCAATGCAGATAGAATTGTCATAGTCGTAAACATTACCTATTTCCTGGCAACTTTCCTCCAAGCAGCGGACGGCAGATCCGCCACCAATGAACAACAGGGTGACATCGTCATCACGAGTGAGCACATTCCACAGCACGACGAACGAAAGCAACATGAGAGCAAGCGTTGACACCCATGCCCACAACTTCAGCGTCCGGATTCTCTTACGCGGCGACGAAGAACTCTTTGCCATCAGCGAATCAACTTCCTGCATGAGTCTGTCTCTCACCTTGTATTCAAGATCCTCCAAATTAGAATAGTCAATATAATAGGAATCGGAATTTTCATTGACAAGCCGCTCCACCTCTTCGGTTTCCGGGGCTTTGACTTGCGCTTCCTTTATAAACACGAGACTCTTGGGTTTGCCGGTCTTCTTCTGCTCATGCGTAGCCAGCAGAAACTCCTCACGTGTCTTTTCGCCTATTCTGTCTTCAACAAGAAATATAACGATGTCCGACTTGTTCTTTATAAAATCGTCATAGTTAGTCTGGTTATCGCCCAGATTAACATACGAAAACATATTCAGCGTGACAGGGATGCCTTTCATCCGATTCTCCCCGTTAAGGTTATTAACAAGGGCTTTGAGGCGCACCCTATGCTCCTTGAGTTTCTTTGAGCCCGACACGAAAATGGTAATATCTTTCTTCATAAGTGTACGTTTTTAAGATATTTGCCTGCAAAATTAGCATATTTCCTTGAAACGGCCAAAAATAAACTGGCAAATGTTATCTTCCGTTTTGTCCTCATGCACAACAAATACAAATCGATGCCTAATAGAATAATATCATCACATCTGATTCATGTGTCATTCGAGCCGCTTTTCTTTGGAAAGGGCAATATTTTTGCCAGTCTGTCTGCATAATTTTATGCTTAATAAACGATTGCCATCCTTCTCTGCCTAAACCGCGATAGGATATGGCATGATTGTTTCCGACTATCATAATATTTTCTTCCATATTCCAATATTGTTTTCTTCCTTATTCTATTGTCAACCATTTACCGTGCGCCTTTAACATTGAACCATGAACCATGAATCCTTCACCATGAACCATATCATATTTCTCCTTCATATCGGTAGGCAGTTCCGCAGTAAATCATATTGCTTGTCGATGTCGTTTCATTTTATACTATCCTTATTTTTCGTTCAATATTATCCGCCCTAACTACTCCTTGCCATCTCCTTGCCATCTCCTTGCTCAGATTGCATCCAACAGAATGAATGTCGCCCAGTATTGCGGGTCGTTGAATCCTTTGTTGCGGATGTCCTGCTGCGCCTTGACAAGGGCCTCACGCTTGGACGAGCCGGCCATCAGATGACGGTAGAAACTGATCATCAGGTCTGCGGTTGGGCCGTCTGGCACATTCTTCAGACTCATCAGCAGCGTATGCACACCGGCATTCTTGAAACCGCGCTGCAGACCGAAAACACCATCGCCGCCCAGTTTGCCGAGTCCCGTCTCGCAGGCAGAGAGCACCGCCAGGTCACACTCGCGCAGGTTCATCGTGGCGATGTCTGCTGCCGTGACGATGCCGCTATCGTCAAGGTTGGCACCGGCAAAAGCCAGCAGACTGTTCTGCATCGACTCGGCATCGGTCGACTTCTTCACGCTGCGATAAGCACCATGCGTGGCGATATGCAGCAGGTTTACTTGCTTGCCGGTCAATTCCATGAATGCCGACTTGCTGGCATCTGAGTCGTGGAAGCGTTCTGCATCCTGGATGCCATTGTTTTTCAGAATGGATTGTATCTCGTTCACCTCCCGCAGCGTATTGCTCAGGTCGGCAAAGCCATCGGCATCACTTGACCCTCGGAAACCTCGAAGCGCCATCAAGGATTGCTGAGCGGCCTCAGAACGGGTGGCTCCTTCATTATAGTTGATGTCGCCAAACAGGGCGGCCTTAGTCGGTTTCTTGTTTTCACGCTGATAGCATAATTCCTTCGTTGACGAGAGCCGGTAAACCTCATACTGCTCTGACAATGGCTTCCCATTCATCGGCAGATACTCGATGCCGATGTTGTTAAGTACCCCGTCAGCAGAGAAGAAGATCCTTTTCTTCCCTTGCAGATAGGCCGCCAGTCGTCCCCACACAATCTGACCGCCGTCGGGCTTTGTGAACAACACGCTGTCCTGCTGTAACAGGTCGCGATATTTCTGTTGCTCCTCTTCATCCCAGATCATCACCGCCTCTGGCTGCGCCATCTCCTTGGTCAACAGGATGGCCATCATGTGCGTCAACTCATCATCCAGATAGACGTTCACCGATGCAAATTCGATGCTGATGTCACCCGGTTCCAACTTGCTCTGCACATCCTTCCAGTTGTAGGATATGTAACGCGTAAAATCGTCCATCTCACGGAACTTCTCGTTCAACAGCACCTGCAACCACTGGTTCTCCTGCGTCAGCGTGATGATCCGCTCCATGTCCGCATCGGATGCTGCCTCGCGCCGCAAGCGCTCTATCTCGTTGCGGTTGGCCTTCGTCCGTTGGTAGATGTCGGTCAACTGTGGGTCGCCCTTGCTGTTCAGCAGTTTCTCGAATTCGATAGACGAGTTCAGCAGGATGCCTTTCGACAGCAGTTTCGTGTCGTACATCAGTGCTGCCAGACTGCCACGATACTGGCTCATACTGTCGGGCAAATCCACCAACAACTCCTGCAGTTCCGCTATGTTGGTAGTCTCTTCGCTCCAGGTGTGCATGCGCTCTGCCTCACTCTCGTAGCGGAATTCCTCTCTGATGCCTTCGCGAATGTTTTCCATGTATTGCTGATAGTAGTCCACGGCATGCTCGTAGTCCACCTTCATGGCATAGCATCCGGCAATGGTACCCAGCGAACGGGCGTAGGCGAGTTTGCCAAGGTAGGTGCGTGTCAACTCCAGATTTTGCAATTCATCAGCAATAATCCCGTCCAGTTTCTTCTGTCGAGCCTCCGCGATGGAGTTTCTGTACGTGCCGTCGCTGGCATCCTCCATGCGCTTGCCGGCGTATGCGTAGCACAGTTTCAGTCCGTTCTCTGCATTGCCATATTCCTGCATCATGCCACGCGCCTCGAAGAGTGCCATCGCCTGACGGTAGTGGACGATGCTGGCCTCATACTCCTTATTGAACTTCTCCATCGCCGCCACGCGCTCTATCATCTTGGGATATTCGTCGTTCTCCTTGTCGTTGGCCTCGTAATAGGCAAGGGCCTTGACGTAGCACTCCTTCGCTTTAGCATAATCCTTAAGACCGCCAAGGGCATGACCCTTCAACTGCTGACACTTGGCCGTCATCGCCCCGTCGTTCAACTTCTCGTAAGTGCTCAGAGCCCCGTCAATGCAGGGGATAGCCTTCGTGTACCCGGCATCTGTCATGGCAAACGTATAGTACATCCCGGCATAGTACATGCTCTGGGCGTAGTCGGCATCCTCTCCCTTCATCCCCTTTCTCAGCAGAGCCGCCTGATGCTGGTATTCAGCCGCTGTCTGTCTGTCGTTGGCAGTAAAAGCCATGAAACGGGCGTAGGTCTCAAAGACGTTGACCTTCATCGCGTCGTCCATCTTCATCGCAAGGACTTTCTGGTAGCATTCCTTCGCCTTGGCATTATCGCCCGTTGAGCCATAATACTGTGCCCTCTCCAGCATACACTTCGGTTCGTCGCAGGGCTTCGTCAGTTCGTGCTGGTTGTGCTCCTCCATCAGGGCCATGATGCGGCTCAATCCTTGCTGGTCGCCGGTGTCGCTATATACCGAGCCCAGACTATTCAGCAGAAACTCATAGATCTCGCCGTGTTTCTCAACGAGCGGGATAGCCCGTTCCCACATCACGGCAGCCTTCGTCTTGTCGCCGTTGAGATAGTAGAACCGTCCCATGTTTACAGTATACATCCCGATGTTCTGATGCGGTGTCTTCAGTTTTCCGCATAGCGTCATCACCTGTTCCTGCAACTCTACCGCCTTCCGGTAGTCTTTCTCCATACCGTAGGTCATCGCATAGTTGTTCAGCGAGGTGATATAGTCCTCGCTCACCTCGCCCAACAGCGCTTTTCTCATCTCCATCGCCTGGCGCGTACACTCCCGGCCCTCGGCAATCTTCCCTTCGTTCAGCAACTCCCTACCCCGCTGGTGCAGACTGTCTGCCTGCTGAGTGGTCTGCGCTGTCATCGCCACCCATGCCAATAGGAGAACAAAAAATAAAGGTATTCGTTTCATACGCTTACTTTTTTAGAATCGTTTCTTAAACCACAGACAGAGCACAGGGTCTGTGACGTACAGTTTTTTCATCTCAGAGTAGATAAGGTCTTTCTCAATGAGGGCATCACGCAGTCTGACGATGTTCGACGGACTTCCCAAGTCGAATTGTGAGCGCACGCCCTTTTCGTTGAAACCGTCGTGTATGCCAGACACAATGGCTCTCATCAGATTCATCTGATAGACCGTCAGCGGTTCTATCTGCTGCATGAACAAAGCCTCGTTGGCACGGATGACGTCTGCCACCGACTCCGCAAGGATGTCCATTGTGACCGCCTGTCCCTGCTCAACATGATTCAAGACAACAGAAGCCAACTGTTGTACGTAAGAGGGATAGTGGTCAACGGCATCACAGATCTTCGCAGCCATTTCCGGAGTGATGTGACGACCGGCCTCATCGAAATGGCTGACGATATAGTCTGTCCAATCGGCAGTAGGAATCTTCTCTAACCATATCAGGTCGCCAAACTGGTAGAATGGCATGCTCCGATTGAGGAACATCGTGCTCATCATGTGCCGCTTGCTGCCAAACAGGCAGTAGGAGGTGTCATGGTGGTGCTGCCATACAGCGCGTAGCCGTCCCTGCACCTGTTTGCTGTTTGGAAACTCGCCCACTTCCTGAAATTCATCGATACAAACCACGATATGACGCTGTTTCCGCTGCGCAATCTGTTCCACGAGATTCAGAATCTCTTCTGGTGTGTGAGTCTCAGGTGTAATGCCCAGCGATATGGTGATTTCCGAAGTCGGGTCTATAGGAATGCCCACCTTGGGTGTCAAACGGGCCAGGAAGTCGCGGGCCTCGTCCATCCACTGCTGCATCTTCGATGCCGTCTGTTTCAGCACGGCAGCCACAAGCGCATTATAGAAGTCGTATTCTGTTTTGCATCCGAATATGTCAAGTCTGACAATCATGATGTCGTTATTGTCCATATTCCGGCAAACATGGTCCACAAGCGACGTCTTGCCATATCTGCGTGGTGAAATCAGAATGGTGTTGATACCACCTTCAAAGTTGGCCTTCAAGCGTCGGATTTCATCCTTCCTGCCCGTGAAATTATAGTCAGTAACCGCTACTCCGTAAACAAAACTCTTTCTCATAACTGCTTATATTTGAGTGCAAAGATAGCAAATTGTTTCGGATTTCACAAACTTGTGATTCACAAACTTGTGAAATTTGTGATTTTTCACTTATCCATCGGATATTTCTCCATACACTTTTTGTATTAGTCCAAACCATCAATAAGTATAAAAGGAGTCCAAAAATTAGGGGCATGACAGAAGCCGTCGTACTATAGTCCTCGCTCACCTCGCCCAACAGCGCTTTTCTCATCTCCATCGCCTGGCGCGTACACTCCCGGCCCTCGGCAATCTTTCCTTCGTTCAGCAACTCCCTACCCCGCTGGTGCAAACTGTCTGCCTGCTGGGTGGTCTGCGCTGTGGCCGCCATACATATCAGTAGGAGCCCTAATAAGATAGAATTTCTTTTCATACGCTTGGTTATTTAACTAAGATAACGTCATCCGGACCGCACGGCATATAGATGGAGTCGTTTGCCAACGGCACGGAAGATGCCACCTGATAAACACTCCTTTGCTCCCCCAACGGAACGAAGAGCGAGACGCGCCCACTGTTGTCTGAGATAACTTTCTGTCCTGCCACCTCCAACTCAGTCCCGGCAACAGCCTGCTCCGTCTCCGGATTCCACAGCCGGAAATGCACATCGCCGTAAACAGCCGCATCACGTTGGATATTCAGCACGACATCCTTGGTCAGGACAAGAGTGGTGTCGATGTTCATAAAGTCCTGGCAGGTCATCGTCATGCGAGCCTCCTTGTTGAAATACCGATGGGGTATGTTGGAGAATAACGCACAGCCGTCAAGCGTTTGTACGGTATCCGTCTTGGTCTCGTTGTCTAACATAAGCGTGACAACGGCGTCTCTCAGCGGAGGCAGATGATTGTTGTGGACGGAAGCCTCGTTCAGACGGACTTCGACATCCACGGGCTGGTTGGCAAGCCATACTCCGACGAGTGCTGCCAACACAGCCAGTATGGCGACAGCATACGCCACCATTTTCTGGATCAGCAGCCGCTTGTGCCGCTGCCAGATGGCGTCAAACTCTACGCCCAGCAGCTTCGACACCAGCTGCACGTATGCCCTCTCCCTGTTCATCCTTGCCCACGGTATGCGAGTGTAGGGATAGGTCTGTGTCTGTTCATGGATATTGGCGCCCAATATCTCGGGCAGCCCCAGCCTGTCGACAACGGGGTTGAAGCACTCCGTAGCCTTGTCGCCGCTATGTGGCACTCCGTCCACGATGAAGAAGTGTATCTGCTTCGTCCGACCTAACTGATGGAAGAACTCTATCTCTTTCCCTACCCACTCCGACTGTGCCGAGTTGGGCGAGCAGATGACAATCAGGTTCCTTGACGCCCTCAGGCGTTCCTGCAGTTCTTCCGTCAGCCCGCCGGGCTGGATATCCGTAGGTGCAAAGAACACCGGCTTGATAGGTGTACGCTCCCATCCGTGCTCACTGCACAGCGTTGCCGGCATGCGGTAGTGCTCTAACTTCTGCTGCACCCGCTTGCCCCACTCCGTATCTTTGGAGTTGTAGCTGATAAAGGCAAAGTATTTGAACTCTTGTTGTGACATATCGATATTATTCTTCGTTTAACATTTTCCTGATATTCTCCACATCCTCCTCGCGCTCCTTTGGGATGACACCCGCCTCAGCGAACTGCTGGAAGTCGCCGAGGAAACCGTTTTTCAGTTCAGATTTATATTGGCGGTAAATCTTTTCTGCCTCTGCATATTTGCCTTGGAAGAGCAGGGCGGCGGCAAGATTGGAATAGATGAAGTGCTTGGTTGAGTCAATAGCCAATCCTTCGCGGGCCAGTTGCTCGGATTTAGCATATTGTTTCATGAAAATAGCATACCATGATTGATTGCCTATAGCCGCTGCATAATCACCTTTCAGAGCCTCTGAATTTTCTTCGTATATTTGTTTTAGAATGGGTAGCCATTCCTGATTGATGCGATAAGCTGCACTATAGTTTTTAACCACAGGACAGAGCTGACTAAGATAATACAACGAACCTTCATACCATTGCTGCTGAGCTGGGTTTATTTTTGCTAAACGCCTATAAATCTCCAGTGCTTCCTCAAAGGATGTAATGGCATCTGCATATTGCTCTTGTTGTACTTTCAACAGTCCCAAATTATATTGCGTCTGAGCCACATCAGGCTCGTAGGCCTGAGGATTGGCTTGAACAAGACGGCGACGGATTTCCAACGCCTCCTTGTGCATCGCCTCACTCTCCGTGAAACGC
>DETM01000029.1:266-531 GCA_002361655.1 Prevotella sp. UBA3288 | reverse complement strand
CAGGCTTGCCAAGTTGTTCAGCGTCTGTGCTACATCAGGCTCGTAAGCCTGAGGATTGGTCTGTGCCAGTCGGCGACGGATTTCCAATGCCTCCTTGTACAGCGCCTCACTCTCCGTGAAACGCTGGGTGTCAGAGTACAGGTTTGCGAAGCCTATCAGCGTCTGTGCTACATCAGGCTCGTAAGCCTGCGGATTGGTCTGTGCCAGACGGCGACGGATTTCCAATGCCTCCTTGTACAGCGCCTCACTCTCCGTGAAACGCTGG
>DETM01000029.1:0-198 GCA_002361655.1 Prevotella sp. UBA3288 | reverse complement strand
CAGGCTTGCCAAGTTGTTCAGCGTCAGAGCCACATTAGGCTCGTAAGCCTGCGGATTGGTCTGTGCCAGTCGGCGATAGATTTCCAAGGCCTCCTTGTACATCGCCTCACTCTCCGTGAAACGCTGGGTTTTGTTGTACAGGATTGCCAGGTTGTTCAGCGTCTGTGCTACACCAGGCTCGTAGGCCTGCGGATTGGT
>DETM01000055.1:2396-2865 GCA_002361655.1 Prevotella sp. UBA3288 | reverse complement strand
CAGGCACAGCGCCATTGATGGCAAGACGAACGTCCTCAACCATCTGACCGGCGTTAATCTCAGCGACGAGCACGCCCTTCTTTCCGCGTGCTACCTCAGCAATCTGCTTCGACGGGAACGGCCACAGAGTGATTGGCCGGAACAGTCCGACCTTGATTCCTTCCTCGTGAGCAAGTTCGAGCGCTTTCTCCGCGATGCGGGCAGCAGAGCCGAAACTTACTATCATATACTCGGCATCGTCGAGATGTTGTGTTTCATAGCGCACCTCCTTGTCGCGTATCTCCTGATACTTCTCCTGCAGATGGATGTTGCGCTTCTCCATCTCCTCAGAGCGCAGTTCGAGCGACGTGATGATGTTAGGCTGACGGTCCTTGGTGCGGCCGAATGTAGCCCAAGGGCACTCCTTCTTCACTTCCTCCTCGGTGCGGCGTGGCTTGTAAGGCGGCAGCACCACCTTCTCCATCATCTG
>DETM01000055.1:0-2373 GCA_002361655.1 Prevotella sp. UBA3288 | reverse complement strand
TGACACCGTCGGAGAGAATCATCGCGGGGTTGCGGTATTTGAATGCCAGTTCAAAGGCGAGGTCAACAAAGTCGGCCATCTCCTGCACGCTGTTCGGAGCGAGGGTTATGACGTAGTAGTCGCCATTTCCACCGCCGCGTGTTGCCTGAAAATAGTCGGCCTGCGACGGCTGTATTGTTCCCAGACCGGGACCGCCTCGCTGCACGTTGACAAAGAGTCCGGGCAGTTCGGCACCAGCCATATAGGCAATGCCCTCCTGCATCAGTGCCACGCCAGGGCTTGACGATGATGTCATCACACGCTTGCCAGCGCCGGCACCTCCATAAACCATGTTGATTGAAGCCACCTCGCTCTCGGCCTGAACCACCACCATGCCAGTGGTTTCCCATGGCTTCAGTTCGGCGAGTGTCTCGATTACCTCACTCTGCGGCGTGATTGGATATCCGAAATATCCGTCAGCACCACAGCGGATTGCGGCATGGGCTATCGCCTCATTGCCTTTCATAAGAGTTACTTCCTGTTCTGCCATAGGTCAATCCTCCATACGTTTTTTGTAAACCGTAATACATCCGTCAGGACACACGATAGCGCACGAAGCACACCCGATGCAATCATCAGGATTCGCTGCTTCCACGTATGGGTATCCGTGGACATTCACTTTCTTTGCTGCCAAGGCGATTACCCCCTTTGGACAGGCCTCGGCACAAAGTGCGCAGCCCTTGCATCGGTCGGTATTCACCACGATAGCACCTCTGAATTTTGCCATAATGTTTGTTTTTGTCCTGCTCGCCACGCCGCCCCAGCCAAGGCAGCACGGTTCTCAGGGGTTGTACATGTCTTTACAATAGTAATTAAATATGTCGTCGAGCATCCGTTTTGCCTCGACGGCAGGGCTGTGTGGATCTAAGGCTATGGCTTCAAGGTAACAGTTGATTGCTTCCTGAAAATTACCCTGTTGCCGGTAGTTGTTGCCCTGCTTATAGTATTCTTCGGCTGTCATTTCCTCTTATATGCCTCCAGCGTGTTCTTCATCAGCGAGCAGATGGTCATCGGACCCACGCCGCCTGGCACTGGAGTGATGAACGAACATTTCGGTGCAACCTCGTCAAACTTCACGTCACCGTTCAGACGGAAGCCGCTCTTGCGAGTGGCATCGGGAACGCGGGTGGTGCCCACGTCAATCACCACGGCACCTTCCTTCACCATGTCGGCCGTAACAAAGTCGGGCTGACCTATCGCGGCGATAATGATGTCGGCTTCGCGGCACTCCTCTTTCAGAGTCTTCGAGCGGCTGTGGCACACCGTCACCGTGGCATCGCCATACTGCTTCTGCATCATCAACTGCGCCATCGGCTTGCCCACGATGTTCGAACGGCCCAGAACGACGCATTTCTTTCCCGATGTCTCTATGCCATAACGCTGCAACAGCGTCACAATGCCAAGGGGTGTGGCTGAGATGAAGCACGGCAGACCTATCGACATGCGTCCTACGTTGATGGGATGGAATCCGTCAACATCCTTGCGGTAGTCTATTGTCTCTATAACTTTCTGCTCGTCGATGTGTCTCGGCAGCGGCAGTTGCACTATGAAGCCGTCTATCGACGCGTCTTCGTTCAACTGGCGCACCTTGTCGAGCAGTTCTGCCTCAGTAACATCTGACTCATATCGAATCAGCGTTGACTGGAAACCGCACGCGTCGCATGCCAGCACCTTGTTCTTAACGTATGTCTCGCTGCCTCCGTCGTGCCCCACGAGGATAGCAGCCAGATGCGGACGTTTCTTTCCGTGTGCCACGAGGTCTTCCACCTCGTGTCTTATCTCTTCTTTAATCTTGGCGGCTGTTGCCTTGCCGTCTATCAATGTGTAACTCATAATCTTTTTTATTTAGGCATTGGCATTCCTTTCATCATGCCCTTCATGCCGCCGCTGGTCACCATCTTCATCATCTTGCGCGTCTGGTCGAACTGCTTTATCAGTCGGTTCACCTCCTGAATGCTTGTTCCCGAACCTTTCGCAATGCGGTTGCGGCGGCTGGTGTTCAGTATCTCGGGATTGCTGCGCTCCTTGGGTGTCATGCTCTGGATAATCGCCTCGATGCCCTTGAAAGCATCATCGTCGATGTCAACATCCTTTATCGCCTTGCCCACTCCTGGAATCATGGCAGCCAGGTCCTTCAGATTACCCATCTTCTTTATCTGCTGTATCTGTCCGAGGAAGTCATTGAAGTCGAACTTGTTCTTCATGATCTTCTTCTGCAGGCGTTTCGCCTCTTCCTCGTCATACTGTTCCTGAGCGCGCTCAACTAGCGAGACGATGTCGCCCATTCCCAGTATTCGGTCAGCCATTCGCTCGGGGTGGAACACGTCGATGGCC
>DETM01000034.1:2968-3327 GCA_002361655.1 Prevotella sp. UBA3288 | reverse complement strand
GGCCATCGAGGCCATGCGCCGGCAGAGCGAACAGAACGGCAACGCCCAGTTGTCGCTCGACGAGATTAACAACGAAATCCGCCTTGCCCGCAAGGCCAGGAAAGCAGCACTATGACGAAACAGTTCTTTGCCGTGTTCGACACCAACGTCCTCGTGTCGGCACTGATGTCAACACGGACGGACTCACCGACCGTCCGGCTGCTCGACTACGTGATTGACGAGCGCATCGTGTTGCTCTACAACGACGAAATCTTGAGCGAATACGACGAGGTGCTCCACCGCTCGAAGTTCAACTTCAGCGAAGAGCGCATCCAGGCGGTGCTCGATCTGTTGAGGACGGGCCTGCATCTCGACCGCAC
>DETM01000034.1:0-2864 GCA_002361655.1 Prevotella sp. UBA3288 | reverse complement strand
ACGACGACAGTTACGTGGTCACGGGCAATCTTCGCCACTTCCCCAAGACACCCATCGTCGTGACGCCCGCCGACATGGTGAAGATGATGGAGGCCGACGAGTAAGGCCCCAAATCCCCTCAACAATGATTTATCCGCCGCCGAGGCCCTCGCAAGGGCCTCGGCGGTTGCTGTCTCAGAAGGATGAAACAATATAATAAAAATATATATGAACAAAAAACTTTTAGCAATGGCCGCTGTCGCCATGATGACAGTCATCTGCGCTCAGGCGCAGGAATTAGAAACGGATGATTTAGGCATCTTCAACCACGCCAGTCTGTCCGTGGGTGTAGGAACTACTGGCATCACGGCCGACTTGGCCCTGCCCATCACACCATACGTGGCAGTGCGTGGCGGTGCCGACATATTCCCCCTCAAGTACAGCACAGACCTGAACATAGAATACCGTAATGCGGTCGCCCAGGCTGCTCTCCCCGAAACGGTAGCCGTCACGGGAAAACTCGCCATGACCTCCGGTCACTTGCTGTTCGACTTCTTCCCCTCAAATCAAAGCAGTTTCCACATTACTGCGGGTGCCTATCTGGGAAGCGACAAAGTGGCCGAGGTGTATAACAAGGAAGACGGTGCGCTCGCAGCGGTCACAGCCTACAACCGTGTCGTGCCCAACAGTCAGAAGGCAGGATATACGCTTGGCGACTACTTCCTTACACCCGACGAGAACGGTAATGTCAACGGCAGTGTCACAGTCGCGAAGTTCCGCCCCTACGTTGGAATCGGCTTCGGGCGTCCTGTTCCCACAAAGAACCGCGTTGCCTGCAACTTCGACCTCGGTGTACAGTTCTGGGGCAAGCCGGACGTTGTATGTCAGGGACAGAAGTTGGAGGAAGAGCATCTCGATGGCGACGACGGAGGCATTGTCAGAACTGTCTCAAAACTGTCCGTCTGGCCCGTACTGAACCTTCGTTTAGCCGTCAGGCTGTTCTGATTGAAACATAGATACATCATATAAATATAGATTGTGATTAAATGAGAAAAAGAATGAAACGGACTATGACAGCGCGGGTCTTCGGGCTCGTGCTTTCAGTGCTGTTGCCAATGACTGCCAGCGCACAGCGTGTGCTGACGCTGGACAGTTGCAGGGCGATGGCACTGAGGAACAACAAACAGATGGGCGTGGCGAGGGTGCAGCAGGAGGTGAACGCCAACCTACGGCAGTCGGCACGCACACAGTATCTGCCGAAGGTGAACGCTGTAGGCACGTATCAGCATGTGAGCAAGTCCATCAGTCTGCTCAATGATGAACAGAAGACGTCTTTACCACAGATGGGTACAGCGGTCGGTGCAGGTCTGAAACAAAAGCCCCGCACGGTTTTTCAACGAAAGCAATCGTTCTTTGACATACTGAGACAGACGGATAAATAGAAGATTTAGAGCCCCTTAATAAGGGGTGGCTATCGCTCGACATCCCGAAGGGTGGCGCTCCCTGTGCGATTGAGGCCGCTCATATCAGATGTCATAAGCGCTCCATCCATCGGGAGAGGAAGACATCGCTGACAGAATAGGATGTCCCTGCCAGCGTGACATCATCGTTGAGCAGCCCTTTCTCGCAGAGAGCATCGGCTAGGCGGCGGGAAACGGAAGGTGTGCCAATCTGGTGGTCCTTGAGGAACCGGGAGGCGGTAATCTGACTGACGCTACCCTCTTTGGCGATAGCTATCAGATAGTTCCACTGCTTGTCGGTGAGCATTTGCCGGTATTGCAGGAACACGGCCTCGCCCTGCCTCATCAGTTGCTCGCAGGCTTTCTTCACATCGTCTATAGTGATGTGAAGGCTCTCGCCAGCATAGATGGTGTGACAGAGTTGCTGGGTGTAGTAGGTATGCCGGCGCGTCCAGTCTAAGATGAACTGTAGGGCATCGTCTGTTATGCTTCGCTGCCGCTGGCTTAGCAGTCGGCGGATGAATGCCGAATAAGCCGCTTCCGGTATCTTGCCGAGCGACATGAAGGCGGTGCTGTTATAAAACGGCTTCTTCTCGTTGGCAAAGATGTCGGCCATCATGTGCTTCTTGCTCCCACAGAAGATGAACGTCAGGTTACGACTCTGCTGGATATAGGTGCGCAGCAGCGCCTCCATGTTCAGCTCCGGATAGTCGCGTATCTGCTGAAACTCGTCGATGGCAATGACTATACGCTCTCCTTGGCTGTCCAGGAACTCGAAGAGTCCACGCAGGGTGTACTCCTTCTCATGAGCGGTCTGATAAGCTATCTGAAGTTGAGGCTCGCCAGTGATGCTGTCAAACGACAGCTGAGGGCGAAGGGATTTGATGAAGGCCATCATCTTCTCACCCATCGAGGTCTTTGGCTGGAAGGATTTCATCGCAGCCTCTGCCGTCAGTTTGATGAAATCGCCGATGTGGCGCGAGGCAAAGATGTCTATATAGACGGTATTGATATCCGGCCTCGTCTCTTTCAGTTCATCAAACAGGCGTAGTATGAGACCTGTCTTGCCCATACGACGCTGTGAAATCAGCGTCATGTCAGTGTTATTGACGCAGTTGCGCAACATCAACTGTAGTTCTTCCTCGCGGTCGCAGAACAGGTCTTTCGACTCATACGCCCTGATTACAAACGGATTCTCCATTGCCTTGCCTTTATGAAAACTGCTGCAAAGATACGAAGAATTATTGATTTCACAAAATGTGTAACACAAAATGTGTAAAAAAGGGACTCGGGGGCAATATCTGAACGGCGATCTACGGATTAGCCTACAGTCCCCTCGAGCGAGACGCTGAGCAGCTTCTGGGCCTCGACGGCGAACTCCATAGGCAGTTTCTGCAGCACCTCCTTGGCATAGCCGTTGACGAT
>DETM01000032.1:16575-23510 GCA_002361655.1 Prevotella sp. UBA3288 | reverse complement strand
GTGCCGTAAAACAAGTCGTTTACGCAGTCTTTTGTGGAAATAGTGCCGAAAAAGCCACCCATATTTCTTACCTTGATTATTAATTAATACCTTTTTAGGGCTGCAAAATTACAAAAAAATCAGAGATTATCTACTAACTATCTCATTTTTTTTGTAATTTTGTGGCGTTAATTGATGCACATGGGTATGTCACTACGACAACAAAATATGTTGGGATGGATATTGGTAGGACTGGGCGGACTGATTTATCTGGCTTTCCGTCCTACTACTTTACTCATGTTTCATGTCGCTGAAGGCATGGGACTGATGCCCTTGATAGCACAATGGAGAAGTTGGATGACTATCTGGCAACCTGCGGAGTTCTGGGTCTATTCCCTACCAGGGGGATTATGGGCGGCAGCCTATATCTTCCTCGTCTACGGGCTTTTGTCGCATCAGTCAACCCCACTGCGACTAACTGTTGCCAGCAGCATTCCTATGACTGGCATCGTATCAGAACTTTTACAAGGGGGGCATTGTCTCCCAGGGGTCTTCGACTGGGCAGACCTGTTATGCTATGCTACACCATTGGTAGTATTATATATATATGTAATCATTAAAAATTTAAACATATGGCAAGTTTCTTTGACCGCTTCAGCAGTAAGCAACTGACAATCGTCATCATCTGTATCACCGCCTGTTTCCTTATGATGGGCGCATGCACCATGGTCCTCGGCAATGAGGACTCCAACACCAAGGAGAAAAAACTCGTCATTGACGACGATGACGATGGTTCCGATGTTGGTGGACGCAAATACAAGTTCACTGATAAGGAAGACCGCTCGGAGGGTGGTGAAGAGGGAGACAGCGTAAATGTCAAGAAACCTATTGAGGGTGATCCTTATAAGGAACTTGACGAACTGATTGGCTTGGATGCCGTCAAGGCGGAGGTACGTTCCCTCGCAAATTATGTGAAGGTGCAGAAACAACGTCAGGAGAAAGGTCTGAAGACACCAAACCTCAGCTATCACCTGGTATTCACGGGTAGTCCCGGTACTGGTAAAACGACGGTGGCTCGTATCGTGGCTCGTATCTATAAAGACTTAGGAATCCTCAAGAAAGGACACCTTGTGGAGACGGACCGCTCCGGACTCATCGGACAGTATGTGGGACAGACCGCTCCACGTGTCAATCAGATGTGCGACTCGGCACTGAATGGAGTACTCTTCATCGACGAGGCATACGCCATTACCCAGAGCGATGCCGGCGCCGACTATGGTAAGGAGGCAGTAGCTACCCTTTTGAAACGTATGGAGGATGACCGCGACCGACTGGTAGTCATCGTGGCAGGTTACACCAACGAGATGAAGAAGTTTATTGACACCAACCCAGGCTTACAGTCACGTTTCAACCGCTATATCCATTTCCCCGACTATAGCTCCGACGACCTCTATAAGATTTTCCGCCAATACCTGAAGAAAAATCAGTATACCATTACCAAAGAGGCTGCCAGTTACCTGAAAGAGCAGCTAGACTATGCCGTCGAGCATAAAGACCGCAACTTCGGCAATGCCCGTTTCGTACGTAACACCTTCGAGAAGACCATCCAGGCACAGGCCAACCGTATTGCCAAGGCCGGAAAAGTGTCCGATGAAGAACTGGTAGAAATCACTATTGCCGACGTTAAAAAAGCAATATAAAATATAAAAGCAGTATAAATAACGCAAAAGAAATTTCTGTGGACGCTGACCGTCATCCTATTTTATGGTCTTATTCTTACATCATACTAGCGGCGAGGCTGCTGTGGGCAGCATCAAGGCAGGTGTGGACATCGTGCTGGGTCCTCGTGACTTCACCGAGGCTTTCGATGCCGTCATGGCAGCTGTGAACAACGGCACCATCAGCGAGGAGCGCATCAACCAGAGCGTGCGCCGCATCCTGACACTCAGATTAGCAATGAAAAAGATGCCACAGCTTAAAGAATAGTGGTCAAGGGATCTATTCTTACAAGGCGGGAATTAATCCTTCAATAATAACAATTACCAATCAGTAAGCGAGGATTTGGCTTCTATGCGGCGCTCTACATCATCAGAGAGGGCTGAAAAGAAGTCAATGCCGGTGATTTGCTCTATTTCGTCAACGGAACGGACTGTTTGGCGCATCGGTTGTCTGCTACCTACATTCTCGTAAATGAAACCGATAGCGACAGGATTCTTGCCCATGCGGAGCACTACTTTATAGAATGCCTCCGGGACTGTGATGCGTTTATTACGCTCACGTCCGATAGTCTTATGACTATTACCACGAAGGACGGGACCACAGACTATATAAATACGGTTATAGCGACGAGCCCAGGTGCGACACAACTGCTCCAAGTCGTTCCAGTCATTCTTGTTCAAGTTATGGTTCTGCGGACAGATATTGGTCATGAGGAATGTCTGTTCCTGAGCCGTACGGTTCCACTTGTTGTCACCAGCCGGACACATGTGACCACGGTCGTAGCCAGACTGCATATAGTCGAAAGTAGTGACTGGATTATGCGTATCTTCATCTGGAATAAAAGAGATACTCTTACGCTGACTCTTACCATAGGTATGATCCTTGGTGAGATACCACGACACGGCAAGGGGGATACGCATAGTCTCGGAATACCATACTTTATAAGCATAACGCTGTAAAGGTGTGACATCCTGTCGAAGACGGACATCCGTGAGTCCCTTCTCTGAGAATGGAAGTTGTTCTACTTTCTGTCCACAAGACTGCAGACAAAGCAGCATTGTGACTATTAATACGAAGGATAATCTTTTCATGTCAACTGATACGGGTATAGATATAGATGGAGAGTACTAAAATAAGCATCGTGCTGCTCAGTGCCGCTGCAGTCATCAGGACGAGGAAGGCAATGGCTTGCAAGGGCTGGATTCCACACAGGAGCATTCCACAAAGCAGGGAAGGTACGAAGACTAGCCCTACCAGTAATAACTGCTGTAAGACTGGTGTGAAGGCACGTGTAATCGCCTTCGTCAAGAAAGGACGTAATGCCTCCAACTGATGGGCGCCATTGCCACGAAGATACTCAAAAAGTTCCTTGTGTGTACGACGCTCCAGGACATAGGTCGTGATACCACGACGACAGACGAAGAGTGCCTCTGCTTGTAACATCGTCATGACAGGAAGGAAGTAGGAGGCACCAAACAAATGGGGGACATCCATCAACAAAAGGACTACTATACCCATGATGAACGTCACCACCGTCATACTAATATAGATAGGTACCGACTGCCACCGTTTACGACAGTAGACCGCTGTGGCGACACCACTGGACAGTAGTACCCACAGGATATTCACCCATGCCATGTCCCATTGGAATATATAGTAAAGACAGCCTGCCAACACCAATAATGTCACCGCCAACCGTCCAAGGACAGATGCTGACTGACGCAGGAAACGGCGGTCTAAACGGAAAAGGATCAAGGCAGGTATCATTAGCAACAGGACACCGATAAGCATTCGTACAATCGTGATATTCATAGTTGTATCTGATTTTGTATGATTCGTGAGTTAACGGCAAGGACGGTAGTTCCTCTGCTTGCCGCCTCTTGCAACAGACTGTCGACAGTCTCCATCACCTCCGCACTGATAGGCATGTCTGGCTCGTCGATGATCATCAAACGCTTGTCCAACTGCATCGCGTTCTGGAGTAACAGGAGGTAACGCTCATCCGCAGAGAGCTCTGTCCATCGACGTCCGTCTGCCGGTACCTTATAAGAGGTTCCACTCTTATTGACCCTCAATCCGAATAGCATCTCCGAGAGGTCAATAATACTGTCATAGTCCTCAATAGCCGACATGTGTTGCGGTACATAAGCTATCTGTCTGCGGAAATAGGGAGCCGACAGAGGGGTAAGCAACTCTCCGTCAATACTGATATGTCCGCTGTTGATAGGGATAAAACCCAGAATAGCACGTAGCAAAGTGGTCTTGCCTTTTCCCTCCGAACTACTTAGACAAACCAGTTGTCCGTCACCTACTGTCAGTGACAGAGAATGTATCAATGGCTCTATCGTTACGTTGTGCAGTTCTAACATCATCGTATTTTTGTCGGCAAAGATAATAAATAATTCTCAATTATCAATTGTCAATTCTTAAATATTTCGTACCTTTGCACCCATGATTAAGTGTAAGAGGAGGATGCCTGCCGAGTGGGAACGGCAAAGTGCCGTGCAGCTGACTATGCCGCACGAGCATACCGACTGGGCTCCTATCCTGCCAGAAATACTTGCCGTCTATGAGGAGATGAGACGCGAGATCAGCAAGCGTGAGCCACTGATCATCGTTGATGACATCCCCCATAATGATACATGGGCAAGGGATCATGGTTTTATTACATGCCTAACCCCTAACCCCTCTCCTATAGGCGAGGGAGACGAAAAAGCCATTCTCCTTGACTTCAAGTTCAACGGCTGGGGGGAGAAATTCCCTGCGGAGTTGGATAACGAGATTAACCGCCACTTGTACGAGCGGGGCTTGGTGAAAGGTCTCTATGAAGACCATCTCGACTTTGTCCTGGAGGGAGGCAGTATTGAGAGCGACGGCAAGGGTACCATCTTCACGACCACCTGCTGCCTGATGGCTCCGCACCGCAACCAGCCGCTGACGCAGGCGGAGATAGAGGAGCGGCTGAAGACGTATCTGGGTGCCGAGCGCATCGTATGGCTTAACCACGGTAGCCTGATCGGCGACGATACCGACGGCCATATCGACACCATGGTCCGCATCGCCCCCGACGACACCTTATTATATATTGCAGCCGACGAACAGCATCCCGACCTCCTGCTGATGGAAGAGGAACTGAAGACCCTGCGCACACTTGAAGGCCGCCCCTACCGCCTGCTCCGCCTGCCGATGCCGCGGCCTGTCTATGAGGCCTCCCCCACCCCCTCCCAAGGAGGAGAGCCCAATGAGGCATTACGGTTGCCCGCCACCTACGCCAACTATCTGGTCATCAACGGGGCCGTGCTGGTGCCTACCTATGCCCAACCCGACCTCGACCGCGAGGCGATGGACATCATCGGTCAGGCCTACCCCGACCGCGAGATCGTAAGCATCGACTGCCGCAGCCTCATCCGCCAGCACGGCTCGCTGCACTGCTGCACGATGCAATACTATTGAAAATTGAAAGATTGAAAAATTGAAAAATTAAAAAATTAAAAAATAAAACGGGGAGAATGAAGATAGGATTTCTGCAACAACATAACACGGCCGACCGCGTGAAGAATATCGAGCGACTCTGCGACGGCATCCGCGACCTGGCACGGCGAGGCGCAGAACTCATCGTGCTGCAAGAACTGCACAACACGCTCTATTTCTGTCAGGTGGAAGATGTCAACCTCTTCGATCTGGCCGAGCCCATCCCAGGCCCGTCAACCGATGTCTACGGTCGGCTGGCTAAGGAGTGCGGCGTGGTGCTCGTCACCTCGCTCTTCGAGCGGCGCGCACCAGGGTTGTACCACAACACGGCCGTGGTCTTCGAGAAAGACGGCACCATAGCCGGCAGATACCGCAAGATGCACATCCCCGACGACCCGGGCTACTACGAGAAGTTCTACTTCACCCCCGGCGACCAGGGCTTCCGTCCCATCGAGACATCGCTGGGCAGACTGGGCGTGCTCGTCTGCTGGGACCAATGGTACCCCGAGGCTGCCCGTCTGATGGCACTGGCCGGTGCCGAGATACTCATCTACCCCACCGCCATCGGCTGGGATCCCAACGACAGCCCCGACGAGCAGCAGCGGCAGCGCATGGCCTGGCAGATGGTAATGCGCGGCCATGCCGTGGCCAACGGTCTGCCCGTGGTGGCGGTGAACCGCGTGGGAACAGAAACCTCCCCCAGCCCCTCCGAGGGAGGGGAGTTGAGTGAGGTTCCCTTCTGGGGCACCTCGTTCGTCTGCGGACCGCAGGGCGAAATCTATTACGAGGCCTCTACCGACGAGGAGGAGAGCATCATCGTCGACATCGATATGAAGCGCTCCGAGCAGGTGCGCCGCTGGTGGCCTTTCTTGCGCGACCGCCGCATCGACGAGTACGGCGGACTGACGCGCCGCTTCATCGACTGACGCAATAGTTTTTGAGAAAAGGGAGCAAAATCTTTGCGGTTTACGAAAATTCTCGTAATTTTGCAGTCTATTATGCACAAAACAGAATAAAAGGAATGGCAAATAACTTAAGATTCCAAGTTGTGGAAGAGGCCTTCAAGAAACGGGCCATGGAGGTGAAGGTGCCCACGGAGCGCCCGTCGGAGTATTTCGGCAAGTATGTGTTCACGCGTCAGAAGATGTACAAATACCTGCCTAAGGACGTCTACGACAAGATGATCGACGTGATGGACAACGGTGCCCGGCTGGACCGCGGCATAGCCGATGCTGTGGCTGCCGGCATGAAGCAGTGGGCCACAGAGATGGGTGCCACCCACTACACCCACTGGTTTCAGCCCCTCACCGAGGGCACGGCCGAGAAGCACGATGCCTTCGTGGAGCACGACGGCAAGGGCGGCATGATAGAGAAGTTCTCAGGCAAACTGCTGGTACAGCAGGAGCCCGACGCATCAAGTTTCCCCAACGGCGGCATCCGCAACACCTTCGAGGCCCGCGGCTACTCCGCCTGGGATCCCACGAGCCCCGTCTTTATCATCGACGACACGCTCTGCATACCCACCATCTTCATTGCCTATACCGGCGAGGCCCTCGACTACAAGGCCCCGCTGCTGCGCGCCCTCCACGCCGTCGACCAGGCTGCCACCGAGGTGTGCCGCTACTTCTATGACGATGTACAGAAGGTGAAGGTGAACCTGGGCTGGGAGCAGGAGTACTTCCTCGTGGACGAAGGGCTCTACAGCGCCCGTCCCGACCTGCTCATGACCGGCCGCACGCTGATGGGCCACGAGAGTGCCAAGAACC
>DETM01000032.1:16325-16507 GCA_002361655.1 Prevotella sp. UBA3288 | reverse complement strand
TACTTCGGCACCATCCCCGACCGTGTGCAGGCCTTCATGAAAGACCTGGAGATACAGGCCCTGGAACTGGCCATCCCCGTGAAGACACGCCACAACGAGGTAGCCCCCAACCAGTTTGAGTTGGCACCCATCTTCGAGGAGTGCAACCTGGCCGTCGACCACAACATGCTGCTGATGTCGCT
>DETM01000032.1:15800-16200 GCA_002361655.1 Prevotella sp. UBA3288 | reverse complement strand
GCAAGCACAACAACTGGAGCCTCACGGCCATACGCCATAATACCAACAGCCAACTGTGCTGCGGTGCCGCAGTTCCCACCCTGCTCCATGCTCCCGGCACGACGCCAGAGGAGAACCTGCGCTTTGTGGTGTTCATCGTAGAGACGCTCATGGCCGTCTACCGCCACAACGGACTGCTGAAGGCATCGATCATGAGCGCCACCAACGCCCACCGCTTAGGGGGCAACGAGGCACCGCCGAGCATCATCAGCAGTTTCCTGGGCACACAACTCACGGAACTGCTCAACCACATAGAGACATCGGACACCAACGAGTTGTTCAACCTTGCCGGCAAGCAGGGCATGGAAATCGACATCCCGCAGATTCCCGACCTCATCGTCGACAATACCGACCGCAACCG
>DETM01000032.1:0-15758 GCA_002361655.1 Prevotella sp. UBA3288 | reverse complement strand
GACCGCAACCGCACGTCGCCCTTCGCCTTCACCGGCAACCGCTTTGAGTTTCGTGCACCGGGCAGCAGCGTCAACTGCGCCTCGGCCATGATAGCCCTCAACGCCGCCATGGCTGAAGCACTCACGTCGTTCAAGGAGCGCGTCGATGCCAAGATAAACGCTGGCGAGAACAAGGTGGCCGCCATTCTTGAGGTGCTCAAGGCCGACATCAAGACCTGCAAGCCCATCCGTTTCGACGGCAACGGCTACAGCGAGGAGTGGGTGCTGGAAGCAGCCCGTCGCGGTCTGGATGTGGAGAAGTCGTGCCCCGTCATCTTCGAGCACTATCTCGACGAGTCGAGCATCCGTATGTTCGAGTCGACTAAGGTGATGACGGCCAAGGAACTGGCAGCCCGCAACGAGGTGAAATGGGAGATGTATGTCAAGACCGTACAGATAGAGGCCCGCGTGCTGGGCGACATGGCCATGAACCACATCATACCCGTGAGCACCCACTATCAGAGCCAACTCATCAAGAACGTGCAGGGCATGAACGACATCTTCTCGTCTGCCCTCTTCTCCACCGAGAAGGCCAGCCGGCTGTCGGCCCGCAACCTGAAACTCATTGAGGAGATTGCCGAGCGCACCGAGACCATCGAGCGGCTGGTGGAGGAACTGACCGATGCACGCCGTGTGGCCAACCGCATTCAGGACATCCACCAGCGGGCCATTGCCTATCACGACACCGTCTGTCCGAAGATGGAACTGATCCGCGACGAGACCGACCATCTGGAGATGATTGTTGAGGACGGCCTGTGGACGCTGCCCAAATACCGCGAACTGCTGTTCATACGATAAACAGTGACTATCTGGATAGTCTGGCACTATCTAAACAGTCAGACTATCTGTTTACAATGAACGACAGAACCATCCGCTAAAGAAGGTTCTGTCGTCCGTTGCTTTTTTTAGATTTCACTTCTTCCGCAGAAGCGAGGTGATGTAGACGATGATTATACCTATTATTATATATTAAGCACTGCCTTTATGACAAACCAGACGACGGGCACTAACAAGGACGGAAGCATGTTGAGCGTCTTCAGTTCCTTGAGTTTCAACAGGTTCAGGCCGATGGCCAGCGAGGCCAGACCGAGAGCATCATACAGCCCCACCTTATACTTCTCCTTGATGCCACGATTGAGCACCGCTCCGACAAGCGTACCCACCACAATGGCACAGGTATTTACAATTGTTCCTGTCATTTCGGGCGCAAAATTACAAAAAAAATCAGCATTCTGCATTGTTATTCGACATATTTTTGTACTTTTGCAGCCGAAACGCAAAGATTATGGAACAGAACCGCTTAATTGAAGTACTACAGAGAAACGTAGCCGAACTATCGAAACTGTCGCAACGGGAGCGCGACATGATGCCTGCCGGCTCGGCTCCCATGCCCTCTGTCTATGAGGTGAAACAGATTGTGAGCCTGTGCAAGGACATCATCTTCACCGACTATTTCCACAAACGGCAGAGCGACGAACAGCAACGCTCCTACCACATCGGCGTGAGCATGGAGGAACTCTATAGTCTGCTGCGCCGCCAGATAGCCCGCGGCCTGCAGTTCTGCGAAGAGTGTACGGAGAGCGATGTCATCGGAACGGCCGAGACGCTGGCCCTCAGGTTCATCGAGCAACTGCCGGAGGTGAAACGGCTGCTGTACACCGATGTCGAAGCGATGTTCCAAAGCGACCCTGCTGCCACAAACTACGGCGAGGTGATCTATTGCTACCCGGTGATGAACACGATGACCCACTACCGTCTGGCCCATGTGCTGCACGGGATGCAGGTGCCCGTCATACCCCGTATCATCACCGAACAAGCCCACTCACGCACCGGCATAGACATCCATCCGGGAGCAGAGATCGGCGAGTATTTCGCCATCGACCATGGTACGGGTGTCGTGATTGGCGAGACAGCCATCATCGGCAACCACGTGACGCTCTATCAGGGTGTGACCCTCGGTGCCAAGAGTTTCCGCTACGACGAGAACGGCAATATGCTCAACATCCCCCGCCACCCCATCATCGAAGACCACGTGACGGTCTACTCCAACGCTTCTATCCTGGGCCGCATCACCATCGGCCACCACTCCGTCATCGGCGGCAACATCTGGGTAACAAACGATGTACCGCCCTACTCTCGCATCCAGCAGAGCAAGGCGGTAGACATGTCGTTCCAGGGAGGACTGGGCATATAGACTGGACATACAGCCTGGGCATCTAGTTCTTCATGACGCCGATGGTATCGTTCAACTCAGTCTCCTGCTGCTTCTTGTAATAGTAATCATAATAGTCGCTGCTCGACTCTACTTTCACCAGGTTGAACGAGGCCATCTGCTCGCCGGTGTCATAGTTGTCGAAATAGCCACGGAAATGCATGTGGCCCCCCATCCAGTAGGTCTCGTAGTCGCGGATGATGACGCGATAGCCGTCGTCATAGTCCAGATAGATACGTCCGTTGCGGACAGACCAGTCGAAATAGTTCTTTGTGTAACGGCCGGTGCCGATGTTGCGGTCTATCTCGTAGCCGGTACCGCCATTTGAGAACACACCTCTCTGGCGGAACATCATCTCTGTGTCAAAGTCATTGGAACCACGACGATAACTGTAGTAATTGCCGACAATGACCCCTTGCCAGACGCCGTCAAGGTCCATCGCCAGCGAGGTATCGCTATCGCAACCGGTGAAAGCCGTCATCGCTACAATGGCGATGAGCATCAACTTGGTGTAAGTGTAGATCTTTTTCATAAGCATATCTCGTTTTATAGTTGTTCCGCTGCAAAGATTTCCCGGTGTTATATTGTTCTGCTGCAAAGGTAAGCATTTTTCTCTATGTAGCCAAGGAGAAACACCTATTTATGAATAGGGATTTTCCTAAGCATCGCGACAGCAACAAGACTGATGCCGCTCAAGGCAAGGGCGCTCAAGAAGAAAAGACTGTAACCCTGAGCCTCCTGCAACAAGCCCGACAACGCACAGCCCGCCAACAAGGAGAGTGCCATCATTGACTTGCCCTTTTCGCGCCAGGATATCTGCTGCAATAGCCACAGATAGAGGGCAAAGCCGAAACCATAGGCCAACTGTTCTGTCAGCACACAGGCACTGATGATCATCAGACTGGCTGGCTGACTGTAACCGATCGATGCGTAGACCATACCGGGCACCAACATCGACAGTGCCATGAACCATTTGCACGAAGCGAAGCCCGCCAAATGGAGAAACTTACGCCCCAACAGACCGCCCACGGTCAGCGCAATGATGCCGACAGTGCCCATCACGAGACCAAACTCCTGAGGTGAGAGGCCCAAACCGCCATGACGACTGGTATCGGTCAAGAAGAGGATGCTCACCTTGCCTATCATGGCCTGAGCGAACGGATACAAGAGAAAGAAGGCAACCAAGACTCCGGTGCCTTCCGGCAGCATGTCAACGTCTGTTCTGGTATTGGCTATCGGCTCACCGCTCATCCTGGCGTGGGCTGCTGCCGGCTCACTATACTCACGACAGACGGTCAGCACCACCAGATGCCAGAAGAAAAGCAGCAGGAAGAGACCGGCCACAAAATAGAACATCAGTCGCCAGGCATAGAGCATATCATGGCGATATAACACCTGCAGATTGCCGGCCAGCATGACCAGCACGCCCTGACCGACCACCATCGCCAACTTGCGGGATAGTTCACGGGTCAGCCGGTGGCGGACTTTTCCGTCAGCCTTTGCCGAGAGGCTGTCGATGGCCACGTTGTGGATAGCCGTCAACCAAGCCGTAGCCTGCATCAGGACAATGACGCGCCACAGCACTGGAAGGGCGAAGGCCAAGCCAACGAACACCAACACCAACAGCAGTTCGGTGAGCAGTGCCCATGTCTTGTCGCTGAACAGCCGTTGTACATAGCGTTTCCACCAACATTTAAGCACCCAGGGCAGATAGCACAGGGCCACCAGACCGGTGGACTCTGCCATCGTCAACCCCATCTGCCGAAACATCAAGAGCGAGATGACCATCACGATGACATAGGGCACTCCCTTCGCAAAGTTCAGGGAAGCCAGCCATAGGGTGGATACTCGCATTGTGCTCATGGGGTCAGACAGCCTTTTTCTTACCGAATTCCGGATCAATTTTCAAAAAGGCACAGACGGCGAAGGTCACGGCACAGCAGATGACGGCACAGACGAAGAAATGGCGATAGCCGATGGTCTCCTGCAGCCAGCCGGCCATCATGCCCGGCAGCATCATGCCCAAAGCCATGAAACCGGTGCACATAGCGTAGTGGGCCGTCTTGTGCTCGCCTTCTGAGAAATAGATGAGATAGAGCATATAGGCGGTGAAGCCGAAGCCGTAGCCGAACTGCTCGACAAAGATGCAGGCATTGATGAGCAGCAGGCTGTCAGGCTGAACGTAACTCAGATAGACATACACCAAATCGGGCAGCGTAATGGCTACCACCATGGGCCACAGCCACTTCTTCAGACCACCATGTGCCGCAGCAATGCCGCCTAGGATGCCACCTATGGTCAGTCCGATGATGCCCACCGTGCCATAGACGATGCCCACTTGTTCGGTTTTCAGTCCCAAGCCGCCAGCCTCTACGGGATCGAGCATAAAGGGGCTGATCATCTTGACCAGCAAGGCCTCGGGCAGACGATAGAGCAACATGAAGGTAATGGCAATCAGAGCCCCCTTCTTGGTAAAAAAGGTGATGAAGGTCTGCGCAAACTCACGGGCTATCGTGGCTGCGGTGACACCACTGTTCACCTTATCCGTAACGGGACGCGGCAGAATGAACTGGTGATAGACAGAGGCCAGGAAGAAGAGCGCCGACATCACACCGAACGTGACCATCCAGGCAAAGGGAATGTTGTCCGTCTCCTCTTCCAAGAAACCGGCGAGGATGACCAGCAGGCCTTGGCCGGCCACGGTAGCGATGCGGTAGAAGGTGCTGCGGATGCCCACGTAGAGCGACTGCTCATGGTCGTCGAGGGCGTGCATATAGTAGCCATCGGCGGCAATGTCGTGGGTAGCCGACGTGAAGGCCACCAGCCAGAAAGCCGCCAGCGACAACTCGAAGAAGAGAGACGTGGGTAGGGTGAAGGCGATGCAGGCAAAGGCGATAGCGATGATGAACTGCATGGCGACCGTCCACCAGCGCTTGGTCTTCACCAGGTCGACGAAGGGACTCCAGAAGGGCTTGATAACCCAAGGCAGGTAGAGCCAGCCGGTGTAGAGGGCGATGTCGGTATTCGAGATGCCCAGACGTTTGTACATGATGGTAGAGATGGTCATCACTGCCACATAGGGCAGTGCCTCGGCCATATAGAGGGTCGGAATCCACGACCAGGGATTGCGTTTCTTGTTCATTGCTATTTCTAGTAGATACGTTTTATTTCTGCACCTCTATAATAATAGAGGAGTATGTCATCGTAACTGTAGCCCTTCTCGCCCATGACGGCGGCCCCAATCTGACAGAGGCCCACACCATGGCCCCATCCGCGACCGCGGATGACGAAGCGGCCGTCGGGTGTCCGCTCAACATCGAAGGCACTGCTGTAGAGATGGGTCTCGCTGAGGGCACGGCGAATCTCGAGTTCCTTGCCAATGACGAACGAGCGTTTCGAACCAACAATCTGCAGACGCCAGATGCGACCACTCTTGCCACGGTCCAGAGGAATCAGGTCGGTGATGGTGCCCAGGTCAAGTTTAAGTTTGCCGTTGACCAGGTCGGTCAGTTCTTCCTGTGTGTATTCCACCCGCCAGTGGTAGAAGTCGGGTGTCTCCTGGTCGTAGTCGTTGAGCACCTGCGAGAGGATACGATGGTCGTTGGTATGACAGAAGGGGTCGTTCACCGACACCAAGTAGGGCTTTGGCGTGTCTTCCCAACAATACTGGTACTCTTCTGTCTGGCCGCCGCAGCACTTTGAAAAGCGGGCATCGCAGAGGCAGCCATCATACATCAACACTTGGCCGCGGGTGGCTCTGACGGCCTCGGCCACCTGTGGCAGCGAAGCACGGGTGATGCCCTGATAACGCTGACAGTGGTCGTCGGCACAGACATCGAAGAGCGTATGGTCCTCACGGTCATACCAGCGCAGCAACTCGTCTTCCTTCTTGACAAACGAGAAGAAACTGCCCTCCTTCTTCTCCCCACGCTCCTCACGTCTCTTCTTCTGATAGAGCAGCCATGAACGTGAGATGACAGCATGGGCTTTCAACAGTTCTGGTGATGAGGTAGCACTCATCTCACTGGAGATGACGCTCTCCAGATATTGCTCTACGGGCAGTTCGTTGATAGCCACCACCTTGTCGGCCTCGACCACAAGCCGCAGGGTGCCGCAGAAGGTCTGACGCTCTTGTCGTTCCCAGTGGAAACCCACACCGATGGTTACATCGTCGAGGGTAAACGAAGCATCGCTCTCCTGGGGAGTGAACCGCAGTTCACGATACTGCTGTCCACGCCACAACAGACCGCCGCCGCTCAGTTCTACCGTCTGTAGGCCGGAGAGGGTCTCTCCCTTGGCCGAATAGTTGCCGTTGAGACAGAACACGATCTTCTGGGCACTGACGATACCGACGGTGACCAATGGCTCTTCAGCGCCGAAATGCTCGTCCTGACGATAGTGCTGTGCGGGCTGCCTGAGTCGTTCCACCATATTCTTCATGCCCTCGTCTGACAGGGCACACTCTTTCAGTATCGCCTCGGCCCGCTCGGCGGTGAGCCGTTCGAAGTCTTCACGACGGGGGGTGATGAAGAGTCCCGACATATCGATGGCTCCCGGACTGACAAGCAACTGGTCGTCGCCGGTGGCATAATAGCAGTCGGGGCGGTGCTTCTCACGGGGGAAGACCACCGAGATCAGTTCGCCGTCAGCCTGCCATGCCACCACATTCATCATCGGTTCACTCTGCCCATCGAACACCGGCAGCGCATGGTAGAGCGTGGCAAACATCCGCTCGCTGCTGCGGCGATGCTCGGCACGGATGACCAAGGCGGCACAGGGATAGTCTTCTACCACCGAGAGCGTGGTTTCTTCGTCCATTTGGGCCACAACGGTCAGATTACGCGACAGCCGCTGCCACTCTTTCTGCAAAGGCATCACCCCGCTGCTGCCTGCCTGCAAGTGGGCATGGTCAGGAGCCGATGCGCCACAGAGGGGACCGTTATAGAAGACGGTCAGTTCGGGATAGTGCTTCAGCAACTGCATCATCTCGCCATACATGCCACGTATTTGCTGGGGCTGGTGACGGCGGGTGGGAATGGTGAAGTGGACGGGCAGTATGGGATAGGGATTGACCAGCAGTTCATAGTCGCCGTCCTGCACTTTGGCCAACTGCTCCTCGGGTCTGTTGGCCTTACAGAGGAAACAGGGCCTGGCAGCCAGAGCCTCCTTGGTTATCGCGGCACCCGTAGAACGGATACGAGCCGGATTGAACTGCACCGTCAGGGTCGACGAGCCCACGTTGAGTTCGCGGGTCTGAACGAACGCCAGGTCACGGTAGCGCTGTAGGGTGTCGGGCCACAATCGCAGTTGACGGTCGAAGAAGCGGTCTAACGCTGACGGGCTTGGGTTGGAGGCCGACTTCTGATTTTTCTGCTGGCGCGCCTTGATTTCCAAGGTGCGCAGGCGGTCTTTATAAAGGTTGTTGGCATTGATACGATCAATGCTCAGGGCAGCATCGCTATTTCCGCCCCACCGACGACAAAGATAGAGTTCGTCATAGATACGCCCGATGCGATAGTTACGGGAGAAGGCCAGTCCCATAGCGTAGTCTTCACCATAACTGGTGTTGGGCAACTGCAACTGACGCAGTATGGGTGTAAAGAAGGCACGTGGAGCGCCCAGACCGTTGATGCGCAGAGCATTGTTGGGTCCGTTCTCATCGGTCCATTCCTTGTGGGCAATCAAGCCCGGCGGCAGCGTATTCAGTTCAAAATCGCACATCCGGTAGGAACCTACGATCATCGCTGCCTTCTGCTGACGGAAGGCATCGACGATGCGCTGCAGGGTCTGAGCCGACGAATAGAGGTCGTCAGAATCAAGTTGCACGGCAAAGCGCCCGCAACGCGGGTCGTTGACGGCACGATTCCAGCAGCCGCCGATACCCAGATCGGTACGCTCTGGAACGATGGTCAACAGTTTGCTGCCATAGGTTTGCACCATTTTCGACAGTATGTCGCCAGTGCCGTCGGTGGAATGGTTGTTGACGACGATGACATTATATCTGAATTTCGTCTGTTGCTCACAAGCGCTCTTCACAGCATCGGCAATGGTTTTTTCCCGATTGAAGACGGGGATGATGACCGAGGCCTCCTGTTCAAAGGGCTGCTCGTCAAAATCGACTATATGGTAAGCCGTTGTATCGACCAAGGCTCCGATAGCCTCCAGATGGCGGGTGACCACCTGCTCCATCTCTATCTGCACCTCGCGATTAGCGGGATTCACATAGTCAAACTGCTTCTCACCCGATACCCGCGTGTCCTGTTCCACCTCCGTATAGAGCAGTTCGTTCAGATGGAGCAAGTCGCCCTGACGGCTCATGTAGAGACGAAGGTCGTACAGCCCGCCATATATATAAGAGGTGTCGACATCGTGGGCCCACTGACGAAGAAGGTCGCCACGCAACAGCCACAATGAACCAAAGTCGAAGTCGTCGCGGACAGAGCCCAACTGATAGTCGATGGCGGGATGCTTCTCCACCAGCCACCGTCCGTCGAAATCATGCCGCTTCTCCCAGTGGTCGGCATAGACCATAGGCGCACCGCTGTCACGACAGACCTGCACCAAGCGTTCCAAGGCTCCCTCGCCCAGTTCCAACTGAGCATCTTTCACAATCAGAGCCACATAGTCGGCCGTGGTACGCCCGGCTATCTGGCGCAGGGCATCGGTCGAACGGAGACCATCGACAAAGACCGCCTGCTGCACCAGGGAACTCGACATCAACTGGCTCATGAGTCTCTCTGCCTGATCGCCATCGGCTTGCGGCAGGAAAATATCAATATGTTCTTTCATTGGCTTCTATGAATTTTACTGCAAAAGTACTAAAAATCCCCCACTCAGCAAAATTCCGCTGATAACATTTTGCCATTTACGCAAATTTTAGTACCTTTGCGCCTCATAAGATCCATCTGACTGATGAATACAGGCAAAAATGTACTACCCGGAATGACCCCTGCGGAACAGAAGAACGTGCTACTCGGAATGGCCCCTGTGCAACTGAAGACTGTTGCACAGGCACTGGGCATGCCGGCCTTCACCGGAAACCAGATAGCCAAATGGCTCTACGAACGGCATGTGACAACCATCGACGAGATGACCAATCTCTCGAAGGCCAACCGCGAGCGGCTCTCCGAGCACTTTGTCGTGGGAGCGGCAGCCCCCATCGACTGCCAGCGTTCTGCCGACGGTACCGTCAAGTATCTGTTTCCCGTGAGAACCGTTCAGAACCAACCGTCAGCAGCCAACGGCCTGCGACTGGTAGAAACTGTTTTCATCCCCGATGGCGACCGCGGCACGCTGTGTGTGTCGAGCCAGGTGGGCTGCAAGATGAACTGTCTGTTCTGCCAAACGGGCAAACAGGGATTCGAGGGCAACCTGACAGTAGCCGACATCCTCAACCAGATATACTCCCTGCCAGAGCGCGACCGGCTGACCAACGTAGTCTTCATGGGCCAGGGCGAACCGATGGACAATTTGGACAACGTACTCAAAGCCACCGACATCCTTACTGCCGCCAACGGCTACAGATGGAGCCCCAAGCGCATCACCGTGAGCAGCGTGGGCGTGAAAGGCAAACTGAAGCGGTTTCTCGACGAAAGCCAGTGCCACGTGGCCATTTCAATGCACTCGCCCCTGCCCGAACAGCGACTGTCGCTGATGCCTGCCGAAAAGGCAATGTCTATCACGGAGACCATCGACCTGTTACGTCAGTACGACTTCACTCACCAGCGCCGTTGCTCGTTCGAGTATATCTGTTTTGCTGGGCTCAACGACACGATGGAGCACGCCCGTGCCATCGTCCGGCTACTCAAGGGATTGGACTGTCGCGTCAACCTGATTCGCTTTCATCCCATACCCGATGTCGACCTGCCCGCTGCCGACGAGCAGCGCATGGAGCGACTACGCGACTATCTGACCCAGCACGGCGTGTTCACCACAATCCGAGCCAGTCGCGGTCAGGACATCTTCGCCGCCTGCGGCCTGCTCACCACCGCCCACAAAACCAGCCAATCAGTGCCCCATTAGCCCCATCAGCCCCATAATAGAAAAAAAAACTCACCCCGATATGGAACAAGAAAGAAAAATTCGTATAGCAATCACCCACGGCGACACCAACGGCGTGGGCTATGAAGTGATACTCAAGACCTTTGCCGACCCCGCCATGCTCGAACTGTGCACACCGATTGTCTACGGTTCGCCACAGGCGGCCAACTATCATGCCAAGGCACTGGGCATCGAGACACCGTTCACCGTCATCAACGATGCCAAGGAGGCACGCGACAACCGGCTCAACCTGTTGGCCGTCTGCAATGAAGAAATAAAAATCGACCTGGGAGAACCTACTGCCGAATCGGGAGAGGCCGCCAAGAAAGCCATCGACAGAGCCCTCAGCGACTACAAAGCCGGACTGTACGACGTACTGGTGACGGCCCCCGTCAGCAAGAACAGCATACCCGGTTTCAATGGCCATACAGCCTATATCGAACAGGCTTTGGGCGACGGAAAGAAAGGACTCACCATCCTGACCAACGAAGACTTGCGTGTCGCACTGGTAACCAACAATGTGGCTATCAAGGATGTGGCAGAAGCCATCACTAAACAGAAAATCATGGAAAAGGCGCAAATCTTCCATCAGGCACTACGCCGCGATATGCGCATCTCTTCGCCCCGTATCGCCGTTCTGGCCCTAAACCCCAGATGCGGAGAGGACGGCGTATTAGGCGACGAGGAGCAGACCATCATCAAGCCAGCCATCGACGAACTCAGCCAAAGCGGACTGCAGGTGTTCGGACCCTATGCTGCCGACGACTTCTTCGGACGCAGTGCCTACTACCGCTTCGACGGCGTGCTGGCCATGTATCACGATCAGGGGCAGACCCCCTTCAAGGCGGTGGCGTATGAGAATGGCGTCAGATATAGCGCCGGACTCAACCTCATACGTACCGCTCCTGCCCATGGTGCAAACTTCGCCGATGCCGGCAAGAACATCACCGACGAGCAGTCGCTACGCAATGCCATCTATGTCGCTACCGACATCTGGCACAATCGGCAGGCATACGATGAACCCCTCGCGAACCCCCTGCAAAAACTCTATCACGAGAAGCGCGACGACAGCGAGAAAGTGCGTTTCCACAAGAAGGCAGAGACGAAGGCCGATGTTGAATAAAGCCTAAATAAGTAAAAAATCTGCCAAACTTGCAGTAGTTTCAAAAAAAATATGTAATTTTGTCAGCCGTAATGAATAATGCCGAGTTAAAAAGCATCAAACAGAAGTACAACATCGTGGGCAACTGCGATGCGCTGAACCACGTGCTCGACATTGCACTGCAGGTGGCACCTACCGACCTGAGCGTGCTCATCATCGGCGAAAGCGGCGTAGGCAAGGAGATTATACCCCGGGTGATACACGACAATTCACCACGGCGGCGAGAGAAATACTTCGCCATCAACTGCGGCTCTATACCCGAAGGCACCATCGACTCCGAACTGTTCGGACACGTGAAAGGCTCATATACCGGAGCCATCAACGACTCGCCAGGCTACTTCGGCGTGACCAACAAGGGCACTCTCTTTCTCGACGAAGTGGGCGAACTGCCGCTGGCCACTCAGGCCCGACTGCTGCGAGTGCTCGAGACAGGCGAATACATCCCCGTCGGTGGCACCGAAGTGCTCAAGACCGATGTGCGCATCGTGGCTGCCACCAACGTCAACATCCGCCAAGCCATCAGCGAGGGACGCTTCCGCGAAGACCTCTACTATCGTCTGAACTCCATACCCATACAGATGCCGCCCCTCCGCGAACGCGGCGAAGACATCGTACTGCTCTTCCGCCTCTTCGCCATGCAGATGGCCGAGAAATACCGTATGGAGCGCATCACACTGACCGATGAGGCCAAGCAGATGCTCATGCGCTACAAATGGCCGGGCAACGTGCGGCAACTGAAGAACATCACCGAGCAGATATCCATCCTCAGCAAGGAGCGCGCCATCACACCAGAGGTGCTGGCCAAGTTCATACCGCAGGACAAAGAGAGCACACAGTTGACCGTCATCAACAACGGCAACAGCGACCACTCGTTCGAGAACGAACGCGAGATACTCTACAAAATACTGTTCGAACTGCGAGGCAACGTGAACGACATGCGTCGCGAAATGGGAGAACTGAAAAAACAACTGGACGACGTACGAGCCACACCTATCAGCCGCCCCATCGCACCCATGACGCCCATCACGCCCATCACGCCACTGTCAAACTTCGAGGACGCTGATGCAGAAGAATACATCGAACCATCGCCCGAACAGGAAAACCTCAACCTGAACGAACTGAGCCGCCAGATGCTGGTCAAGGCTCTCGAACGCAACAATGGAAACCGCAGCAAAGCCGCTCAGGAACTGGGCATCAGCGACCGAACACTCTACAGAAGGCTAAAGCAATATGGACTCGACAAAGACAAATAGGAAACGCATCGGCCTGATGGCTATGGCTGCCACCGTGTGCCTGATGCTACTTTGGGCTTGCAGTTTCGAAGGCTACAAGTTCAATGGAGCCAGCATCGACTATACCAAGACCAAAACCATACAGATCAACGAGTTCCCCATACGAGCGGCTTACGTGTGGAGCCCCATGGGGCCCATCTTCAACAACAGGATGCGCGAGATATTTGTCCAACAGACTAAACTCACCCAGGTCAAGCGCAACGCCGACCTGAAAATAGAGGGCGAAATTACACGCTACGACCAGCGCAACAAATCAGTCAGCAGCGAGGGATACTCGGCACAGACCGAACTGACGATGACCGTCAACGTGCGGTTTACCAACAATGTCGACCACAAGCAGGACTTCGAACGGCAATTCACCGCCTCGCAATCATACACCACCACACAGTCGCTCAGCAGCGTGCAGGAAGAACTGGTCACACAGATGTCGCGCGACATCGTTGACCAGATATTCAATGCAACCATGGCCAATTGGTGAGGAGAACGGGGAATGGAGAACGGATAATTAAGAATGGATATAGCAGAACTCATACAACACCCGGAACACATGGACCGCGACACACTCTACGAGTTGCGCTCCCTGCTCGCACTATATCCGTACTACCAGACGGCACGCCTGCTCATGCTACAGAACCTCTTTCTGCTCCACGACCCCACCTTCAACGAAGAACTGCGGCGGGCTGCCATCTACATCACCAACCGGCAAGTCATCTTCCAGATGATTGAAGCCGGACACTACATGCTGCACAACCTCGCCAACGAGCAGCAGCACGACACCCCCGCCCCTACCCACGAAGAACAGGACAGCCGCACCATATCGCTCATCGACGACTTCCTCGACTCGCTGCCCAAAGAGACCGAAGAGATCAAACCCAAGCGCAAGCCCACACCGGCTGATGCCGCTGTCGACTACGTGGCCTATCTGCTCGAGAGCGAAACCGAAGAGCAGCGTCAGGACGCTGCACAGGCACCGAAACTGATTGGACAAAGCCTCATCGACTCGTTCATCGAACAGGACAGAGGAAAAATCGTGCTCAGCGAAAATCCCCTACTAAAGCCTGACATTGAGCCAGAACCGGACGAAAACGGGAAAGATGCCGAAAAAGGCTATTTCACCGAGACTTTGGCACGGATTTACATCAAACAGGGCAATTATTCCAAAGCTTTAGAAATTATTCAGCAATTAAGTTTGCACAATCCGAAAAAAAATGCTTACTTTGCAGACCAAATTCGATTCTTACAGAAATTAATAATAAACAGTAATCAAAAATAATTAACAAAACAATGGGAATTTACACTTTTCTAATCATCCTCATCGTCATCGCAGCCATACTCATGGTAGGCATCGTGATGATCCAAGAGTCAAAGGGCGGCGGACTGGCATCCAACTTCGCCTCCTACAACCAGATTGGTGGCGTACGTAAGACCACCGACTTTATCGAGAAAACCACATGGAGCCTGGCAGCCTTTATGGTTGTTGTCAGTATCGCTTGTGCCTATGTTGCACCGAAGAGCGTTGCAGCCACCTCTACCATTGACCAGATTGAGAACCCCACGACCAGCCCCGTCAATGCCAATGGCTTTGACGCCAGTCCTGCTGATCAAACTGCACCCAGCGGTTCTCCCGCTGGGGCTCCTGACGAAGCACCTGCCGAGGCTCCCGCTGCCCAATAATCGGCAGACTCCGGCAAAATAACAGACGTATAAAAGACAAGCATGGGCAGGAGTCTCTATCAACGAGGCTCCTGCTTTTTCATTAGTTCTTACCTTTATTGATGATATAGATGCCGAGGGCTGCGAGGCCTCCGGCGAGGGCATACTTCGCATGGAACATCTCGCCGAGGCAGAGACAGGAGGTGACGGCTCCCACGATGGGAATCAGCGAATTATAGATGGCCACCTTGCCCACAGGATTCAGGCTAAGCAGTTTGTTGTAGAGCGCAAAGCCGAGGGCAGAGATGGCGATGAGTAGCACAAGACAGAAGATACCAAGCATGTTAACCGTGGGCAGCGTACCCCCAAAAGCCAGCCCAGGGATGATGAGCAGCAGTCCTCCGATGGTAAGTCCATAGCCCGTACCCACGAACACATCCACCCTTCGGCTCAATCCGCGAGTCATCAGATTCGCACAAGCACCGCAGACGGCATTGAGAATGATCATGCCGTCGCCCTGCCAGGTAAACCGTCCGCTCTCGGCTCCACCCAGATTCAGGGCCAGCACGCCGCCGAATCCGATGGCGCAGCCCAGCATCTTTCGCGGTGTCAGACGGTCACTCTTGAAACATGCACATGCCAGCAGCACCACGAGGAACGTGCTGAGCGAGTTGAGGATGGCAGCCCGCGAACCCTCGCTGTGCGACATGCCGATGTAGAAGAAGAAATAGTGGAGCGCAGTGTTCATCAACGCAAAGGCAAGGATGAACCACCAATCTCGCCTGATGTCCGTCTTGAAAGAGCGATTACTGCTACGTGCTACGACCAGCACTATCAGCCCTGCCGCCGCAAAGCGTATGCCGGCAAAGAGCATCTTGCTGCCCGTCATGTCTGCCGTGATGCCGAAGGCACTGAAACCTATCTTGATAAGCGGGAATGCCCATCCCCACGCTATTGCCGCCGTCAGTGCAAACATCGTCACCCAAACAGGCCGCTGGAATATAGAAGTCCTCGCTGGTTCCATCTTGTTATCTTGATTTTTAAAATGTTCCTAATTCTCTGCACAAAAGTAGTCAAAATCGGGCAGAAATGAGTAACTTTGCAAAGGAATTTTGCAATTACAACATAGTTTAAGAGAATCGATGAACGATTCAAAAACTTATAAGACAGATGAAAAAGATTATTATCGCTTTCGCAGTGCTGCTTTCGATGGCAGCCTGCACACAGAACAAGCCTTCACAGGCAACGGAGAACGAGACAGAGAAAGCAGCACAGACAGAGGCTGCTGACAGTATTGACTCACAAACCAGACAAGAGAACATGAAAGAAGTGCAAGCTTACTTGAAGGAATGTGGCGCAT
>DETM01000037.1:3812-11555 GCA_002361655.1 Prevotella sp. UBA3288 | reverse complement strand
AACCTTCCTCCTTGCTCTCAAGACTTTACGGACTACTGGCATGATGGCCCTCATATAGAGGACTTTTCGTGGCTCAAACACTTACAATTGTAAGGTGCTGACAATCAGACGCTAAAAAAGGGAACCGATTGGGTTCCCTTTTACGATACTTGCGGAGCGTGATGCTCCTACCAGCGGAAGGTGAGGGATTCAAACCCCCGATACCCGAAAGGGGTATACCGGATTTCGAGTCCAGCGCGATCGATCACTCTGCCAACCTTCCCTTTGCGTTTTTGCGGATGCAAAGTTACTACTATTTTTTCAACTGGCAAAATTTTCGACCCACTTTTTTTATTCACCTCACGGTATTTTTCCTATTTACGATAGCACTCGAATATCTTCGCCACCGTATCCTTCGGCATCTTAGGCGTCAGCAGACTGATGACGACGACAACCGGGAAGCCTCCCAGCATGGCGATGGCACCACAGTTGATGGGATTGATGGGATTGCCAATGAGCATATTGACCACCGTCAAACCGACACCCCAGACGAAGCAGGCCCAGACACTGGCTGTCGTCACGCCACGCCAATAGAGCCCCATCATGAAGGGTGCCAAGAAGGCACCGGCCAGAGCCCCCCAAGAGATGCCCATGAGTTGGGCGATAAAGGTGGGCGGGTTGAGGGCGATGAGCAACGAAATGGCGATGAAGAAGACGATGAGCACACGCATGATGACCACCTTGCGGCGCTCGACCCGCTCTGCCACGACATCGTCGATACTACCCTCCTCCACCTCTCCTGCTATCGACTTCTTGTCGCGATAGATGAGGTCGAGGGTCATTGTGCTCGACGAGGTGAGCACGAGCGAGGCCAGTGTGGACATCGATGCAGAGAGCACCAACAGCACCACCATGGCTATGAGGATGTCTGGCAGGGTGATGAGCATTGCCGGCACGATGCTGTCGAAGGCTATCTTGCCGTTGACCACAACGGGCTCGTAGAGTCGGCCAAAGCCACCCAGGAAATAGCAGCCGCCGGCCACGATGAAGGCGAAGACCGTAGAAATGATAGTGCCGCGGCGGATGGCACTCTCGTCGGTGATGCTATAGAACTTGCCCACCATCTGGGGCAGTCCCCAAGTGCCAAGCGAGGTGAGGATGACCACGCCGAGCAGTCCCCAGGGGTCAGGACCGAACCAAGAGGCGAACCCGCCATTGACAGCCGGATCGGCATCGCTGGCTTTCGAGGCCAGGGCGGTCACCGCCTCTGTCAGTCCACCATTCGATGCGATGACGGCCACAATGACGGCCACAATGCCAAACAGCATTATGACGCCCTGTATGAAGTCGTTCATGGCTGTGGCCTTATAGCCGCCAAGGATGACATAGACGGCGGTGAGGATGGCCATGATGACCACGCAGTATTCATAAGGTATGCCGAAGCCCATCTCAAAGAGTGTCGAGATTCCCTTATAGACGCCGGCCGTATAGGGGATGAGAAACACGAATGCGATGATGCTGGCCGCCACGCGCAGGCCCTGGCTCTGGAAGCGGGTGCCGAAGAAGTCGGGCATGGTGCGACTCTCGATGTGCTGCGTCATCAGTTTTGTGCGACGACCGAGCACGAGCCACGCCAGCAACGAGCCGATGACGGCATTGCCCACGCCGATCCAGGTGCTACTCAGACCATATTTCCAACCGAACTGTCCGGCATAGCCCACGAAGACCACTGCCGAGAAATAACTGGTGCCATAGGCGAAAGCGGTGAGCCATGGCCCCACAGCCCGCCCGCCAAGCACGAATCCGTCTACGCTGCTGGCCTGTTTGCGGGTATAGACCCCCACTCCAATCATCACGGCCAGAAAGATGATAGTCAGAAGAACTTTTATAATCATAATGTCACTCCTATACTCTTTTTGTATTTTACCTTTTTACTCTTTTTACTCTTTCACCTTTTTACTATTAAAAGGCCACCTGCACTTGTGCCTGCAGCCAGTTGTAGTCCTTGCCAATCTGTTCGCCGCAAAGACAACGGGTGTACTGCAACTGCAGGCGACACTTCTTGTAATACCAATACTGCACGCCGACAGTCAGATTCGTCTGGTCCCAGCCGTCGATGCCCGTATTACGGTCGAAAGTCTCGCCACTGGCCACCAGGTCGAGGGCATCGACCACAGGAATGGCTGCCGTCACATAGCCGCCACGGCTGCCTACGTCGCCGTCTTTGCCGCCCAGCCATTCCGCCCTAATACTGGCAGGTCGCGCCTCTTTGTACTTGGCCGGTGAGTAGGCCTGTGTCTTGTACTCCGCACCTACGCTATAGCGGTTGCGCTTATAGTTGTCGCCGACGGCAATGGTAGGGTTCCAAGCGGCCGTGCCCATTGCGTTGCCGGTGCCCAGATAACCGGAGCCGACGATGCGCAGTCCGTCGACGGGACGCACTTCGAGTTTGGCGATGAAGTCTTTCTGATTGTTACGGTCGCTGCGGTTGATACCCTGTCCGCTCATAAGGGCCAGTTCGTAGTGGAGTTTGCTGTTGAACAGGTCGCCAAAGACCATGAGTCCCTGGTCACGGCCGTAGTTGACACCATTCAGGGGGTCAGGCCCTTCGCCGGCCAGGTAGAGCACAGCCTGCGAATAGATGTCGATGAGTTCGAGTTGGGTGGGCGACAGCGGGTTTTCCATCGTATAGGAGTGCTTGAACTGTCCGAAGCGTACGGTGAGCGCATTGTCGCGTGTAATGCGGTAGTCGGTGTAGAACTCCTGTACAACGCTTGAGAAATCGTGCATAAAGAGGAATGACCACCGGTCGGTGATGCGGGCCTTCGCCCAGAGGAGTGTGCGTTTCAGGTTGTAGGAATTCTTCTTCTCGCCGTTGGCATCTTGATAAGACCAGCCCGCCTGGGCGTAACCGTTGAACGTGATTCTGCTAGTGAGATTCTTCAGCCAGTCATAGTCCGAATTCTCCTGCTGTGCCTGCCCCATGGCCACACAACAACTAAACGCGACCATCATGACGGTCAGCGTTGCAATCCTAAATGTTCTTTTCATTTCTTCATTGTTTGATGATAATACTGTTTAGTGCTTGCGGGTGCAAATTTACACAAATATATCGATATTACCATTAAAAAGAAAGAAAAAGATTCAAGAAAAACTCAATTTGTCAAGTCTTGCCTTCAATTGACTAACTTCTGACTGTCGGATGGCAAGTTTGATTTGACAAGTATTGCCGTAGGTCTGGCTGACGATACGCGGCTGTATCTCCTTGACGATGCGCATCACGTCGTTCATCATCACATAAGGAAAATCATAGGTGACGACTTCCTCTACCTGGCGTGTCACCACCGTCGCATGGGCAATGGCATCGGCAGCAGCCTCACGATAGGCCACGATGAGACCGCTAGTGCCCAGATTGACACCACCGTAGTAGCGTACGACGACGATCAGGATATCCGTCAGTTCGTTGGAATTGATCTGTCCGAGGATGGGCTTGCCTGCCGTCGATGAGGGCTCGCCGTCATCATTGGCACGAAAGTCGTCCCTCCCCGCCCCCAGCATATAGGCATAGCAGACATGGCGGGCATCGTAGTACTTCTTGCGATACTGTGCCAGCAGTTCCTTCACCTCGTCGCGGGTTTCGACATGGTGGGCAAAAGCGAGGAACTTACTCCGCTTTTCGGAGTAAAATCCCTCGCTTGTTCCGGTGATGGTCTTGAATTCGTCTGGCATGGGGCTGACAGGGCTGATAGAGCCAATGAGCCTGATAAGGCCCATGGGCCTTACGACAACTTGTGAATCACCAGACCTGAGCGCAGTTTGGGCTCAAACCAGGTGGCCTTCGGCGGCATAATCTTTCCGCTGTCGGCAATATCCATGATTTGCTGCATCGAGACAGGATAGAGAGCCAGTGCAGCACGCATCTCGCCACTGTCGACACGGCGTTTCAGTTCGCCCAGACCACGCAGGCCTCCCACGAAGTCGATGCGCTTCGACGAGCGCAGGTCGCCGATGTTTAGTATCTCATCGAGAATCAGACGGCTGGATATGTCGACATCGAGCACGCCGATGGGGTCGGTGGGGTCATAAGTTCCCTCCTTGGCCTTCAGCGTGTACCATTGCTGGTCGAGATAGAGCGAGAACTGGTGTGGTGCCTTGGGGGCATAACATTGCACATTGGCCATTGACGATTGCTCATTGTCCTTTGAACATTGAACACTGACTTCAAAGTTTTTGCGCAGGGCTTCAAGGAACTGCTCGGAACTGAGGCCGTTGAGGTCGGTCACCACACGATTGTAGTCGAGGATGGTGAGTTGCGAAGCCTGAAAGCAGACAGCCATGAAGTAGTTGTACTCTTCTCGACCGGTGTGATGGGGGTTCTGTTTCTGTTTCTCTGCACCGACAAGGGCGGCAGCAGCCGAACGGTGATGGCCGTCAGCGATATAGAGACTGGGCATCTTGGCAAACTCGTCGGTGATGGTCTGCATGTCGGTCTCGCTGTCGATAATCCAGAACTGATGACGGAAGCCATCGATGGGAGCCACGAAGTCGTACTCCGGCTCTGTCTTGGCGTAGCGCATAATCAGATTGTCAAGCACCTTGTTGTCAGGATAGGCGAAGAAGACGGGCTCGATGTTGGCATCGTTCACACGGACATGCTTCATACGGTCTTCCTCTTTGTCGCGACGAGTCAGTTCGTGCTTTTTAATGCGTCCCTGCATATAGTCATCGACAAGGGCTCCGACCACCAGACCGTATTGCGTCTTGCCTTGCGGAGCATCGGCGGGACAGTAACTTGAGGTGGGCAGCATGGTCTGGGCATATATATAATAATGTTCGCGCGAGTCCTGCACCAGCCACCCTTTATCCTGGAACTTCCGGAAGTTCTCGGCAGCCTTCTCGTAGACACGGGGGTCGTATTCACTGGTTCCCACGGGGAAGTCTATCTCTGGCTTGATGATATGATACAGGCTCTTCTCGTTGCTGCCAGCCTCAGCACGGGCTTCTTCAGAGTCGAGCACGTCGTAGGGGCGGCTCTCCACCTGTTCCACCAGTTCCTTTGGGGGGCGCAGGCCTTTGAATGGTTTTACGGTTGCCATAGTCTTATTTCATTGGACATTTAACATTGTACATTGAGCATTGTACTTCCAAGATTAGAGGTTGGCCTTTATCTTTTCTATCATCTCCTGATACTCAGCATCGGAGAGGTAGACCTTGCCTGGATTCATCTGGAAGGTGCCGCCGTAGTCGGGGCCGTCGACATACTTGGGAGCGAGATGGAAGTGCAGGTGTGACAGTTTATCGCTGTAGGCACCATAGTTGATCTTCTCCGGGTTAAAGGCTTTCTGCATGGCACGTGTCACACGGGCCACATCGGCCATGAAGTCGTTACGGTCTTGGTCTGACAGTTCGTTGAGATCGTTCACATGACCATTGTAGGCCACCAGGCAACGACCGCGATAGGTTTGCTCTTTAAACAAGAAGGCACGCGAGACCTTCAGGGGTGCAATCTCAATCATCAGATCGTGAAGTGTCTGATTATTCGTGCAATAGAGGCACTGTTTAGGATCACTTTGCATAATTTCGGTTTATTATAGTTATTACTGATTAGACATTCAGGCTCAGCACAAAACGAGTGCCGCGGGTATAGGCAGGATCGACTTCCAGGTCGCCATCCATCTTCACCGCCATCTGCTTACATATAGGCAGCCCCAGACCATCGCCCTCACTGAGGTCCTTTACCTCGAGGAAGGCCTTGAACACATCCTGCTGCTTCTCTTCAGGGATGCCACAACCGGTGTCTGACACGAGGAACTGTACCTTATGGGCACTACGCTTCTTAAACTCCAGCGCTATTCTGCCACCTTCCGGTGTATAGTAGGCAGCATTGCAGAGCAGATGGAGCAGGATGTGAGAAACATAGTCCTTGTTGATCTTTGCACTCATCTTTGGAGCGCTGACCTCCACACTGACATCACCCTTAACCCGACCGCGAACCTGTTCGGCCAGGCTCTCGCAGAACTGTGCTATCTGCGTGTCTTCCTTCTGCAGTTCCTCTTGCGAACTCTCCAGTTCCGACAGCGTCTGGATATGCTCTGAGAAATCGCGCAGGGCTTTCACTGCCGGTGAACCGGCATCGAGTTTCTTCAGCGTGGGATTGAGTTGTGCAGAGATATTGCTGATGAACTTGGCCTTGAGGGCATTGTTCTCGTTGGCCATGGTGATCAGTTTCTTCTGCTTGCGGGTCAAGTGGATATAGCGCAACAGCACCAGAGCGCCAAAGACCAATACGGCAGCCAGGACAACAGCCAGAATGCCGAGACCAACGATCACCGCCTGGCGAGCAGCCAGCGAACTGTCTTTCTCTGCTATGGCAGCCTCGTCGTCGGCAATCTGCTGCTTGAGGGCATTGATCTCTTCTGCCACCTTCAGGGCGCCGACAGAGTCTTTCCATACCATATAACTCTTGTACGACTGGTCTACGAGGTTGGCATTGCCACTCTTGCGCCCATTGTTGATGAGCGTCTGATAGACCTCGTCCACCTTGTCGTATTCCTTCGATGCCGTCAGTTTGGCGGCCATCTCCTTGAAGACGGCATTGCCCTGTGCATTCTGTCCGAAAGTATAGTAATAGATGGCCTTGTTATAGAGCAAGTCGTTTTTCAGAGCCTCATCGTTGGCCGTATTAGCCTGCCGTTCCATGATGTTGAGTTGGTCCATCGCGCTGGCACTCCTCCTCATCTTCATATACATCTGCATGCGTTCCTTGGTCGTCAGATAGAGCAACGACTCGGCCGGACAACCCAAATCCGAATTGTTGGCTAAAACATTCTGGTCGATACGGCGCAGCAAGTCGAAAGCCTCCTGATAGAGATTCTCCCTGTAGTAGAGCGCAGTGGCCTTGGTGCCACACTCCACTCCCTGTTTGAACTGTCCGTTGTCGGCATACTTCTCATAGGCAAGGATATACAAGGCACGGGCATTGATATAGTTGCCCTTTTCCAATTCATCGTCAGCCCGTTGCTGAAGATTATTCTTCTGGCCCTCCTGCGCACCGGCCATAATGCAGCAAAACAGGAAGCCCAAAAGACAATACAATACTTTTCTGTTCATATGTGTTTATAAACGCTATTTATTCTGAGTGCAAATGTACTCAATTATTTTAAACCCTCCAAATATTTTCCTCCTTTTCGCATGCCTATCCGATAAAAAAAAGACCGAACAGGCGACTACAGCAACAATCCCGATGCCGGTACCGGAACCGCATCGGGATTGATGGTGTATGGTTGGAGATGGTTACTTGTTCACCTGGAACTTGGTGTCGCCATCCTTGAAGAAAGCATTGATCTGGCGAGCGGCGGCAATACCGGCATTGGTGTTGGCCTCAGCGGTCTGGGCTCCCATCTTCTTCGGCGTCGAGAAATAGCGTCCCTCGAACTTCTGGAAGTCGGCATTAGCGTCGGGCATGATGTCGGTGACAAACTTCAAGTCCTGACGATCGGCCATCAGTTTCAGCAGTTCAGGCTCGTTGATCACCTCTTTACGGGCGGTGTTCACCAGAATGCCGCCCTTCTTCATCTTGCCTACAAGAGCGTAGTTGATGCTCTGTTTGGTCTCTGGTGTGGCAGGGATGTGCAGCGATACGATATCGCACTGCTCGAACAGAGCCTCTTGATTGGCCACAGCCTTCACACCGGCCTTCTCGATGACCTCTGCGGGGCAGAAGGCGTCGTAGGCATAGACATCCATGCCGAAGCCCTTGGCGAT
>DETM01000037.1:0-3779 GCA_002361655.1 Prevotella sp. UBA3288 | reverse complement strand
AGCCCTTGGCGATGCGGGCCACGTTACGGCCTACGTTACCGAAGGCGAGAATACCCAGTTTCTTGCCCATCAACTCAGTGCCTGCCTTACCATTGTAGAACTGTCGGACAGCGAACACGAGCAGACCGAATACGAGTTCTGCCACAGCGTTGGCGTTCTGACCGGGTGTATTCTCTGCCACCACATTGTGAGCGGTAGCAGCGGCCAGGTCGATATTGTCATAACCGGCACCGGCACGTACCACGATTTTCAACTGCTTGGCAGCGTCGAGCACCTCGGCATCGACCTTGTCCGAACGGATAATCAGCGCGTCGGCATCCTTCACGGCATCCAGCAGTTGTGCCTTCTCAGTATATTTCTCCAGCAGGGCCAGTTCGTTGCCTGCTCCTTCTATCTCTTTGCGAATACCCTCCACAGCAGCGGCTGCGAAAGGTTTCTCTGTTGCTACAAGAACTTTCATATAACAGAAATTTATTTAGTTTTAAAGGACAATGGTTGTTGGGCTTTTTAAAGACAGAAATTATTATAATTGTTATAATTATGTTAGACAATGATAACTATCTGTGCCGACTTTAAATTATATTAATTATAATAATTTCTGTCCATATTAAGCAAACCATTTTCTGTCCTAATCAATCCATTTAATGTTGAGCCTCAAACTCCTTCATGCAGGCAACGAGGGCGTTGACACCTTCGATGGTCTGGGCGTTGTAGCAGGAAGCGCGGAAGCCGCCTACCGAGCGGTGACCCTTCACGCCGACCATGCCCTTGCTGACGGCAAAGTCGAGGAAGTCCTTCTCCAATTCCTTGTACTCGTCGGCCATCACGAAGCAGATGTTCATCAGCGAGCGGTCCTCTTCCTTGGCAGTGCCTACAAACATCTTGTTGCGGTCAATCTCGCCGTAGACAATCTCTGCACGCTGCTTGGCCAGACGGTCCATAGCCTCTACGCCGCCCTGCTTCTTAATCCAGCGCAGGTTCTCCAGAGCACAGTAGATGGGCACCACAGGCGGAGTGTTGAACATCGAGCCCTTGTCCACATGAGTACGATAGTCGAGCATGGTAGGAATCTCACGGGGAGCCTTGCCCAGTGCGTCGTCCTTCACGATGACGATGGTCACGCCGGCCATGGCCAAGTTCTTCTGGGCACCGGCATAGATGGCATCGTACTTGGCCACATCGACAGGACGCGAGAAGATGTCGGACGACATATCGGCAATCAGACGTACAGGCACATCGAGGTCCTTACGGATCTCCGTACCATATATAGTATTATTAGAGGTGATATGCAGATAGTCGGCATCGGCAGGCACCGTCCAGTCCTTGGGAATAAATGTATAGTTGGCATCGGCACTCGAAGCCACTTCCACAACCTCGCCGAAGAGTTTGGCCTCCTTCATGGCCTTCTTGGCCCACACACCGGTGTTCAGGTAGGCTGCCTTCTTGATAAGGAAGTTGTAGGGAATCATGCAGAACTCAAGCGATGCGCCGCCACCGAGGAAGATGACCGAATAGCCCTCAGGGATACTGAGCAACTCTTTGACGAGTGCCACAGCCTCGTCGACCACGGGCTGGAAGTCCTTTGCACGATGGCTAATCTCCATCAGAGAGAGACCGGAGCCATTGAAGTCTAAACACTGTTTGGCAGTAGCCTCAATCACCTCGCGAGGCAGCATCGAGGGGCCTGCATTAAAGTTGTACTTCTTCATAATTCTTGAATGTTTATTGAGTTATAAATTGTTTTTTATTTTGACGGTGCGAAATTACACTTTTTATTTGAATTGGGCAAATATTTTGGCATAAATTAATTGAATTTGAGCATTTAGTTATCAATATGCTTTGTTTATCTCATTCTTTTTCGTACCTTTGCCATCCCAAACAAGCAAAATCATGAGTGACGAAAGAAAACCAACAGCCATGAACGATATCAAACGTATCGTACTGACCGGCGGACCGTGTGCCGGCAAGACGACAGCCCTCGTACGCATTATAGAACACTTCTCTAGCCTCGGATTCAAAGTATTCACCATCCCCGAGGTGCCTACCCTGTTCACGCAGGCCGGCATGAACTATCTGACCAAGAACCGGGGCTTCTTCTACGAGGGCGAGAAAGCCACCCTGGAGATTCAACTGGCCCTTGAGGACAAATTCATGCGGATGGCACAGGAATGCGTGAAGCCGTGCATCATTGTTTGCGACCGTGGGGCGATGGACATCTCTGCCTATATGGAGCCGCAGGTGTGGGAACAGATTACCAGAGCCGTCGGCACCTCGACGTCAGAACTGCGCGACCGCTATGATGCCGTGCTCCATCTGGTGTCGGCAGCCGACGGTGCCGAACAATACTACACCACTGCCAACAACGCCCAGCGCTATGAGCAGATGAACGAGGAGGGCCTGCGCATTGCCCGCGGACTGGACAAGAAGGTGATTCACGCCTGGACCGGCCATCCCCATCTGCGAGTCATCAACAACCACGACGACTTCGACTGCAAGATGAACCGCGTCATCAAAGAGATTTCTAACGTGCTCGGACTGCCCCAGCCCATCGTCAACGAGCGCAAATACATTGTCGAGATGACCGGTCCCCTGCCCGACGACAGCATCGAGAGCGAGATCACCCAGACCTATCTGCAGGGCGACCCCGATGCAGAGATCCGGCTGCGCAAGCGTAGTTGGGGGCGCAAGTTCGTCTATGTACACACCACAAAGAAGAAGACCTCAGAGAACGAAGAACTGGTCACCGAGCGCCAGATCAACCTGAGCCTCTACGAGATGATGCTCGGCCTGGCCGACCCCGGCAGGCAGACCATCCACAAACGTCGCAACAGCATCATCTGGAAGGGACAGTACTTCGAGGTGGACACCTATCTGGACCAGTTGCAGGGGCTCGTTATCCTCGAGACGAAAGGCATCGCCGAAGGAGAGCCGGTGAAGTTTCCCCCGTTCCTGAGCGTCATCAAAGATGTCACAGGCGACGAGAACTACTATAACTACAACCTGGCGAAGAAAAAATAACGTCAAAGCGATGCGTTTTTCATAATAATTTCGTACCTTTGCACGCAAAATTCGTAAAAAAGCCAAAGAAATGATACTTGAGAAGATAAACGGCCTGCTCCAGCAGGTTGACGCGCTGAAGGCAAAGAATGCCGAGGAAGTGGAACAGTTACGACTGAAATACCTCAGTAAAAAGGGAGAACTGACGGAACTGATGAACGACTTCCGCAACGTACCGGCCGAACAGAAGAAAGAGGTGGGTATGAAGATTAACGAACTGAAGCAGCGCATTACCGACCGCATCAACGAACTGCGCGAAGCCTGCCAGACCCAGGAGACGGGCGACGAGGCCATCGACCTGACACGCACGCCCTACCCCATCCATCTGGGCACCCGCCATCCGCTGACCATCGTCACCAACGAGATTATCGACATCTTCAGCCGCATGGGCTTTGTGCTGGCCAACGGTCCTGAGGTAGAGGACGACCTGCACGTGTTCACTAAGATGAACTTCGCCGCCGACCATCCGGCCCGCGACATGCAAGACACCTTCTTCGTCTCGCAGCATCCCAACGACGTGACGAAGAACATCCTGCTGCGCTCACATACCAGTAGTGTACAGGCACGGGTGATGGAACAAATGCACACCGAGGATGGTAAACTGACCGCTCCCATCCGCGTCATCTGCCCAGGCCGTGTCTATCGCAACGAGGCCATCACAGCGCGCGCCCACTGTTTCTTCCATCAGGTAGAAGGTCTGTATATCGACAAGAACGTGTCGT
>DETM01000041.1:12806-13399 GCA_002361655.1 Prevotella sp. UBA3288 | reverse complement strand
GCCCACGACATCCGCGTCATCCGTCTGCCGCGCCACGGTGCCTCTTGCCCCATCGGCATGGGCGTCTCTTGCTCGGCCGACCGCAACATCAAGGCCAAGATCAACCGCGACGGCATCTGGCTGGAGAAGATGGACTCGAACCCCTCGGAACTCATTCCCGCCGAGTATGCGAAAGCCGGCGAAGGTCAGAACACCATCACTATCGACCTGAACGAGGGTATCGATGCTGTGCGAAAGGAGTTGTCGAAGTATCCCGTTTCCACGAGGGTGAACCTGCGTGGCACGATCATCGTGGCTCGCGACATCGCCCATGCCAAACTGAAGGCCCGTATCGATGCCGGCGAGGAGATGCCCGAATACTTCAAGAAATACCCCGTGCTCTATGCCGGACCGGCCAAGACGCCCGAGGGCTATCCCTGCGGTTCGATGGGGCCGACCACGGCCAACCGCATGGACCCCTATGTCGACGAGTTCCAGAGTCTGGGTGCCAGCCTGGTGATGATTGCCAAGGGCAACCGCTCGCAGGTCGTCACCGATGCCTGCAAGAAATATGGCGGCTTCTATCTGGGAAGCATCGGCGGTGTGGCTGCCGT
>DETM01000041.1:6697-12697 GCA_002361655.1 Prevotella sp. UBA3288 | reverse complement strand
ATGGAGGCCATCTGGAAGATTGACGTAGAGGACTTCCCCGCCTTCATCCTCGTAGATGACAAAGGCAACGACTTCTTCAAGACGCTGAAACCTTGGACACCATGCGGCAAGTAGTATCCTTTTGTCTTACGGTTGTCTTGTCGCTGCTGGTTGTGGCGACGGCCACGGCGCAAGAGACGTTCCGAGTTGTGCGGGGCGACTGCATCTCCGGTTTGTCGGCCGATGGCGGGGATGCCTCGCTGAACCGTGCGCCGCAGAGTCGCCGTTTGCCGGCAATGAAGACCGACTGGGATCCGGAGCGGGTCTACAAGCAGATGGTGATTCTTGTGGAGTTCAGCGAAGGAACGGAAGACACGTCGGACGATACCAAGTTCAACCGTGATGATGCCCGTGGCGTATATGACCAGATCTTCAACCAGAAAGGTTACAACGAGCGTCAGGGCGTGGGCTGCGTGGCCGACTATTTCCGCGACCAGTCGAACGGCCTGTTCAACCTCTCGTTCGACGTGTTCGGCCCCTATCTGGTCAATCAGAAAGCAAAGTCGTCCAGTTCCAAGAATTTAGGCGCCGGTACCTTCCGCGAGGCTGCTCAAAAGATGATAGCCGCCAATCCCAATCATGACTTCTCTGTCTACGACTGGGATGGTAACGGCACCATCGAACAGGTCATCTTCGTCTATGCCGGACTGGGGGGCAACACGACGGATGGATATATCTGGCCGAATACCGGTTCTTTCACTTCCGTCACCACTCCTGACGGCAAGCGCATCAACAACTATACTGCGAGTGCCGAACATTGGCCCACGACCAAGAAGGCATCGTGTGGCATAGGTACTATCTGCCATGAGTTCAGCCACTCGCTGGGTCTGCCCGACATCTATCCGGCGCATAATACTTCATGGTCGGTGTCCGTTTGCGACGAATGGGATCTGATGGACGGCGGAAACTTCACCAACTACGGCTGGTGCCCGCCCAACTATACGGCATTGGAGAAATACCTCTTGGGATGGCTCTCTTTCGAAGAACTGACCGGGCCGACAACCATCACCGGACTGAAACCGGTCTCTGAGGGCGGCGCGGCCTATCGCATCAAGCATTCTTCCAGCGAGTGGCTGGTGTTGGAGAACCGTCAGTGGACAGGCTGGGATAGTGGTATGCCCGGCAAAGGACTGGTAGTCTATCATGTCTATTACGATGGCAGTGTATGGAGAGGCAATTCGGTGAACGATTCCCAGGAGCATCCGCGCTTTATATTGATGCCGGCCGACAATCTCAACTATAACCAGTGGCGCGACCAAATCGGTGATGAATCGCCTTATGCTGTGTCGGACCATATGAATAATCGCATCCTCAGTACGTCGTCCTATCCCTATGTTACCGATGGCGCGGTTATGAACAATAGGCTCACCGACGACTCTACACCGGCCTCGACGATGTATTTCCCAAATGAGCAAGGCTCTGCTCAACTGGCTAAACCACTGACCAACATCGTGCTGGCCGACGATGGTAGCGTCTCGTTCGACTTCATGGGCGGCGACCCGACCGGCATCAGGGAGGTGGGCATGCTATCCTCAACGCCCGCCGCCGTCTACGACCTCAGCGGTCGTGCTGTGCAGCGGCAGGGGCGTGGCATCTTTGTCATCCGTCAGTCCGACGGTACTGTCAGGAAGGTATTTAAATAAACTTTATATTTATTTTTTCACAAAACAAACTCAACAACTATGAGAGTAATTATTGAACCGAATTATGATTTGATGTCTCAGTGGGCAGCAAATTACGTGGTTGCGAAGATCAATGCTGCCAAGCCGACGGCTGAGAAGCCCTTTGTGCTAGGGCTGCCTACCGGCTCAAGTCCCATTGGCATGTATCGTGGTCTGGTGAAGGCGTATCAAGAAGGGAAGGTGTCTTTCAAAAATGTCGTCACCTTCAACATGGACGAGTATGTCGGCCTGCCTGTGGAGCATCCCGAGAGTTACCACTCGTTTATGTTCTCCAACCTGTTCAACCACATCGACTGCCCGAAGGAGAATATCCACATATTAAACGGCAACGCTCCCGATTTGGCTGCTGAGTGTGCCAACTATGAGAAGGAGATTGAGAAATTCGGAGGTATTGACCTCTTCCTCGGCGGTATCGGTCCCGATGGACATATCGCCTTCAATGAGCCGGGCTCCAGCCTTTGCAGCCGCACCCGCCAGAAGACGCTGACCACCGACACCATCATCGCCAACAGCCGTTTCTTCGAGGGCGACATCAACAAGGTGCCCAAGACGGCCCTGACCGTTGGCGTGGGTACCGTGATGGCTGCCAAGGAGGTGCTTATCATGGTGAACGGTCACGCCAAGTGCCGTGCCCTGCAGGCCGCCGTCGAGGGTAGCGTGAACCACATGTGGACCATCTCGGCCCTGCAGATGCACCCCCACGGCATCATCGTGGCCGACGATGCTGCCTGCGAGGAACTGAAGGTGGGCACCTATCGTTACTTCAAGGATATCGAGCGCGACAACCTCTTATAATACACCTTTTATAACAAGAAGAAAGGCGGCCCTGCAAGAGCCGCCTTTCTTTTTTATTACTTGTCGCTGTCGAGGAAGCCCTGCTGCTTGAGCGTCTCAAGGAGGGTCTTCGACATCGCTTCGTTGTCGCGCTTGGTGTAGCGTATATCGGTGAAGACCTGTGCGAGTGTCTCCTTGTGGTTGATGTCGACGAAGTGGCGGTTCTCTTCCAACTGCTCCTTATATATATAATAGGTGTCGATATCCTCGGGGGTGTAGTCCTTGTAGGTCTCGTGGTGGACAAAACTCTCCATTGGCAGGCGGTCGGAGAGGGGAGGCTCTTCGGCCGGCCATCCCACGGTCAGCGTGGCAACAGGCATCACCAGCCGGGGCAGGTGCAGCGTGTCGATGATCTGCTGTGGCATGTAGACGGTGGTGCCCATGTAGCAGTAGCCCAGCCCTTCTTCATCCATCAGGTTGCAGAGTGTCTGTGTGTAGAGCAGGGCGTCGATGGCGGCATTCTGATAGGAGAGGAAATTGTCGTAGCCTGGCTCGGCGTTGCGGCAGCGTGCCCACCGGCTGGTGCGGTTGAAGTCGGCACAGATGGTGAGCACCACCGGGGCCTGTGTCACCATTGGCTGGTTGAAATGGGCAGGTGCCAGGCGTTCCTTCATCTCCTGCGACCGTGTGACGACAACGCTGTAGAGTTGCAGGTTGCCCATGGTCTGGGTGCGTGCCGCCTCGTTCATCAGTCGGTTGAGTAGTTCGTCGCTGACATCGCTGTCGGCATATCTCCGGATGCTCCGGCGCTTCAATAGGTTCTTCATTTTATCATTATTATTTTTCTGTTCTTATTACCGGGGGCAATGATGAGGAGCAAGAAACAACTTAGAAGTCTTTTCATAATCATTGCATATTGAGTGCAAAGGTAGTCATTTTATTTGAGATGGAAAAATTTATGCTCCTTTAACGCTTGGTTTCCAATATTTTTTTGTACTTTTGCAAACATATTCTATTTATTTAATACATAAAGTCAAAAACATTCTATGGGATTAATTGAACAAATCATTGCGCGTGCCAAGAGTAACAAGCAGCGCATCGTTCTCCCCGAGGCTGAGGAGGAACGTACCCTGACTGCCGCCGACCGTGTGCTGGCAGACGACATCGCCGACCTGATTCTGATTGGTAACCCCGAAAAGGTGCATGCCTTGGCTAAGGAGAAGGGGCTGACCCATATCGACAAGGCTACGCTCATCGACCCGCTGAACTGCGAGAAGAGCGAGGAGTATGCCCAGTTGCTCACCAAACTGCGTGAGAAGAAGGGCATGACCATCGAGAAGGCCCGTGAACTGGTGAAGGACCCTCTCTACCTGGGGTGTATGATTATCAAGACCGAGGGTGCCGACGGTCAGATTTCCGGTGCGCTGTCTACCACCGGCGAGACGCTCCGTCCCGCCCTGCAGATCATCAAGTGTGCCCCCGGCATCTCTTGTGTCAGCGGTGCCATGCTGATGATTACCGACAAGCCCGAGTATGGCGAGAACGGCGTGCTCGTGTTCGGCGATGTGGCCGTCACTCCGATGCCCGATGCCAACCAGTTGTCGCAGATTGCTGTCTGCACGGCTCAGACCGCCCGTTCGGTGGCCGGTTTTCAGGATCCTCGCGTGGCCATGCTGAGTTTCTCTACCAAGGGCAGCGCCTCCCACGAGGTGGTCGACAAGGTGGTTGAGGCCACGAAACTGGCCAAGGCTCTCGACCCGAACCTGAAGATCGACGGCGAGTTGCAGGCCGATGCCGCCCTCGTGCCCTCCGTTGGCAGCAAGAAGGCTCCCGGTTCTGATATTGCCGGCAAGGCCAACGTGCTGGTGATGCCGTGTCTGGAGGTGGGCAATATCGCCTACAAACTGGTGCAGCGTCTGGCCGGTGCCATCGCCATCGGTCCCATCCTGCAGGGTATCGCCCGTCCTGTGAACGACCTCTCTCGCGGCTGCTCTGTCGAGGACATCTACTACCTCGTCGCCATCACCGCCTGCCAGGCTATGGACGCTAAAAAGTGAAGATAATCTGTACAGAAATTATTTGAAGTAATTTAGGACAGAAATTATTTAAGGTAATTAGGACAGAAATTATTATAATTAGTATAATTTCTTTATGACACGCTCGGAGTATAAGAGCATCTACGATGTGGTCGGAGCCGCTCAGGAAGTGCACAAGACGCTGGGGCGGGGATTGGCTGAGCCAATCTACCAGGAGGCGATGGCCATCGAGATGAAGGAGCGCGGCATGACGTTTGAACGTGAGAAGCAGTTGAATCTTTATTATAAGGATCATCTCATGGAGAAAACCTACTTTGCCGACTTCTACTATCAGGGCGTGATTGTAGAACTGAAAGCGGTCGAGTCGATAGCATCTGAGCACCGTTCGCAGTTGTTCAACTATATGCGGATCACCCATGTTGACCGCGGTGTGCTGATAAACTTCTGCGAGAAAAGTCTACGGGCGGAGCGCTATTTGTATATCCCGGAAAGAGACCGGTATGTCCTGCTGACTCAAGCCAACTATAAGTTCTATATCGGCGAAAAATTATAATAATTATAATAATTTCTGTCCCTTAAAAAGCAAAGACAATGAAAATTTTAGTTCTTAACTGTGGAAGTAGTTCTATCAAGTATGCACTGTACAATATGGACGACAAGAGCGTGATGACCAGCGGCGGTGCAGAGCGTGTGGGCCTCGACGGCGCTTTCGTCAAGGTGAAACTGGCCAATGGCGAGAAGAAGCAGATCATGCACGACATCCCCGAGCATACCGAGGGCGTGAAGTTCATCTTCTCTCTGCTGACTGACCCCGAGATTGGTGTCATCAAGGACCTGAAGGAAATCGATGCCGTGGGTCATCGCATGGTGCACGGCGGCGAGAAGTTCAACAAGAGCGTGCTGCTCACCGACGAGGTGCTTCAGGCCTTCGAGGCCGTCAGCGACCTGGCTCCCCTGCACAACCCCGCCAACCTGAAGGGCGTGAATGCCGTGAAGGAACTCATGCCCGGTCTGCCTCAGGTGGGCGTCTTCGATACCGCTTTCCACCAGACCATGCCCGCCAAGGCCTATATGTATGCCATCCCCTACGAACTCTATGAGAAGTACGGCGTGCGCCGCTATGGCTTCCATGGCACCAGCCACCGTTATGTGTCGGCCCGTGCCTTGCAGTTCCTGGGCATGAAGGCCGAGGGCTCGAAGGTTATCACCTGCCATGTGGGCAATGGCGGTTCTATCGCTGCTGTCGTCGATGGCAAGTGCGTCGATACATCTATGGGCCTCACCCCGCTGGAGGGTCTCGTGATGGGCACTCGTTCGGGCGACATCGACGGCGGTGCCATCACGTTCATCGAGAAGAAACTGGGCCTCGATGCCGACGGTATGTCGAACCTGCTCAACAAGAAGAGCGGTGTGGCCGGTATCACCGGTGGCTCCAGCGATATGCGCGACGTGGAGAATGCCGCCAAGGC
>DETM01000041.1:0-6602 GCA_002361655.1 Prevotella sp. UBA3288 | reverse complement strand
GAAGTACATCGGTGCCTATGCTGCCGCTATGGGTGGCGTCGATGTTATCGTCTTCACCGCCGGTGTCGGCGAAAACCAGGTCAGCATGCGCTCTGAGGTCTGCAAGGGTCTGGAGTTCCTGGGCGTGAAGTTCGACGAGCAGAAGAACCAGGTGCGCGGCGAAGAGGCCGTCATCTCTGCCGACGACTCGAAGGTGAAGGTGGTCGTCATCCCCACCGACGAGGAACTGATGATTGCCACCGACACGATGAACCTGCTGTAAGCATAAGGTTAACTAAAAAATGCTACCGTTCCAATTGGAGCGGTAGCATTTTTTATACTTGGCTTTCGCCCTCGATGTACTGTTGCATGAAGAAATGCTCGCCGTCGTAGACCACATACGAGAAGTGGTTGATCCAGTCGCCCAGGATGACGACGCGCGCCTTCTTCGTCAGTTGCAGGTCCACCTCGATGTGGCGGTGGCCATAGATGAAGTAGTCCACATTCGAGTGGTACTGTATGTATCGCTTCGTATATAATATAAGGTGTTCGCGGTTCTCGCCCATGTAGGGCGGCTCCTCGCCGTTAGGGCGCTTCAAGCGCGAATGCTTGGCCCAGTTCAGCCCGAACCACATGCCCCAGCGGGGATGCAGGGCCGAGAAGGCCAACTGTGCCAGCGGACTGTGGAAGATGCTCTGTATGAACTTGAACTTGCGGTCAGGGTCGCCCAGTCCGTCGCCGTGGGCCAGATAGAACACCTTGCCGTAGATCTCCACCGTCTGCGGCTTCTTGTGCAGTATGACGCCACACTCCTTCTCCAGATAGTCGTAGGCCCAGATGTCGTGGTTACCCGTGAAATAGTGCACCTCGACACCCATGTCGGTCAGTTCCGACAGTTTGCCCAGAAACCGGGTGAAACCGCGCGGCACCACATACTTGTATTCATACCAGAAGTCGAACATGTCGCCCAGCAGATAGACGGCTGCAGCCTTCTCCTTGATGTCGTCAAGAAAGCGTACCAGCCGGCGCTCCTGCATCCGTTGATGGGGAACGGCCAGCGAGCCGAGGTGGGCGTCGGATAAGAAATAAACTGCTTTCATCACTGCAAAAGTAATACATTAAATCGGACTTACAAAATTTATCGCCTCTTTTTTTTCTTCATTTCCTTTGGCGTTTCGGGATTTTTGTGTACTTTTGCATCGGAGGTTGGATGTATATACTGAAGAATATGGAGATACTTGATAGAATGCCGTGGGCGGCGCAGAATGCCGTGTTCCAGCGCCTGGCCGAAGTGGCCGAAGTAAGCAAGTTGTCGAAAGAAGAGCGCCTGCAGTACGACCATGCCCTGAAGCGCTACCGCGACACGGTGAATGCCATGACGGGAGCGGAACAGAAGGGATGTGCAGAGGGCAGAGCAGAGGGCGAAACCATTGGCGCAGAAAAAGCAAGACGTGAGAACGCACGCACGATGAAGGCCGACAACATGCCGGTGGAACTGATTGCCAAATACACCGGTCTGACGGCCGAGGAGATAGCCACGCTGTAGCGGCTCGCTGTTGGCAGAAATTGCCGGAAATTGACATAAATCAAAAATTAATCCCGAAATGCTTTGGCGTTTCGGGTTTTTTGTGTACTTTTGCATCGGAATTTTCTGCATGAGGCAGACACACGCCGTATCGCAGCGGGAGTAATCTCCTGTAGGCCAGAGGCATAGAGATGCCGGGCGGAGCGGCGGTTCCGAAGACATCGCTGGTAAAAAACGAGAAGCATTGTGCTTCTTTTGTGTCCCTATGTGAATAAGGTCTCACTAATTAGATGCAGACGGTATAACAAAGAAACATTTAACACCTAATAAATTATTATTCTAACTAACAAAACAAAAAAATGTAAAAACTAAGATTACTAACAAAATCGCTCCTCGTTGTGGCTGGACTGCTGATGGGAGCAAGTGCGTGGGCACAGGATTCCTATACCACGTTGTATGAGAAAACGCTAAGTGGTGGTACGGCATGGACTGCCGATGACATTACGGGTTGGAGTGGTACGACAACTAAACTTTCCATAAACGCGAGTTATGGTCTCTATTATTCATCTCAAAACACTGACAATGCTTATAAGGCATTTACCATCAAAAAAAACTCTAAAATCAAGTACGAAATCACATGGTACTTTGGTGGAGCAGTAGGACGTACAAGTAACTATGAATATCTCCAGTTTGGTGACAACCTCCGTATCGGGCACATGAGTTATAATAAAGATAATCCTGGCGGTGTGTATTTAAGCACCAATGCTGGCACTTCTTACGAAAGTACAACGATTTTTGCTGAGAATTATAACACACGTTACACAAAGGACCTTACTATCATCTTTGATACTTCGACAGGCGAAGTAGAATCTTTCGTTTTTGATGGTACCGATGTTACAAGTCGTATTTCAGGCGCATTGAGTGGTACGTTCAATACATTGTACATGGGTTTTACACGTGGTGGAAGTGTATCTTGGGATAATCCTCACGGCCTGGTAGCACTGAAAGTTTCCGAGTGCGAGCAGACGATAACCAATGCCGACTACACTGTCAATTATGTTGATGGAGTAGGTAATGCTCTGAAAACTGCTGCTGTACGTACTGGTGTCGTGGGTAACTACATTTCTCTGCTTGGCACTGACAAGGATCCTATCTGGGTTGACACTGACGCCGACGATGTAGTTGACACTAAGTTCATCTACGTTTCAGACAATGCCAGCACTACAGAGATTACCGGTGACGGTACCGCTTCTTGCAATGTGGTGTTTAATGTTGCCCCCACCTATTCATATAGCTTCAAGACCAGCTTTGGCACAACACTTGCTAGTGGTTCTACCTTATCTGGCGAGACCGTAAGTATTGCTATTCCTCGTTACGTGATGAATTCTGGTACTTTCTATGTCTATGCTTCTGCAGCCAACAACATTACATATAGCAAGTCGATGACAGTAACCTCTGACAATCAAGAAGAGACCGTCAGCTATAACGACACTGGTTATGATAATGTAGTTTATTTTGCTGAAGCTGAAGACATCACAGGCATGACTCGCAGTAATGAGGGACAAGGTGGTGCACGAAGCTCGATGTGCTATGGTGCTTATGCTACAGACAATGTGACAGTAACCAGTCTGCCTGCTGGCAAATATACGCTGACCGCCTACATTTGTGGTAACAGTGGTACCACTTTCCGCTTCTATGCAGGTAGCACAAGTAACGAAATTTACAATATCGCCACCACTGGTAGTTTGACATCTGGCACATCTACTGAATTCAATTTGACGGAAGCCACTGACATCATCATTGGTGCTGCTGGTGAAGCTGCTAAACTGATTGACTTTATCTATATCCAGAAGACTGCCGAACCCGTCACTGTTACCGACGCCGGCATGGCTACCTATGTCAACTCGACCTACGACCTCAACTTCTCTGAGACCGACATCAAGGCCTACAAGGTGAAGGTGAGCACAAAGGGTACCGCTACACTGACCAAGGTCGATGAGGTTCCTGCTGGTACTCCCGTGCTGCTGGTGAAGGATGGCGGTGCTACCGAGAGCATCCCCGTGATGGCCGGTGCTGCCGCTGTTACTGAGAACGACCTCGTTGTTGGTACTGGCGCAGCCGTTCCAACGACTGACGGCGCAGGCAACACCAACATGATCCTGAACAAAGTGGGTGGCAATGTGGGCTTCTATTTCGCCAATGGACAGACCGTGGCCACCAACCGTGCTTATCTGCACATCGCTACGACGCTGGCTCCCGATGCCGCTAGTGCCCGTATGGCAATGGTGTTCGGGGATGAGACCACAGGTATCAATGCGGTTCAGGGTTCAGGAGTCAAGGTGAACGGTTCTGAAGCCGTCTACAACCTGAATGGTCAGCGTGTGGCTCAGCCTACAAAGGGTCTGTACATCGTGAATGGTAAGAAAGTGCTTGTGAAATAGTACCCACCCCTTCCCCTCCCCAGGGGAGGGGAGTAGGTTACGATTATAGGCATCAGTTAATTTGTAAATAAAAAAAAGAACAAGACAATGAAAAAGATATATTTTGCACCTGAGACAAACATCTATCAGGTTGAGACGCAACAGATTCTCGCAGGTTCTCCCGTAGCAGAAATGTATGGACAGAATGCCCAAGGCGCTGGTCTGAGCCGCCAGAAAGATGATTTCTGGGACGAGGAGGAAGACGAGTATTAATCCTCTGAACCGATGAATATGACGAGGAGTAGTCTCCTCTGAATCCTAAGGCGACCAGTCCGTGAGGACCGGTCGCCTTAGTTGCTGTGTGGAATCGAATTGGAATGAAACTTAGTCGAAGCCTAGTTCGACGCGAGCCTCCTCGCTCATCATCGACTGGTCCCAGGCGGGTTCGAACACCAGGTTGACATTGGCGGTCTTGATGCCGGCGACGCTCTCCACCTTTGTGCGTACATCTTCTAATATATAGTCGGCGGCAGGGCAGTTGGGAGCCGTGAACGTCATGTCGAGGTCGACAATGGCGTTTGGGCCATTGTCAAGGTCTCTTTTTGAGACCGTCTCGTTGTCTTTCACGTCAATCTTGTAGATCATGCCCAGGTCGTAGATGTTGACGGGGATCTCGGGGTCGTAAACAGTTTTCAGCACATCTACGATGCGCTCTTCTATCGCGGTCTTTTCTTCTTGTGTCATAGTGGGGTGTGACGTTTCGTTGTTTTTTCAGATGCGGCCCTCTTCGTGGTAGGAGAAGTAGAGACCGTCGGTGATGATGACGTGGTCCATGAAGTGGATGCGCATCAGTTGGCATGCCTTGCGGATGCTCTCGGTCAGTGCGTCGTCCTGTCTGCTGGGTCGTATGCTGCCGCTAGGGTGGTTGTGGCATACGGCGATGATGGTGGCATTGGCCACGACGGCCTCGCGGATGATGATGCGTATGTCTACCGACACCTCGGAGATGCCGCCGTGGGCGATGCGCACCTTCTTAATCAGACGGTGGCTCTGGTTCATCAGCAGGAGCCAGAACTCCTCTACGTCGAGGTCTTGCATCACGGGGTGCATGTGGTTGTAGATGCGGGTGGCGGTGCCCAGTTCGGGGCGTTCCTCAGGCGACTCGCCCTGGCGGCGCTTGCCCAGTTCGCAGGCGGCGAGTATGGTGATGGCCTTGGCCTCGCCGACGCCCTTGTAGCGCATCAGGTCGTGTATCGACATCTTCCCCAGCGTGTTGAGGTTGTTGCGGCAGTCGCTCAGTATCTGCTGCATCAGTTCCACGGCACTCACGCCGGGTGTGCCTGAACCGACGAGTATGGCCAGCAGTTCGGCGTTGCTCAGCGCGTCGGAACCCTTGTCGCGCAGTTTCTCGCGCGGCTGGTCGTCGGGCGACCAGTGGGCGATGGTCAGTCGGCTATCCATGCTGCTTCATGAGACAGTTGGTCCACCATGACTCTATGAAGCCGACGCCGTAGCCGATGAGTTGGATGAAGGCGGCAGGCACGGAGAGCAGTCCCACCTGCACATCGCCGTTGCGTACCGTCGAGTCGGCGAAGATGAGCAGAGCATAGAGCAGCAGCGGCAGCAGTGGCACGATGGCCAGCAGCAGGCTCCAGATGCCGAAGAGGGGTGTCAGCAGTATGCATAGCAGCGCCGCCAGCACGAGAGCAGCCGCTCCTACGGTGAAGACGGCGGGCAGGGCGTGTACGGGCTTGAGGGCCTCGGGGTATTTGCGCCACAGGTTGATGCGGGCGTAGCCGCTGTTGTACACCTGTCGCCAGAAGCGCTTGAAGTCGGTGCGGCGCTTGTGCCACAGCCAGGCCTCGGGGAACAGGCGGCAGGAGTAGCCGCTGCGGAAGATGCGTATGCTGAAGTCGATGTCCTCGCCGTAGAGCGACATCTTCGAGAATCGCTCGGTGGAGAATCCGCCCAGGTCGAGGTAGACCTGCCGGCGTACGCCGAGGTTGAACGAGCGGGGGTGGAACTTCTCCAGTTGCTTCTTGCCGCCGCGTATGCCGCCGGTGGTGAAGAACGAGGTCATGGCATAGGATATAGCCTTCTGGATGGTGGTGAACGAGTCGTGGGCGGCGTCGGGGCCTCCCCAGGCGTCGGTGTCCTGTCGCTGCAGTTCGTCGTCGATGGCCTGCATGAAGCCCGGGGGCAGCACGGCGTCGGAGTCGACGATCACCACATACCGGCCCTGCGCCCGCTCCACGCCGTAGTTGCGGCTCTGGCCGGGCCCGCTGTTCTCTTTATAATAATAATGTAAATCAAGGATGTCTGCGTACTTGTCGCAAACATCCTTGCAGGGTATCTTTGACCCGTCTTCTACGATGACCACCTCAAAGTCCTTGAGCGTCTGTGTGCCCAGGCTCTCCAGCAGTTCGTCCACCTCGTCGGGGCGGTTGTAGACGGGAACGATGACAGAGTATTTCATTCTTACTCCTTGGCACGTGCCAGATAAGAACCGTCGCGAGTGTCCACCTGGATCAGGTCGCCCTCGTTGATGAACAGGGGCACGCGTACCTCAACACCGGTCTCCAGCGTGGCGGGCTTCAGGGTGTTGGTGGCGGTGTCGCCCTTGATGCCGGGCTCAGAGTGGGTAACGCGCAGGATGGTCTTCACGGGCATCTCGGCAT
>DETM01000064.1:53851-73983 GCA_002361655.1 Prevotella sp. UBA3288 | reverse complement strand
GCTTCCATACCACCCGTCAATAAACTTTTTCAGAAGAATTTCCGTAAAAAGTTTGGTGGTATCAAAAAAAGTGTGTACCTTTGCACCCGCTAAAGAAAAGGATGCACCCGTAGCTCAGTTTGTAGAGCACCTGACTCTTAATCAGGGTGTCCAGGGTTCGAACCCCTGCGGGTGTACTAAAGAAAGCAGACTTTAAGGGTCTGCTTTCTTTGTTTCTGTCCGAAAGACGCGACAGCCGTTCATTCCTTCTTGGCCCCGCCTCTCTGATGGCCACGGCCACGACCGCGGTCCTTACGCCCCTGGCCACGGCCGCGATGATGTGAGTGCCCTTTGCCTCTTACCTTGCCGGCTGATGGTGCAGCCTTGTATTCAGGACCCTCGCCCAAGCCGTCGGGCAGGGGCAGTTTCTCTACCTCTTTCTGCAGGAACTGTTCTATCTTCTGGAAACGCTGTATGTCACGGTCACTGACGAGAGTGATGGCTTCGCCGTCGCGGTCAGCACGAGCCGTACGTCCTATGCGATGCACGTAGTCCTCAGAGTCGTGGGGCACGTCGAAATTGATGACCATACGGATGTCGTCGATGTCGATGCCGCGAGCCACAATGTCTGTAGCCACGAGCACGTCTGCCTGTCCGGCCTTGAACTTATACATCACCTCGTCGCGCTCGGCCTGCGACAGGTCAGAGTGCATAGGTGCGCAGTTGATTTTCAGTTTGTGTAGCGTACGGTTGATATCTTTCACCTTGTCTTTCTTGCCGCAGAAGATGATGACGCGCTGCAAGTCGCCCCGTTTGAATATCTGTTCGACGATGCTCACCTTCTGCGGTTCATAGCAGACATAGGCCATCTGGCGGATTTTCTCTGCCGGCCGGCTCACCTTCAGTTTGACCTCTACAGGGTTCTTCAGCAGCGATACTGCCAGTTCGCGAATCTTCGATGGCATTGTGGCCGAGAACATCACCTTCTGGCAGTCTTTTGGCAGAAGGGCATTAATCTGCATGATGTCTTCCGAGAAGCCCATGTCGAGCATACGGTCGGCTTCATCGAGAACGAAGAATGAGGTGCGCGACAAGTCGAGGTTGCCCACCTTCAGATGGCTGAGCAGACGGCCAGGCGTGGCGATGACCACGGGTGCTCCCTGTCGCAGGCTTTTAATTTCCTGGTCGAAGCGTGACCCGTCGTTGCCGCCATAGACAGCGATGCTGCTCACGTGGTCCAGATAGTAAGAGAAGCCTTCCATGGCTTGGTCAATCTGTTGTGCCAACTCACGTGTGGGCGACATCACGACGCAGTTGATGGCATCGTCGGGATAGCCGCCGTCGTCGAGCATGGAGAGTATGGGCAGCAGATAGGCTGCCGTCTTGCCGGTACCGGTCTGGGCCACTCCCAGCACGTCGCGTCCGTCGAGGATCTCTGGTATGCATCGCTCTTGAATGGGAGTCATCTCCTCGAAGTGCATATCGTAGAGCGCATCGAGAATATTGTCGTTGAGGTATGTTTCTTCAAATGTCATCTTTCTGAAATAAATTGTAAATTGTAAATCATTAAATCGTAAATCAATTCGGTGCCTGCCTGTAGCAGAAGTAAGCAATCACGGCATAGATCATGTTTGGAATCCACGCTGCCAGTATCGCCGGCATGCCGGCATTGATGGCGAAGGTCGACGAGATGGTCTGCAGCAGGATGTACGAGAACGACAGTGCCAGCCCGATGCCGAGGGCCATGCCCATGCCGCCTTTCCGCTTGCGTGCAGAGAGCGAGGCACCGATGATGGTCAGGATGAACGAGGCAAACGAGGTGGCGATGCGCTTGTGATATTCCACTTCGTACTGTACGACGTTCTGCGACCCGCGTTCCTGCTGTTTCGAGATGTATCGCAACAGTTCGGGTGAGGTCAGCGTCTCCTGCTGTCCTTTGTTGTAGACCAGGTCCATCGGTTCCATCATGATCATCGTGTCAAGTTCGGCACCGGTTGTGATTTGCTCGCGCAGTCCTTTCAGTGTACGGATTTTATAACTGATGACCTTCCAGTGGTAGCGCGAGTCAGAGATGGTGTCGTACTGCACCACGTTTGCCGTCATGTGGCTCACCAGTTTCTTGTCTTCAAACTGGTCGAGCGAGAAGCCGTAGCCGCGTTTCGAGTTGTTGTCGTATTGCTGCATGTAGGCGATGATGCCCGGTGCCACCTGCAACTGTACATTCGATGCCGACGTCACCTTGTCCTTGTTCTTATACTGCGTCTCAAACTTATAGCGTGTCACGTTGCCATGTGGTATGACATAGGCACCCATATAGAAGTTGGCAGCCGCGATGATGGCCGCCGAGAGCATGTAGGGGCGCATCAGTCGTCGGAAACTGGTACCGCTGGCCATCATGGCAATTATCTCGCTGTTGCCCGCCAGTTTCGATGTGAAGAAGATGACGGCAATGAAGACGAAGAGTGGCGAAAAGAGGTTGGAGAAGTAGGGTACGAAATTGGCGTAGTAGTCGAAGATGATGGCTCGCCATGGAGCGTGCGTGTTAGAGAACTTGGCCAGGTTTTCGTTGAAATCGAAGACGATGCTGATTGAGATGATGAGTGCTATCGAATAGATATAGGTGCCTATGAACTTGACCATGATGTAGCGGTCAAGCCTTGTCAGGAATCGTGCCAGGAAGTTCTTCAGTCGCAGATGTCTCATACGCGGCGTCCTAAGTCATTGACCACGGAGCGCTTCCACTGTGAGAAGTCGCCCTGCTCGATATGCTGCCGGGCATCAGCCACCAGTCTGAGGTAGAAGGCCAGATTGTGTATCGACGCTATCTGCATGGCCAGCAGTTCCTGTGCCTTGAACAGGTGGTGCAGGTAAGCCTTCGTGTGCAGCCGGTCGACGTAGCACCCGTCGGGGTCGATGGGCGTGAAGTCCTGCTCCCACTTCTTGTTGCGCAGGTTCATCGTGCCCTGGTAGGTGAAGAGCAGCGCGTTGCGCCCGTTGCGGGTAGGCATCACGCAGTCGAACATGTCTACGCCGCGCTCGATGGCTTCCAGGATGTTCTGTGGTGTGCCGACACCCATCAGATAGCGCGGACGGTCCTTGGGCAGTATCTCGTTGACCACCTCGATCATCTCGTACATCACCTCGGTCGGCTCGCCGACAGCCAGTCCGCCGATGGCGTTACCTTCTGCCCCCTTGTCGGCCACGTATTTGGCGGCCTCCTGTCGCAGGTCCTTGTATTTGCAGCCCTGCACGATGGGGAATAGCGCCTGCCGGTGTCCGTAGAGCGGTTCTGTCTCGTTGAAGCGCTTGATGCAACGGTCCAGCCAGCGTTGCGTCAGTCCAAGCGACTTCTTGGCATACTGGTAGTCGCTCTCGCCCGGTGGACACTCGTCGAGGGCCATCATGATGTCGGCGCCGATGATGCGCTCCGTGTCCATCACGTTCTCCGGCGTAAAGATATGTTTCGACCCGTCGATGTGGCTACGGAACTCGCAGCCCTCCTCACGCAGTTTGCGGATGCCGGTCAGCGAGAACACTTGGAATCCGCCGGAGTCGGTCAGTATGGGCCGATCCCACGTGTTAAACTTGTGCAGTCCGCCGGCCTTGCGCAGCGTGTCGAGACCGGGTCGCAGGTAGAGGTGGTAGGTGTTGCCCAGAATGATCTGTGCCTTCACCTGTTCGCGCAGTTCGTCGAAGTGCACGCCTTTCACGCTGCCACAGGTGCCTACGGGCATGAAGATGGGTGTCTTGATCTGTCCGTGGTCCGTGGTGATGAGTCCCGTGCGGGCACTGCTGTAGGGGTCGGTATGCTGCAGTTCAAATGTCATTTCTTCTCTTGCTCAACTATTTCTTCTCTTGCTCTGTCATTTCTTCTCTGGCACTTCATCAGGTATTTCAAACGACAACGGATGGCTCACCACCTCGTCGGTCAGTGCGAAGCGCCACACGTCCTGCACATTTTCCACATAGTGGAAAGTGACACCCTTGAGGTACATGTCGGGAATCTCGAGTATGTCCTTCTCGTTATCCTGACAGAGCACGATGTCGGTGATGCCGGCACGCTTGGCAGCCAGTATCTTCTCTTTGATGCCGCCCACGGGGAGCACTTTGCCGCGCAGAGTGATCTCGCCCGTCATCGCCGTGTTCTTGCGCACCTTGCGTTGTGTCAGTGCCGATGCTATCGAGGTGGCGATGGTGATGCCCGCCGACGGTCCGTCTTTGGGGGTGGCCCCTTCCGGTACGTGGATGTGTATGTTCCAGTTGTCGAAGATGCGGTAGTCGATGCCCAGTGTCTCGGCATGGGCCTTGACATACTCCAGTGCCAGCACGGCCGACTCTTTCATCACGTCGCCCAGGTTGCCGGTCAGCGTCAGTTTCGACCCTTTGCCCTTGCTGAGCGATGTCTCGATGAACAGTATCTCGCCGCCCACGCTGGTCCATGCCAGTCCGGTGACCACGCCGGCGTAGTCGTTGCCCTGATAGATGTCGCGGTAGTAGGGTGGTTTGCCCAACAGGTCTTCCACCTGTTCGGGTGTGATCTTCCAGTTGAGTGTCTCATCGTCCAACTGCCGTTTGTAGGCCAGTTTGCGCATGGCCTTGTTGATCTGTTTCTCCAACTGTCGCACACCGCTCTCGCGGGTGTACTGTTCGATGATTTTCTCGATGGCCGCTTTGTTGAACTTCGGTTTCTCCTTCAGCGTGTTCAGTCCAGTGTTCTCCAGTTCTCGCGGTATGAGGTGATGCTTTGTGATCTCTATCTTCTCCTCAGTGATATAGCCGCTCAGTTCGATTATTTCCATACGGTCGAGCAGCGGACGGGGTATGGTGCTCAGGTTGTTGGCCGTAGCGATGAAGAGCACCTTCGACAGGTCGTAGTCCACATCGAGGTAGTTGTCGTGGAAGGCCGTGTTCTGCTCTGGATCGAGCACTTCGAGCAGTGCCGATGCGGGGTCGCCGTTGACGGTGTTCTGCGTCACTTTGTCTATCTCGTCGAGAATGAACACGGGGTTGCTGCTGCCGGCCTTCTGTATGCTCTTGATGATGCGCCCGGGCATGGAGCCGATGTAGGTGCGGCGGTGTCCGCGTATCTCAGCCTCGTCGTGCAGACCGCCGAGCGATATTCTGACATACTTGCGCTTCATGGCCTCGGCTATCGACTTGCCCAGCGATGTCTTGCCCACGCCCGGCGGGCCGTACAGACAGAGTATGGGACTCTTCAGGTCGCCGCGCAGCGACAGTACCGCCATATATTCCAGTATGCGCTCCTTCACCTTCTCCATACCGTAGTGGTCGTGGTCCAGAATTCTCCTCGCCCTTGCCAGATTGAGGTCGTCTTTGGTATATTCGCCCCAGGGCAGCGAGACGAAGGTCTGCAGATAGTTCAGTTGCACGTTGTAGTCGGGACTCTGCGTCTGCAGGTTGTCCAGTTTGTCCATCTCCTTTTTGAAGATCTTCTCTACCTCGGCGGGCCATTTCTTGTTGTACGACTTTTCCAGCAGGTCGCGCTTTTCGGGTGTCGACTCGTTGCCCATCTCTGCCTGCAGGTTCTTGATCTGCTGCTGGATGAAGTAGTTGCGCTGCTGCTCGTCCAGGTCCTCGCGGGTCTTATTGCGGATGTCGGCCTTCAGGTGCTGCAGTTTGATCTCACGGTCCAGGGCTTTCATCATGCCGAACAGCCGTTCCTTCACCGACTCTACGCTGAGCAGTTTGATCTTCTCCTTGATGGAGAAGGGCATGTTCGAGCAGATGAAACTCAGCGCCATCACGTTGTTCTGTATATTGCGGATGGCCATTGTTGCCTCGTCGGGTATGTCGTCGTAGATATTGATAAACTCGTCAACCATCTTCCGCAGGTCGTCCATGGCGGTGTTCCACTCCTTGTCGTGCTTGTCGGGCAGAATCTCCGGCGCTGCCTCCACCTGACCGGTCAGATAGGGGAACTCCTGCACGATATGTCCCAGTTTCAGTCGTCCCAGTCCCTGCACGATGACGGTCACCATGCCCGTGGGCAGTGTCAGTTGTTTCAGCACGCGGGCATAGACGCCGTAGTTGTACAGGTCGTCTTCGCCGGGCATCTCCACATCGGGGTCGCGCTGGCAGACGATGCCGATGAGCGAACCGCTCCTTTCGGCCTTACGCACCAGTTTCATGCTCGAGTCGCGTCCGATCACGATGGGGCTGACCACCCCCGGGAAGAGCACCAGGTTGCGCACCGGCAGGATGGGCAGCACCTCGGGCACGTCTACATTCTGTAAGTCGTTGAAGTCGCCATCGATGTCGGCAATCATCGAGAATGCCTTGTTCTCGTTATCGTTCATTTGAAATTTATACTCCATATTCTGAAATTAGTCTGCAAAGGTACACATTTTAATTAAGAATAACGCACGAAAGGCAAAGAATTAACAATTTTATTGTATCTTTGCACGCAAAAATCAAGTGCAGTGGTGTATGGCCAACGACTATTTCCGATTCAAACAGTTCACCGTCAGCCAGTCGATGTGCGCCATGAAGGTGGGCACCGACGGCACGCTGCTCGGTGCCTGGGCGCATGGCGGGCGGCGGGTGCTCGACATCGGCACGGGCACCGGACTGATAGCCCTGATGATGGCGCAGCGCTTTCCTGAGGCCAGTGTCGTGGGCATCGACATCGATGGTGATGCCGTCTGTCAGGCCCGTCAGAACGCAGCCCGCTCACCCTTTGCCGGAAGGGTGTGCATCGCCTTGTGCGACGTGGCCTGCTGTCTGGGCTCCTACGACTGTCTAGTCTGCAATCCGCCTTACTTCGTCGACTCGCTAGCCAGTCCAGATGCACGGCGTACGATGGCGCGCCATGCCGGTAGCCTCACCTATGCCACGCTGATGCGCCATGCTTGCCGACTGCTGACCGACGACGGCCAGTTGTCGCTCGTCATACCCTTCGACTGCCGGCAGCACCTCGAGACCGAGGCCGTGCTGTGCGGACTGTTCAAGACCCGCGAGTGTGCCGTCCGCACTACGCCTGCTAAGATGGCACGCCGCTATCTGCTGGCCTTCCGCAAGCACCCCCTGCCGCTGGAGCGTACCGAACTGGTCATTGGTTCTGACGACTATCAGCAACTGGTGAACGATTTTTACTTATGACAGTACTTGTGACAGACAAACTTATGACCGTACTTGTGAAATATTTATGACCGACCTATGACAGTATCACTCTTACAAATGGACATCGTGTGGGGTAGCCCACTGGAGAATATCAGTCGGGCAGAGACGCTCATCCGTGAGCAGACTGCCGACCTCTATGTGTTGCCGGAGATGTGGGCCACGGGCTATTCCGCGCGTCCTGAAGATATAGTCGCCGACGAGCACGACAGCGTTGCGCTGCGCTGGATGCAGTTGGTGGCTGCCGGGCGGCGCTGTGCCCTCAGTGGCAGTCTGGCCATCCGCGATGCTCGCGGGTACTGCGTCAACCGCCATTACTTCGTCACCCCCGACAGCGTTGCCCGCTACGACAAGCACCATCTCTTCACCTTTGCCCACGAAGACGTGAACTATGTCGCCGGCGATGCCCATGTGGTGGTCACCTATGGCGGGCTGCGCTTCCTGCTACTCACCTGCTACGACTTGCGCTTTCCCCTCTGGTCGCGCTATGGCTATGCCGGCGTGTACGATGCCATCGTCTATGTGGCTTCCTGGCCCGCAGCGCGCCAGGATGCCTGGGATGCGCTGCTCCGTGCCCGTGCCATCGAGAACCAGTGCTATGTGATCGGCGTCAACCGCGTGGGCCGTGAACGTAAGACGACTTTCACCGGAGGCTCTGCTGTCGTCGACCCGTCGGGTCGGGTGCTCGTCTCCTGTGAAAGTCGTGAGTGTGCCTGCCGGGTCTCGCTTGACGTGGAAGAGGTGACCGACGTGCGTCGCCGTTTTCCCGTGCTTGCCGACAGGGATGCTTGCCTACAGCGTTGATCCTGCTTCTTGCTATCTGACCAGTCTCACCGTCGTGTTCAGACCGCTGGGCACGGGTTCCCACTGGTCGTAGAGCGTCTTCTTGTAGTTGATGTCTACCACGTTGATTTCCTCCATCTTGCGCCATTTCACCCCCTGGCGGTCCAGTTCGCTGATGCGGTTGGCCGGCAGGTTGGTCACCTCTATGCGCACTTCGTTGTCACCCTCGCGCAGTGTGCCCTTGGTGTCGAGGACGAAAGGCACGCTCCATGCGCAGCCGATGAACTGTCCGTTGATGTAGACGCGGGCACTCTCGCGTACGTCGCCCAGGTCGATTTGCCAGGGGCCGGCGGGATGATCCTTCTTCGCCATTTTAAACTTCGTGGTATAGACACCCGTGCCCATCGTCACGCGTGTCTGCTCGTCGAGCGTCTCCCACGTCTGCAGCCGGTCAAGGCGGTAGGTCCTGTCTACCTTGGGCTGTTCGTCGACGAACGATAGTGTCCATGGTCCGTCTATCTCAATGGCCCTCGGTTTATCATTTAGAGGCGCAGCCTCGCCGGCGCTCGTTTTATCATTTGTCATTTGTCGTTTATCATTCAGAGGCGCAGCCTCGCTAAAGGTCTGCAGTATCATTGACTCTCCGCTGCGCAGACAGATGTCTATGCCGTCGGCATCGACGTTGGCGTCGGTGATGTCGCCGTTGAGGGGGTTAAACCACTTGGCACTCTTCAGTGGCACGGCCAGCGTCACCTTCTGCTTGATGTCGTCAGGTGTCAGGTTGGCCATGAAGTAGTGGTAGCCGTTGGCGTTCTTGCGGCGGATGGCTTTCAGTCCCAGGTCGGTCTTCATGGCTTCCGGCCTGGCGGCACGGGCCATCTCTGCGGTATCGATGCCGGTCATGATGTGGGCCCCTTGTGCCTTCAGCCGGTCTATGTGCTGCTTCACCTGTTCGGGCATCTTGCCGTTGCCGGGGATAATGAGTCCCTTGTAGCGTGTGCCGCCCTTGGTCTGCAGCATGCCTTTCTGGCAGGTCACGTCCATCAGCAGACGCTCTGAGATGTAGTCGCAGTCGAAGCCGGCCCGGTCTATCTCCAGGATGGCATCGCGGAATTCGGGCATCAGTTTGCCCATGGCGTGTATGGAGAACTGCATGAGCAGTTTGCCGTTGGGCTTCCGCCATGCGTCGCGCACGGGCAGCAGCACCAGGAAGTCGTTGTCGGGCTCACCCCACTGCAGGAACGACTGGCAGCGCGTGACGTAGTCCATGAAGTAGGGGGCGTCGCGCCAGATGCTGTTCGTGGGGCTCATGTCTATCGATGCATAGAATTTCCATCCGGGCCATGCGTCGTCCTTGGGCGAATAGCAGGTGCCGTGGAAGAACATGTGGTTGACGCCGGCGCAGAACATCAGGTCGAGGTCGGGCTTCAGTTGCGACAGTGAAGTGCGGAAGTGCTCCGTCAGCCAGGTGAAGGTCTCGCTGCTGGTGTAGGGCTTGCCGCAGACGTGGGCTGCCGACGGGGCGTATTTGAACATCGAGTAGTCGCTGTCGTTCTTGCGTGTCTTGCCGGGGTCGGTGCGCAGTCCCTTGATGCCCAGGTCGGAGAGTCCGAAGCCTTCGATCTCGGGTATGTCGACGGCGGCATAGCAGTCTATCAGGTTGGCGGGCGAGCCGTGGGCCTGGTTGCGGGTGATGGCGCCGTGGCTGTGGGCCCAGGCCGTCCACTGCTCGGTAAAGTTCTCAAGCAGCAGGTCGCCGAGGGTCTCGCGGTAGTCGCTGAGCACCTGCTGGGGCTGTCTGCCTTTCCATACCAGATTTTTGTCGGCAGCATGAATAAGCTGCAGCAGACAGTCTTGCAGCTTATAGCCGCGGCGCTTCTCAAACTCTTCAAACAGTGTAGGCGTCCATGTGGCGTCGGCCACCTCGTAACTGTCGTTGAAGAATGTGTGAGGATAAGGCGTCTTGGTGCGCTCAAAGGCTTCCTCAATGTGTTTCAGGTAATTGGCTACAGCCTTGCGGTCGAAGTGATCGATAACAAGCCCCTCGCCACCGGGAGCTGCCCGCTTCACTCTCATCACACCATATTTGATATATACGGCAACCACCGTTCTCACGTCATCATTGCCTTTCCCCAACATGGGTTCCAGGGACTTTGGCAATTTCCATGTCAGGCTGCCGTTGCTGACATTTTCAGTAACGTCGACAGCGCAGTTGTCGCCACCATAGAGCATCACTTTCTGAAGAGCCGTATTCTTGCGGTCTTTCTCGGCCGGCAGCAGGTCTAATCCTTCAACGCTCTTGCCCTTAAAATCCCGTTCTACGAAAACCACCCGACAGGCGCTCTCCTCCAGCGGCACCCACGGTCCTCCGAAGGGCCATCCGGTGCCGGTGGCCATGTCCAGTTCTATGCCGTTGCGCCCAGCCTGCTGGCCGGTGTAGCGCAGCATCTCCATCCATCGGTCCGACAGATAAGTGATGTTATTGGTCTGGTTGCCTTGTACACCATAGAGGGGGGTTATTTCAACGGCTCCAATGCCATGCTTGGCGTATTCCCGGAGGTTCCATCGCAGGTTCTCTTTGTCAACGGCCGACCCCAGCCACCACCAGCGTGTGCCGGGCTTGGCTTCGGTCGTTACAGTAGGCCAACTCTGTGCAGATGCCGTTATGGCAATCGATGCCAGTACTATTGTGGAAAGAATCTTTTTCATTGTTCGTCAGATTTCTGTTGTTTTAATCAGTCACCGCCAAGCGTAAGTCACCATTTGGCTTTTCAATTGCCGTCTGGCTTCGTATTCTCGGTCATTCGTGACGGAGCCCACATGAATGTTTTCCAGTCGTCAGGATGCGCCGGGTCGAAGTCCTGCCATTCGGGGCGCAGATACTGTGCCAGCGGCAGGTTGAGGGCCTTGATGCCCATCACCACACATTTCGCCACCTCGTAGGCACCGTAGGGGTTGAAGTGCGTGTTGTCGCTCAGTTCCCGTCCGTAGGCCTCCTTCGGGTAGTGCACCAGCGCGCGTTTCGAGTCCTCGAAGCCGAGGGTCTCAAACAGTGTCTTCGTCATCGCGTTCAGGTCGACCACCGGCACGTGTTCGCGCTCGGCCACCTCGCACATCGCTGCCGGGAAGTCGCCGTGGGTGTTGCGCAGCGTCTTCTTGTCGTCGGCAAACATACGGCGCTGCGTGGGGGTGCAGAATACGATGTCGGCCCCTTTGGCGCGCACCTGGTCTACGAATATCTTCAGTTGGTACTGATAGTGATACCACGCCCCGTCGCCCGGTCGTTTCTCCTTCTCGTCGTTATGGCCGAACTCCACGAACACGTAGTCGCCCCGCTTCAGCGTCGACAGTATTTTGTCCAGACGGTTCGAGGCTATAAACGTGCGGGCTGTCAGACCGCTCTCGGCATGGTTCGACACAGCCACCCGGGGCCCGAACCAGCGGGTGATCATCTGTCCCCACGAAGCCCACGGCTCGTAGTTCTGGTCGACCACCGTCGAGTTGCCGCACAGGTAGACGGTGGGCACGTCGGCCTTCTCTATGTGTATGCTCTTCACGGCCGGCATTGGGCCGTTAAACTCCAACGTCAACTTGTCGTCCCACGCCAGATAGTCCTTCTCGCGTTCCTTTATCTTCACTCGCGTGCGGTCGTCTATCTGTGGCGACCGCTTGTTCACCACGAAGGTCACCTCTTTGGTGTCCTTGGCCTTCGCGGTGACGATATGTTCCGCCATCAGCCGTCGTCCCTCGGCGCGCACCGTGGTGTTGGCATTCTTCTTGCCGCCCACCACGACCCGTACCAGGTAGTTGCCGTCGTCTACCCTTACCGAGAAGTAGAAGGGCTCCGCTGCCTTGCCCTTGTCGGGGGCTGGCAGCAGGTCGTAGCCGTAGCCGTCGCGCTCGTTGTACACGGGTTGTGGCTTTGTCAGGTCGAAGTCGAATGTCTGTGCCCAGAGCATCGCCGGTGTGAGGGCCATCAGTGTCAGTAGTGTCTTTTTCATCATGATCTGTAGTTTGTCTTTAGTTTGATTGCGTAAATTCGTTTTGATGTTGCAAAGGTACGAAAAAGTATTGTAATCCATGTATTCTTTTCCATATTTTTTCGGCAAAGGGCGGAGATCTCATTGAATATCTGATCTTTTCTGACCTTTTTTGCTAAGTGTGGTTCTATGGATTCCCTTTCTGGGTGTGACAGATGACGGATGACAGATGGTTTTTTGAAAACCATTCGCGTACCGTGCGTATGCGCGGTACGCGATATCTTTTTAAAATTTTATCTGTCATCTGTCATCTGTCATTGAGAATATAAAAAAAGAAGAATAAAGAAGAAAAGAAAGAAAAGAAGAAAAAAGAGAAAAAAGAAGCCTCCAAACGGAGCGTTTGAAGCCTCCAAACGGGGTGTTTGAAGCCTCCAAACGGAGCGTTTGAAGCCTCCAAACGGGGCGTTTGAAGCCTCACGGCAGTCTTGAAGTGCCAGACAAACAGACGGCAAAGGTCATTTTCCACACTCTTTCCGTCAGCCTATCTGTAGCAGTCGCCGTGCTGAATAGTTGCCGAACTCTGCTGATGTGTTAAATGTTGAAAAATAGATGCCGATTTTCTTTGTGGTTTAGTCTGCAAATGTTATCTTTGCAGGTGAAACATAATATCTGAAGCAATTATGATAGAATATCTGAGTGAGAACATGTGGCAACTATGGGCCGTAGTGGCCGTGGTGGGCCTGATACTGGAACTATCGTCGGGCGACTTCTTCATCTTCTGCTTCGCCATCGGAGCGATGGGTGCTGCCGTGGTGTCGCCGGTGGCTGATGTCTATGTGCAGATAGCGGTATTATTGGTGTTGACGACAGTCTGCATCTTCACCGTCAGACCCTTTGCACTGAAATACCTGCACCGGGACGAGGACGACCGCGCCAGCAATGCCGACGCGCTGCTGGGGCGCACGGGATGCGTGACCGAGGCCATCAAGGCCGGCGGCTACGGACGCGTGGCCATCGACGGCGACGACTGGAAGGCGCAGTCTGCCGACGGGCAGGAGATAGCCGATGGCACCAAGGTGAGGGTGGTGGCGCGCGAGAGCATCATCATCACGGTGGAAAAGAGTGAAAAGTAAAAAATTGAAAAAGTAAATAATTGAAAAAGTAAAAAAAATAGGATTATGGAGATTACAATGTATTTTCTGATAGCAGCCGTGGTGCTGGTTATCATCTTTGCCAAAATGGCACTCGTCATCATCCCGCAGTCAGAGACGAAGATCATCGAACGGCTGGGACGCTATCACGCCACGCTGAAGCCGGGCATCAACCTCATCATACCTTTCATCGACAAGGCCAAGAATGTGGTGGTGCTCAGTCGTGGACGCTATGTCTACTCGAACAGCATCGACCTTCGCGAACAGGTGTACGACTTCCCCAAGCAGAACGTGATAACGAAGGACAACATACAGATGGAGATCAACGCGCTGCTCTACTTCCAGATTATGGACCCCTTCAAGGCTACCTACGAGATCAACAACCTGCCCAACGCCATCGAGAAACTGACGCAGACCACGTTGCGTAACATCATCGGCGAACTGGAACTGGACGAGACGCTGACCTCGCGCGATACCATCAACACCAAACTGAGGGCCGTGCTGGACGATGCCACCGACAAATGGGGCGTGAAGGTAAACCGTGTGGAACTGCAAGACATCACACCCCCGAGCAGCGTGCTGACGGCCATGGAGAAGCAGATGCAAGCCGAGCGCAACAAGCGTGCGCAGATACTGACCTCTGAGGGTGAGAAGGCTGCCGAGATTCTGGCCTCAGAGGGTGAGAAGACGGCTATGATCAACCGCGCAGAGGCTGCCAAGCAGCAGGCCATTCTGACGGCCGAGGGCGAGGCACAGGCCCGCATACGCAAGGCCGAGGCCGAGGCCAAGGCCATCGAACTGATTACCGAGGCCGTGGGCAAGAGCACCAATCCGGCCAACTATCTGCTGGCCCAGAAATACATACAGATGCTCGAGGAGTTGGCCCAGGGCGACAAGACGAAGACTGTCTACCTGCCCTACGAGGCCACGAACCTGATGGGCTCCATCGGCGGCATCAAGGAATTGTTTAAAGAGTGAAAATGTGAAAAAGAGGAAAAGGTGAAAAGTTGAAAGGATAGAAAAAAGATTGCAAACTATGCTTTGGTTTGCAATCTTTTTTGTACCTTTGCAGCCGAATTAGACCAACCCCTACGTATGGTATACAATATTTTCAAAGGTCTGGGCATCGCCCTGATCACCCCTTTCAAGCAAGACGGTTCCGTAGACTATGAGGCACTGCTACGGCTGGTGGACTATCAACTGGAGAATGGTGCCGACTTCTTCTGTATCTTGGCTACCACGGGCGAGACGCCCACGCTGACGGCAGAAGAGAAACAGCGTATCAAGAATCTGGTGGTGGACAAGGTGCAGGCGCGCGTACCCATACTGATGGGCTGTGGCGGCAATAATACTGCCGCCGTGGTGGAGGAACTGAAGAATGGCGACTTCAAGGGTATCGACGGCATACTGAGCGTCTGCCCCTACTACAACAAGCCGTCGCAGGAAGGGCTCTACCAGCACTTCAAGGCCATTGCTGCCGCCACCGCGCTGCCGGTGGTGCTGTACAACGTGCCCGGGCGTACGGGTGTGAACCTGAAGGCCGAGACCACGGTGCGGCTGGCCCGCGACTGCCGGAACATAGTGGCCATCAAGGAGGCCAGCGGCAATCTGGAGCAGGTGGACGAGATTATCAAGAACAAACCGGAGACGTTTGACGTGATCTCGGGCGACGACTCGCTGACGTTCCCCATGGTGTCGTGTGGCGCGGTGGGCGTGATCAGCGTCATCGGCAATGCGCTGCCGAAGGAGTTTTCTAAGATGATACGGTTGCAGATGCGCGGCGAATACGACCCTGCGCGTAAGATTCACCACCGCTTCACCGACCTGTTCTCGCTGCTCTTCGTCGACGGCAACCCTGCCGGCGTTAAGGCCATGCTGCACGAGATGGGGTTCATAGAGAACGTGCTGCGTCTGCCACTCGTGCCTACGCGCATCTCCACGCTGCAGCGCATGAGCGAACTGCTGCGTGAACTGAAGATCTGAGAACGGTCCTTCCGACTTTTCAATTATTCAACTTTTTCATCGCCTCTTCGGCAGCGAGCACGGCGCGGCGCCAGTCGGTGTCGAGCGAGAAGCGTGTCATGTTGTTGCCGTCGTTGAAATAGGACAGCACCACCTCCTTGTCGTCGTCGTTGAAGAGGGGATTTGAGTAACTGGCATCCATGAATACACGGATGACGCGCTGCACGTGGGCAGCGGGTTGCTGGGCGTTGGCCACGAGGGCGTTGGTGTAGTTGTTGATGAAGATGTGGAGCGAGAGGGCCTCCTTGTCAAGCAGTTCGGCGGTAGAGTCGGGCATCTGCTCGCGCATCTTGATAGCCATGTAGTTGAGGGCGTCGACCTTGAACTTGTTGATTTTGCGCACCAGCGGGTCGGCATTGCTGTTGTCGGCATTGGTCTGTGCCATGCGCTTCACTTCGGTGTAGATTTCCTGTGCGCCGGCCGTCATCGTTGTGGCGGCGAGCAGCATGAGTGACAATAGGATTTTTTTCATATCGTTTCTGTTTTTTTATTATCTAGTCAATGTCTTTTGATGGGTGATGCACGCGGGCAGTTCCTGCCGGTAGTGGGTGACCATGATGAGCGTCTTGTTGCGGCGCTGGCAGAAGGTGTCGATAATGTCCTTGGCCAGGCGCTGACGCTGGGCGTCGAGTCCGTGGAGGGGTTCGTCGAGGATGAGCAACTCGGGGTCTTTGACGAAGGCGCGCGCCAGCAGCACCAGTCGCTGTTCGCCGCTGGAGAGCGAGAGGAAGGGGCGGTCGGCGAGGGTATCGATGCCGAAGAGCCACATCCACCAGCGGCACACAGCATTCTCCTCGTCGTTGGCGCGGGTGTAGAGGCCCACGGTGTCTTTCAGTCCGCTGGCGACGACCTGCAGACAGGGCAGGTTGCGCTGATAGGAGCGGTGCATCTCTGGCGACACGTAGCCGATGTGCTTCTTGATGTCCCAGATGCTCTCGCCGGAGCCCCGCTGCCGTCCGAAGAGTGTGATGTCGCAGGCGTAGGCCTGTGGGTTGTCGGCACAGATGAGCGACAGTAGCGTCGACTTGCCGGAGCCGTTTTGTCCGGAGAGAGCCCATCGCTCGCCGTTGCGTATGGTCCAGTTGAGGTTGTGCAGTATGGTGCGCTCGCCATAGCGTATGCTCACCCGTCGCAGGTCGGCCACGATGTCGGCGCAGTAGTCGTCGGCGTGGGCAGGCAGTGTGAGCAGAGCGTGGCGCTTCTCGTCGGAGAGTGGCGCTGGTTCGCTCATGAACTCGGCCTCGTCGGTGGTGCGTATGGTGCGTGTGACGTAGTCGGGCACGTCGTCGGCCCGCGAGAGCACGAGATAGAGCGTTAGGTGCTGTTCGGCGGCCAGTTGGCGCAGCAGCACCTTCAGTTGTCGGCGTGTGTCGCTGTCGAGTCCGATGAAGGGGTTGTCGAGGATGAGTGTGCGCGGGCGTGCCAGGAGTGTCTTGATGAGTTGCAACTTGCGCAGTTCGCCGCTGGACAGGGTGATGACATACTTGTCGAGCAGGGGCTCCATGGCGAACAGACGGTAGAGGCGGTTCTGCAGGCTGCGCCGTTCGCTGTCGTCGGGACCGGAGAGCAGAAATGAGCGTTCGAGGACGTCGCCCACGACGGGTGTCTCGGCATCGATGTCGTGCTGGTTCCAGCGCAGTTGCAGGTAGTACGACTTGTCGGTGGCGGCACCGTAGGAGTCGCAGAAGGCGATGTAGCGCACGCTGTCGGTGGCCATTTGCTTGCGCAGACGGTCGACAAATTGTGTCTTCCCGCTGGCGTTCAGTCCGACGACGGCAATTATTTCTTGTTGTTCCATACCTTGTCTTGGTTCTTGTTGACAAAATCCTTCCATCCCCTGTAGTGGGGGGCTCCGCTGTCGGGGCGCCCCATCTGCAGATAGTGGCAGTAGGCGGCAGCCAGGGCATCGGTGGCATCCATGAAGCGTCCCATCTCGTCGTTTGGAATCTTCAGCAGCCGCTGCAGCATGCCTGCCACCTGCTCCTTCGATGCCGAGCCGTTGCCGGTGAGCGCCATCTTGATTTTCATAGGCGCATATTCGTGGATGGGCACGCTATGGTGGATGGCGGCAGCGATGGCCACGCCCTGTGCACGTCCGAGTTTGAGCATCGACTGCACGTTCTTGCCGAAGAAGGGGGCCTCGATGGACAGTTCGTCAGGCAGGTAACTGTCGATGATGCCGGTGACGCGGTCGAAGATGTGGCCTAACTTAAGGTAGGCGTCGTCGAACTTACGCAGGTCGATGATGCCCATGGTCACCATGTGTGCCTTGCCGTCGGTCACTTGCAGCACGCCGTAGCCCATGATGTTGGTTCCCGGGTCGATGCCCAGTATGATCTTGTCCATATTCAGCGTGCAAAGGTAATCATTTTTCTCCGTACGCGTACATTATTACTATATTATTTAACGTGATTGAAGAAAAATTATGCCCTAAGATTTGGCCGTTCGGAAGAAAAGGAGTATCTTTGCAGAGTTTAAAAAACAAATCAACCGAAATGAGTCAGACCACAAAGAGCGAAGGACTGGATTCAGTCATCAACAAGAGTGACTTTAAGATACTGATAGTAGACGATGTGGTCAGCAATGTGCTGCTGCTGAAGATTCTGCTGTCGAACGAGAAATACCAGGTGTGTACGGCCAATGGCGGCAATATGTGTATCGAGTTGGCCAAGTCGCAGAAGCCCGACCTGATACTGCTCGACGTGATGATGCCCGATATCAACGGTTTCGACACGGCAGCCATACTGAAGAAAGACCCTGAGACGGCCGAGATTCCCATCATCTTCCTCACGGCCCTTAACAACCCCAGCGACCTGGTGCACGGCTTCCAGGTGGGTGCCAGCGACTTTCTGACCAAGCCCTTCAACAAGGAAGAACTGGTGGTGCGCGTGTTCCACCAGATAAAACTGGTGGCAGCCACCCGCATCATCGAGAAGCAGAACAGCGACCTGCGTGCCACCATCAACAACCGCGACAAGATGTATTCCGTCATCGCCCACGACCTGCGCTCGCCGATGGCCAGCATCCGCATGGTGCTCAACCTGGTGGTCAACGCCGTGCCCAAGGACGTAGTAGGGCCTGAACTGTTCGAACTGCTCGACAAGGCCAACAAGGAGAGCGAGGACTGCCACGACCTGCTGGACAACCTGCTGAAGTGGACGAAGAGCCAGACGGGACGTCTGAATGTGGTGATGCAGGACCTGGACCTGAACGACATCATCCCTGGTGTGGTGGAGATATTCGAGATGATAGCCCTGACGAAGAAGATCACGCTGAACTATGCGGGCAGCGACGGGCCGCTGGTGGTACAGGCCGACAACGACATGCTGAAGACCATCGTGCGCAACTTCCTGTCGAACGCCATCAAGTTCTCGCCCGAGGAGAGCGTCATCGACATCATGATGAGCACCGAGGGCGACTTTGCCAAGGTGAGCATCCGCGACCACGGCGTAGGCATTGCCCCCGAGCGTCTGGACAGCATCTTCAACAAGGGCGAGACCACCTATGGTACGGACGGCGAGGAAGGCTCGGGACTGGGTCTGCAACTCTGTGCCGACTTTGCACGCAAGATCGGCGGCGACGTGAGGGTGGAGTCGGTGCTGAACGAGGGGTCGACCTTCAGCGTGCTGGTGCCGCTGAAGAAGTAAAAAAAGCAAAAAAGGTAGTCATTTTCTTTGTCGTTACAGAAAAAATGACTACCTTTGCACACGATTCCTGATAACGCTACAGTCCTTGAAGCGTTTTTGAGTCTCAATCTATCATTCTAATTCCAAGCAAATAAAGTGCTTATTATATGTACACGAAAGAACAACTAGAACAGATGGCAATACCCCAACTGATGGAGATTGCCGGGCAAATGGGTGTGAAAGTATCGCAGGACGATGCGCTGGAGAAGGTCATCTACGACATACTCGACAAGGCCGCAGAGACGGCTTCGACCACCGATGGCACTCCCAAGCGCAAACGCACCCGCATAGCGAAAAAAGATACAGACCATGTGTACACCGTCAATGGCAAGGACGGTGAGAACTTTGATGTGAAGAACCAGAAGCCGATGACGGTTGAGGCCCCGTCGCTCTTTGCCGACATGCCCGCTGTCTCCAAGCCGGAGCCGGCAGCCGACGAGGCAGCCGCTACTGCCGAAGCCCCCAAGGCCGAGGCTCCGAAGCGCCGTGGACGTAAGTCGAAGGCTCAGAAGGAGGCTGAGGCTGCCGCTGCTGCTGCTGCCGAGGCCCAGCAGTCCGCCGAGACCCAGCAGGAGGCTGCTGCCGAGATGCCACAAGAGCCTCAGGTGCCCGAGTCTGTAGAGGAGCAGCCCGTGGGCGAGGATAATGTAGACAAGAGCATGATCGAGCAGTTGCAGGAGAAGATGGCACAGCACAGTCATGGCGAAACGGCTGACGATACCGACGAGGTGTGGGAAGGCGATCCGGGCGACGGTACCGACTTCATCACCGTGGTCGACCTGCCCATAGAAGACCAGAGTGCCATGCCGACCCTCGACATCTTCGACCGTCCCGTGGTGCAGCGTACTGCCGAAGTGACGTACCAGCAGGCACCGCCGACCGGTGCAACGGGAGCGTCGCGCTTTGAGTTCAACGATCTCATAAAAGGCAACGGCGTGCTGGAGATCATGCAGGACGGCTACGGCTTTCTGCGCTCCAGCGACTACAACTACCTGTCGTCGCCTGACGATATCTACGTGTCGCCACAGCAGATCAAGAAATACAGCCTGAAGACCGGCGACGTGGTGGACTGCACCGTGCGTCCGCCCCACGACAACGAGAAATACTTCGCGATGTCGAATGTGAGCCTCATCAACGGCCGTCACCCCAACGAGGTACGCGACCGCGTGTCGTTCGAACATCTCACACCGCTATTCCCTGAAGAGAAATTCAGCCTCACCGGCGACCCTGCCACCACCAACCCGTCGACCCGCATCGTCGACCTCTTCGCTCCAATCGGCAAAGGGCAGCGTGCGCTGATCGTGGCACAGCCCAAGACCGGTAAAACCATCCTGATGAAGGACATCGCCAATGCCATCGCTGCCAACCACCCAGAGGCCTACATCATGATGCTG
>DETM01000064.1:11167-53803 GCA_002361655.1 Prevotella sp. UBA3288 | reverse complement strand
TGCTGCTCATCGACGAGCGTCCGGAGGAGGTGACCGACATGAGCCGGACGGTCAATGCCGAAGTCATCGCATCGACCTTCGACGAGCCTGCCGACCGCCACGTGAAGATTGCCGGCATCGTGCTCGAGAAGGCCAAGCGCATGGTGGAGTGCGGACACGACGTGGTCATCTTCTTGGATTCTATCACTCGTCTGGCGCGTGCCTACAACACGGTGTCGCCGGCATCGGGCAAGGTGCTCACCGGCGGTGTCGACGCCAATGCCCTGCAGAAGCCCAAGCGATTCTTCGGTGCGGCACGTAACATTGAGAACGGCGGCTCGCTGACCATCATCGCTACGGCACTGGTAGATACGGGCTCGAAGATGGACGAGGTGATCTTTGAGGAGTTCAAGGGTACGGGCAACAGCGAGATACAACTGGACCGTATGCTGTCCAACAAGCGTATCTTCCCGGCACTCAACCTGGTGCAGTCGTCAACGCGGCGTGACGACCTGCTGCAGGATCCTACGACGCTCAACCGTATGTGGATCGTGCGTAAGTTCATTGCTGAGATGAACCCCATCGAGGCTATGAACACGCTGCGCGACCGTCTGGTGCAGAGCCGCAGCAACGAAGAGTTTCTCATGTCGATGAATGGCTGACGGCGATGACACAGGAGCAAGACATCAAGAACGCCATAGAGGCGATGCGCAAGGGTGGGGTGATACTCTATCCCACGGACACGGTATGGGGCATCGGCTGCGATGCCACCAATGCCGAGGCCGTGAAGCGCATCTATGACATCAAGCAGCGCGACGACTCGAAGGCACTGATCTGTCTGGTCGACAGCGATGCCCGTCTGCAGCGCTATGTGCGCCACGTGCCCGATGTGGCATGGCAACTGATAGACTGTGTAGAGAAGCCGACGACCATCATCCTCGACGGTGCCGTCAACCTGGCCCCCAACCTGATAGCCGACGACGGCTCCATAGGCATCCGCATCACCAGGGAGGCATTCTCAAAGGAACTGTGCTTTCGTTTCCAGAAGGCCATCGTCAGCACCTCGGCCAATATCAGTGGCGAGCCTGCCGCCCAGAACTATGGCGACATCGACCCGCGTATCGTCGGACAGGTGGACTATGTGTGCTGGACGCGCCGTCAGGAGCACAAGCCCCATCAGCCGTCGAGCATCATCAAACTGGGCGCCGACGGGCAGGTTAAGATTATCCGTAAATAGTCACCGTAGGTGATAATGACCTTAAAATAGTCACGACAGACGCGATGAAGAGACGTGTGATGATGATGGCTGTGCTGTGGACGGTACTGGCGGCGGGCTGGGCACAGTCGAAGTGGAACGCCCGCTACCAGCAATACATAGACCAGTATAAGGACTGCGCCATTGAGCAGATGCTCAAATGGAAGGTGCCGGCATCGATTACCCTGGCCCAAGGACTGCTGGAGAGCGGTGCCGGCCAGAGCCGATTGGCTGTGCAGGGCAACAATCACTTCGGCATCAAGTGCCACGGATGGACAGGAGCCGGCATCTATCAGGACGACGACCACAACGGGGAGTGCTTCAGGGCGTACAACTCGCCCTTCGAGTCGTTCGAGGACCACTCGCGCTTCCTGGTCGGCGGACAGCGCTACCAGGGGCTCTTCAAACTGAAGACCACTGACTATAAGGGCTGGGCGCGCGGCTTGAAGGCTGCCGGCTATGCCACCAATCCTCAGTATGCCGACCGGCTGATCGACCTTATACAGTTGTACAAACTCTACGAGTACGACAAGGCCAAGTCGTACGACCACTTCATGAACGACCATACACGCGACCGGCAGGTGGGTGGGCAGCCGTTGCATCTGATCAGAATCTACAACGACAATTATTACATCTGCGCCCGACGCGGTGACACCTTCCGCTCGATAGGCGAAGAGATAGGCATCTCGTACAAGAAGATTGCGAAATATAATGAGCGCGACAAGGATGATGCGCTGGAAGAAGGCGAGATAGTCTGGCTGAAGAAAAAGCAGAAGCGGGCTCCTAAGCAGTATAAGGACTATCTGCACTATGTGCGTCCGGGCGAATCGATGTATTCCATCGCCCAGAAGTATGGCATCCGACTGAAGTCGCTCTACAAGATGAACGACAAGGGGCCTGACTACACGCTCAGCGTGGGCGATGCCTTACGGCTGCGGTAAGAGACGCTGCACGTAGGGCCGCTCCCAGTCGCGCAGGTGATAGCGACAGCCGTCGTACAGCAGCAGGTCAAGGTCGATGCGCACCACACCTTGACTACGATCATCGGCGTTGCGTCCCATCTCGTGCTCGATGGTCTTGAGGGTGCTCTCCAGGTCGGCTACATCCAGTGTGGTCGAGGCAAAGAGGAGTTGGTTCTGATAGTAGCACTGCCGCTTGGTGCCGATGCCTCGCGTGCGGATAGATGCTGAATAGCGTACATCGTGAAGAATCTGTTCGAGATGCCTGCGGGCCTCGAACAGATTCTTTTTTGCCTCACGGTTGGAGGCCAGCGATATGATTACCTGGTGTGTCACAAACTGTTAGTGACGATTGTTCAGGCGCTTCTTAATCTTGTCCACATAGGCATCGATGGTGGCCACAGCCACAATGTTGACCACATCGCGTACAGAGGCACCGAAGTCGATGAAATGGATGGCTTTGTTCAGCCCCATCTGAATCGGGCCGATAATCTCCACGTCGGGGTCGAGCATCTGGAGCATCTTGTAACTGGAACGAGCAGACGTCAAGTTGGGAAACACCAGAGTGTTGACTTCCTGGCCGCGCAGACGGGTGAACGGATACTGGCCGTCGCGCAGTTCCTTGTCGAGGGCAAAGCCGATCTGCATCTCACCATCGATGGCCAGGTCGGGATAGAGGGTCTGCATCTGCTCGACGGCATTGCGCACCTTCAGCGCACCGTCGCTCTGCGAAGAACCGAAATTGGAGTGCGAGATCATGGCGATGACTGGCTTCTCGTTGAAGAAGCGCACACAGGTGGCTGACAGTTTGGCAATGTCGACCAGGGTGTCGCTGTCAGGATTCTCGTTGACCAGCGTGTCGCCCACATAGAGGGTGCCTCGAGGCGAATTGATGATATGCATCGTGCCGAAATGTTTATACTCGGGCCGGATGCCAATCACTTCGTTGACCACCTTGATGGTGTTCGAGTATTTTGTGTACAGACCGGTGATGAAGGCATCGGCCTCGCCGGTCTCGACCATCATCATACCGAAATAGTTGCGCTCGAACATCTTGTCGTTGGCCTCCTGGAAGGTATAGCCGTCACGCTGACGCTTCTCTGCCAGGATGCGGGCATAGCGCTCGCGGCGCTCCTGCTCTGAGGGGTGGCGCAGATTGACAATCTCGATGCCCTCCAGGCTTAGGTCGAGGCTCTTGGCCAGTTTGGCGATGACCTCGTCGTTGCCAAGGAGTATGGGCTGACAGATGCCCTCGCTCTTGGCCTGAACGGCGGCCTTGAGCATGGTGGGGTGGATGGCTTCGGCAAAGACCACACGCTGTGGGTGGGCAGCGGCAGTGGCATAGAGTTTCTGGGTTAGTTTGGTCTCCTGTCCCAGCAGCACGCTGAGTGAGTTCTTGTATTCGTCCCAGTTGTCGATATGCTTGCGGGCCACACCGCTGTCGATAGCAGCACGGGCCACGGCAGCGCTGACCTCGGTGATGAGTCGCGGGTCAACGGGTTTCGGAATGAAATACTGACGGCCGAAGGTCAGATTGTTCACTTTGTACACATCGTTGACTACATCGGGCACTGGTTGCTTGGCCAGGTCGGCGATGGCATGGACGGCAGCCAGTTTCATCTCTTCGTTGATGGCTGTAGCGTGCACGTCGAGGGCACCGCGGAAGATGTAGGGGAAGCCGATGACGTTGTTGATCTGGTTGGGATAGTCGGTGCGTCCGGTAGACATCAGTACATCAGGGCGGGCCTCCATCGCATCCTCGTACGAAATCTCGGGCACAGGGTTGGCCAATGCGAAGATCACAGGGTCTTGGGCCATCGTCTTGACCATCTCCTTCGTGAGTACATTGCCCTTTGACAGGCCTACGAAGACGTCGGCTCCACTGACAGCCTCTGCCAGTGTGTGGATGTCGCGACGGTCGGTAGCGAAGAAACGCTTCTGGTCGTTCAGGTCGCTACGGTCGCTGCTGATGACACCCTTTGAGTCGAGCATGACGATGTTCTCCTTGCTGGCACCGATGGCCATATAGAGTTTCGTGCACGAGATAGCAGCAGCACCGGCCCCGTTGACCACGATCTTCACCTTGGCGATATCCTTGTGGATGACCTCTAAGGCATTCTTCAGACCGGCAGCCGAGATGATGGCCGTGCCGTGCTGGTCGTCGTGCATCACGGGGATGTCGAGCGTGCGCTTCAGGCGGTCTTCGATGTAGAAGCACTCCGGAGCCTTGATATCCTCCAGGTTGATGCCGCCAAAGGTGGGGGCGATGCGCTCTACGGCCTCGCAGAACTTCTCCGGATCTTTCTCGTTCACCTCGATGTCGAAGACGTCGATGCCGCCATAGATTTTAAAGAGCAGGCCTTTGCCCTCCATCACGGGCTTACCGCTCATGGCACCGATGTCGCCCAGGCCCAGTACTGCCGTGCCATTGCTGATGACGGCCACCAGATTGCCTTTGTCGGTGTATTTATAGGCATTGTCAGGATTGTCCTGAATCTCCAGGCAGGGAAAGGCCACGCCGGGAGAATAGGCCAGCGATAGGTCGGTTTGTGTACGATAAGCCTTGGTAGGCTTCACCTCAATTTTTCCCGGTCTGCCACTTTCATGATACTCAAGGGCAGCCTCTTTCGAAATCTTTACCATATATTTGTGCGTATATTAACCTTTTTGGTGTGCAAAATTAATAAAAACTAGACTAAAAAACGAAGTTTCCGCCGGATTTTTATTACCTTTGCACTCAAAATAAATAATTATGCACGAAACCACCAAATGGACAGACTATCGCGTCACGCTGAAAGACCGTATCGTAGAGAAGGCATTCCTGTTCTTCGCTGAACATGGTATCAAGGCGGTGAAGATGGACGACATCGCACGGTCGCTGGGTATCTCGAAGCGTACGCTCTACGAGATATATGACAACAAGGAGGACCTGCTGACCGAGGTGATGCTCCGCCAGCAGAGGATAGAGGGCGAAACCTTGCGTTCGCTGGCTTCACGCTGCAGCAATGTGATGGAGATATTGCTGAATATCTACTATCACAAAACGGAGAGCATGCGCAACACGAATCCGCAGTTTTTCCTGGATCTGGAGAAGTATCCTAACGTGTTGAAGATGCTGAAGGCTGACCATGAGAAGACGCACGAGGAATTCATGAACTTCATGGCCCGTGGCGTGAAAGAGGGCTATTTCCGTCCGGATGTTGACTACGAGTTGGTGGGACAGATGCTTGAGGCCTTTAGCGAATATTTCCAGCAGAAGCATCTGTTTAAGAAATACACGTTGCGCAGTATCTTCCTCAATAATGTCTTTATCACTATAAGAGGTGTCAGCACGCAAAAAGGCATCAATCTGCTGGAGCGGCTGTTGCAGAGAGCAGAGTCAAGTCATGTCTCTTAGTTGAAGAAATTCCACGACACGCCCAGGTGAAGCACAGAACGGTTCATCGGGTAGTGGGCCACCAGGAATTCCTGACGATTGAGTGTGTTGCCCAGCACATTGTTCATCAGCACGAAGAATCGGGTGTGCTTCAAGTGCAGGTTGGCATAAACATCGACAAAGGGAAAATTGCCTATCTCCACCCGTGAGTCGGCATTCTCCTGGATGGCAAACTGGTTCAGGGCGGGACAGAACTCCGGAGCCTCGTACTTGGTGAACCATGTGGCTGTGGCACCCAGTTCTACTTTGAGCACGCGGGCAATCATGAAGTCGAGATACAGGTTGCTGAAGACATTCAGTTTGGGCAGGGGCAGCACCTCTTGTTCGCTTGACGACTGGAAGGTGAGGATGTTGTCCCAATGCAGTGGACCGGCTTTCAGTTTCTGGTCCAGTTGGAGTGTCAGCACGTTGATGTTGCCGCTATGCTGGCGGACTGTGGCCGTGAGACCGGAGATATTCCTGTTGGCACGGGTGTACGTCATACCGAGATAGGTGTAGTTCTGAATCTCTTCGATAGCCACTCGCAGCAGGGTGTTGGTCTTGTCGTAGGAGAACAGCCCCTCTACGCGGGTACGCGTCGGTTTCGTCAGCGAGTTGTCCCACCAGAAGTGTTTACCGTGGTAGTGACGTTCGAAGTACGAGGGGGTCAGCCGGTAGAAGTGGGCTTTGGCTGCCAGGTGGACGGTGTCGCCGAACAGGGGGAAGTTAACATCGGTAGACCCCTCCAGTTTTAGTTGACCTGCATCCTCGCCTGTCAGCCAGGTTTCTGCCAGAAGGTTGTAGTGAAATGTCTTGCCCAGTGTGCGCCGCAATTGGCCGCCGATGCTGATGCAGTGTTCATTCTCCTGTTGCAGCCAGGCCGTACCGTTGTTGTCCAGTTCGGGAATTTTGTATTTGCGCAGGTCGTAGGTGATGAAGGCCTTCAGCGTAGCAGGTACGTATTTGTTGAAACCCTCGAGCAATGCAACGGCAACAGTGTTGCGGATGTCAAACATCTTGCTCTGGTCATAGACGGAATCGCCGGCAAAGCCCTCCTCATAGCGTGTGAAATAGTTGTCGCCGTAGTAGCCGGCTGGCGAGGCATAGGCTTGGTATTTGTGGTCGTAGTTGCTGAAATCGAGGGTATGTATGAAACTGGTCACCGGTACGAACTCGCGTTTCATCAGGGCTTCCAGTGAGTCGGCAATGGCTTGTTGGGCCAACAGTGAGTCGGCTACGGCCTTTGAGCCGACCTTGACGCGCGTCGTGTCGGCCGGCAGACTGTCTTTCATACCGGCCGTAGACAGGTCGCCGGCTATCTTGGCATTGTCGGGACGCCCCTTGAAGACTTCCTGCCGGGGCTCGTCCTTCCCGGCATCCTGACCGTCTCTCCCTTGCTCTTCATCGCTCTTTTTCCTGGGGGCTGTCTTTGCAAATTCCCTGGCCTTTATCTCTTCATCGGTCATTTTTACCTTCCGGTAGAAACCCAGACTATAACGGTGGGTGAGGAAGAAGTGCTGGTGGTCGTTGCGGTTCCAGTTTCTGCTCAGGATGGTAGGAATCTCGTTGTCCGAATAGGCCTGTCCGGCTGTTTGCGTAGCCACGTCAGGGTGAGTGATGTAATTGTCGTCGGTGATGCCTCCATTCTCGGTGGCCTTCTCATGATAGGCGGCGAACTGCATGTGCATCTGGTATTGGTCGCCTATATACGAGGAGTATAGGGTGGCATTGAAGTGTGAGGCACTTTGATTCTGGAAGTAGCCGCGGGCATACTGGTAATTCAAGTCGAAGCCAATGCCCAGACGCTTGCCGAAGTTGGCAGCGAAGAGGGCTCTGACATGATCTTCGCCGTCGGTCTTGTCACCGCAGTTGTCGTAACTCAGATTGGTGATGGGCGACAGCGAGTTGGTGTAGTGCAACTGCTCGGGCAGCCTGACGGACTGGTCGTAGAGGTCGGTGAAATAGAACTGGCTAAAGGCCGGCCTGTCAATGAAGATGCGATTCTGGCGTGCCAGATAGTTGGAACCGGTCGTGTTATACTGTCCGTATTGACCCATCGACAGCGTCGTGTTGGGATAGAGATGGGGCAGGGTGTCTACCTCCGCTCTGTTGATGTCGCCAAATTTGCGATCTACGGTCCATACCTTCAGTCCCTTGGGCACAATCTTGTTTTTCTTTGTGGTGTCGGTTCTATGGGGATTGAAGTTGCTGTTATGATCGTCAAGCGATGAGATGTTGCCGTTCTCGTCTATCTGATTGTAGTTTTGTGCAGGCAGGGCAAACGGAATACATGCCATCAACATGGCAACTATACCACGACGAATCTTCATTTCTTGTTCTTTAAACTTTAAGGATGCGCAGTCCTAACTCAATGAATTTGAACACGCATGACACTATAAGAATATATTTTGCCACCTCCTTGTCGGCATAGAAATAGACGAGGAGTCCGGCGATGGCTCCCACCATGAATATGATGTTCAGCCAAAGTCGAAGCACGCGTGTCTTGCTGCTGTCCTTGAAAGGCTCTAAATGGTGACGTTTCGGGTGGGGCACCTCTTCCGGGTTGTCCACCATGCTGAACGGTTCCTCGCTGTTGCTCATGGCCGGTGCTTATTTCTGCAGTAACTGGGTGAAGCGGTTGAACAGGTAGTCTTTGCGGTCGATAGTCTTCCTGCGGAATTTGCCGCTGACGCGCGACAACTTGGTCTGTTTTTTGTTCAAACCATACTTGTCGGTAATCCACTCTTCAGCCTTGAAAGTCTGAGGATTACGCTCCTCGTCGTAGAAATAGACGATGCGCAGCATCTGGATGGTGGCTTCGCCGTCGCGACAGTCGGCAATGAGGTTGTACAGCAGGCGCGTGCGGTCAAGGCTCAACGGTTTGTTTTTGAACACCAGCCACTCCTGATAATTGCCGATAATCTGTTTCTTGTCAGGATCCTCGTAGGCGATGCGGCTCTGTTCGAACTGGTTGCTTTCCGTTGACAGTTCGGTAAAGTCGCCCTTGAGCAAGTCATAAATCTGCTGAGCACTCTTGCCCGGGGCCTGGATGGTGGTAGAGAATACCACGTGTCCGTCAACTTCGGGTACGGCACCGGCCAGATATTTGGTGTCACCGTTGTCGTACTGTTTTTTCTCCCATGTGTTGTCCTGGGCAGTCGCCATCATCGGCATTAAAGCCAGAAGTGCTATCAATAGTTTCTTCATCATTGTATAATTATAGTTTTTACTCTTCTCCTGTCAATTGCGTGCAAAGGTAATTAAATAATTTTAATCCCGCAAACTTTTAAGTTGAATTACGAAATATTTACTTTTGCAGACAGTGTAAGCCGATGCTTATATCAACTGCCGTGCCGGTGGTGCTTACTTCAATTCCAGTTCCTGCTGCATGCGGAGTATTTCGTCACGATACTGCGCGGCCTGAAGGAAGTCGAGTTGTTTTGCGGCCTCTTTCATGCGACGGGTGGTCTCGGCGATGAGTTTCTCCAACTGCGGACGGGTCATGTGTTCCACTATCGGGTCGGCAGCCCTGTCGGTACCTTGTTGCGAACCAAGGGCTGCACGCTTCAGTTCCTTGACGTCGGCCGAGTCGTCGTGGCTCAGCGTGCTCTTCAGCGTCTTGACAATTTGTGTTGGTGTGATGCCGTGGGCCTCGTTGTAGGCCATCTGCTTCATCCGTCGACGGTTGGTCTCGTCGATGGTCAGTTGCATGGAGGCCGTAATAGTGTCGGCATACATGATGACACGGCCGTTGACATTGCGGGCGGCACGTCCCGCTGTTTGCACCAGAGAGCGGCGGCTGCGCAAAAAGCCCTCTTTGTCGGCATCAAGAATAGCCACCAGCGAGACTTCAGGCAGGTCGAGACCCTCGCGGAGGAGGTTAACGCCCACCAGCACGTCGTAGACGCCGTTGCGGAGGTCGTCGAGTATTTTTACACGGTCAAGGGTGGCAACGTCGCTATGGATGTAGGCTGTATGTACGCCGTGGTTAAGCAGATATTCTGACAATTCCTCGGCCATGCGCTTGGTCAGCGTTGTAACGAGGGTTCGCTCCTTGCGTTCGATGCGGATGTTGATTTCCGCAAGGAGGTCGTCAATCTGGTTTTCACTCGGTCGGACCTCAATTTCCGGGTCGAGAAGTCCTGTCGGACGGATGACTTGTTCGACGACCACACCTTCTGCCTCCTGCAATTCGAAATCGGCCGGCGTGGCCGACACATAGATGACTTGGTTTACTTCCTGACGGAACTCATCGAAAGTCAAAGGGCGGTTGTCGAAGGCGGCCGGAAGCCGGAAGCCGTATTCTACGAGGTTGGTCTTGCGGGCTCGGTCGCCGCCATACATAGCACCTATCTGCGGCACGCTGACGTGGCTTTCGTCGATGAAAAGGAGAAAATCGTCAGGAAAGAAGTCGAGCAGGCAGTAGGGGCGCTCACCAGGTTGGCGTCCATCGAAATAGCGCGAATAATTCTCGATGCCGGAGCAGTGGCCCAGTTCTTTGATCATCTCCATGTCGTACTCCACCCGCTCCTTGATACGCTGTGCCTTCATTTCATCGCCCATTTCCTCGAAGAAAGCGACCTGTTTTATCAGGTCGTCCTGGATCTGGTGGATGGCTTTGTTCGTCTGCTCCTGTGTGGTCATAAAGAGGTTGGCAGGGTAGAGTTTGTACTCTGCATAGCGTCCGAGCAGTACCATTGTTACTGGGTCAAGTTCTTCAATGCTGTCGATTTCGTCGTCCCAGAACGTAATGCGCAGAATCTTTTCGTTGTAGGCCATGTAGATATCGACGGTGTCGCCCTTAACGCGGAAGTTGCCACGCTCCAGCGTCAGGTCGTTGCGTACATAGAGCGACTGGACCAGTTTCCTTAACAGCAAATTGCGTTCGATAGATTGCCCTTGGTGCAACTCGATGATATTGTCAGACAGTGCATTGGGGCTTCCCATACCGTAGATGCATGAAACTGATGATACAACGACTACATCTTTTCTTCCTGAAAGCAAGGAACTTACTGCAGATAGTCGTAGACGGTCAATCTCTTCGTTGATAGCCAGGTCTTTCTCTATGTAAGTGTCGCTACTGGGCAAGTATGCCTCTGGTTGGTAGTAGTCATAATAACTGACATAATACTCGACAGCATTCTCAGGAAAGAAGCCTTTCATCTCATCGTAGAGTTGAGCCGCCAGTGTCTTGTTGTGGCTGAGAATGAGGGTGGGACGGTTCACGTTGGCAATGACATTGGCCATGGTGAAGGTCTTACCGGAGCCGGTGACACCGAGCAGCACCTGAGCCCGGTCGCCCCTTATAACGCCATCGGTCAGTTCGCGGATGGCTTCAGGTTGATCGCCCGTTGGTTTGTACTTAGAAGAGAGTTTGAAGTTCATAACAAAGTGCAAAATTACGAATAATCTGTAAAATATACGCTTTCTGCGGTTAAAAAATATATAAAGTCTTTGTTTTTTGACTGAAAATGTGTAATTTTGCACGCTAAATCGTAAAAGATGATGAAAAAGAACGTCATGATACTGATTGGTACAGCCCTTTTGCTGAGTAGTTGTGCCGGAGAATTCAATAAGGTACTCAAGTCCAACGATTACGACTACCGCTATGAATTTGCGAAGCAGTGTTTTGCTGAAGGCAAATATAATCAAGCAGAGAGTCTGTTGCGGGAGATGATTACGCTGAAGAAGGGTACCGACGATGCTCAGGAGTCGCTCTATATGTTGGCGATGTCAGAATATATGAATGGCGACTACGATTCTGCCTCGGAGACTTTCAAAAAATACTATACCACATATCCGAAGGGCTTCTATTCAGAGGTGGCCATGTACTATGTGGGTCAGTCACTGTTTAGCAGTGCTCCGGAGCCGCGTCTTGATCAGACCGCCACGCTGGGCGCCATCTCGGCCTTCCAGCAATTCCTGGATATCTACCCGCAGTCAAGTCTTCGTCCTGTGGCCCAGGACCGGTTGTTCGACCTGCAGGACAAACTGGTTCAGAAGGAGTTTCTCTCTGCCCAACTGTACTATAATCTGGGCGGCTATTTCGGTAACATAAACTCGAATAGTGAGAGCAACTACTCTTCGTGCATCATTGTGGCCCAGAATGCTTTGAAGAACTATCCTTTCATGAAGCATCGCGAGGACTTCATGTTGCTTATCATGAAAAGTAAGTTCCAACTGGCAGAAAACTCCAGTGACGAGCGCCGTGTGGAGCGCTATCGTGATGCTGAAGACGAATGCTATGGCTTTATCAATGAGTATCCAGAGTCGAAGAATGTGGAGTTGGCCCAGAAATACATCAACAAGTGCAAAAAATATACGAAAGACTAAAATTAATAAATTTGCAAATTTAAATAACAATGGATTACAAGAAATCAAAAGCACCGGTTAATACCGTGACTCGTAACATTATGGATTTGTGCGATGAAACAGGCAACATTTACGAGAGCGTTAGTATTATCGCTAAGCGTGCCAACCAAATCTCAGTACAAATCAAGGAAGACCTGTCGAAGAAACTGGCCGAGTTCGCCAGTTATAACGACTCGCTCGAGGAGGTCTTTGAGAACCGTGAGCAAATAGAAATTTCACGCTACTACGAGAAATTGCCGAAACCGTCACTGCTGGCAACACAGGAGTTCATCGAGCACAAAGTCTATTGGCGTGATCCTTCCAAGGACGTTCAACAGGCTATAGAGCAATGATCCAGCGTATTCAGACCGTCTACCTTCTCCTGGCAGTCCTTGCCTTCACGACAGGTGCTGTACTGTCAGCGGGTGAACTTTTGGTTTGTTTGGTTCAGGGCGTGTTGGCTGCAATGTCTGTGGGCATCGTTTTTCTGTATAAGCAACGTCCCACGCAGGCTATGTGCTGTGTGCTGGCAATGGGCGTCGTTGTGGCTTTCTACATCCTGCTTGCTGTCAGACAACCCCTGTTGAACTGGTATGCTGCTCTGCCGCTGGTAGGCACCATCTTGCTGTTCTTGGCCCGTAAGGCCATCCTGAAAGATGAGAAATTGGTAAGGTCGCTCGATAGAATCCGGTAGAAGCACTCGCTCCGGCAAACTGTCATGGAGTAAAAAACGGCAACACAGTAAAAAACGGCAACACAGTCATGGAGATTAAAACTGCTGAGTTTACGATTTCGGCACCGAACGTGAGTCTTTGTCCGAAAGACACGAAACCAGAGTATGCCTTCATTGGGCGATCCAATGTGGGTAAGTCAAGTCTGATTAATATGCTCTGCCGCAACAAGAAACTCGCCAAGACCTCATCGACACCGGGTAAGACGTTGCTCATCAACCATTTTATCATAAATCGTGAGTGGTATCTTGTCGATTTGCCCGGCTATGGTTTTGCCAAGCGCTCGAAGAGTGAGTTGGCACGGCTGGATCAGATGATTCGTGGTTATATTTTGGGCCGTGAGCAACTGGTCAATCTGTTCGTGCTCATTGATGTGCGTCTGAACCCTCAGAAGATAGATATCGAGTTCATGGAGTGGTTGGGCATGTCGGGCGTGCCGTTCTCCATTGTTTTTACCAAAGCCGATAAACTGACGGCCGCTAAAGTGCATCAGAATGTGGAGCACTACGTGGAGGTGATGCTGGAGACTTGGGAAGAGATGCCACCCTACTTTGTCACCTCGTCAGAGAAGGGGCAGGGACGTGATGACGTGCTCGACTATATCGCACAGATTAATCAGTCGCTGAAAGAATAATATAAGGATGGCTCGAGAGATACCTTATCTGGATGTACAGAACCTGACCAAGTCGTTCGGGGCACTGCTGTTGTTCAGAGATGTCAGTTTCTCTATTGCCGAAGGTCAGAGAGTAGGACTGATAGCCAAAAACGGCACTGGCAAGTCGACACTGCTGTCGATACTCTCCGGTAAGGAGGGTTATGACAGTGGTGATATTATTTTTAGACGCGACTTGAAGGTTGGCATTCTCGAACAGTCGCCGGTCTTCAATGTCACCGACTCTGTGCTCGACGCCTGTTTTAACCATGAGGGCAATGAGGAGAAGATATTGAAGGCCAAGCAGATACTCACCCAATTGAAGATTCGTGACCTTCAGCAGCCTATGGGCCAATTGTCGGGGGGACAGCAGAAGCGCGTGGCGCTGGCCAACGTGCTTATTACCGAACCAGACCTGCTGATTCTCGACGAGCCCACTAACCACCTCGATCTGGAGATGATAGAATGGCTTGAAGGTTTTCTTAATCATGGGCACAAGACCCTGTTGATGGTTACCCACGACCGTTATTTCCTTGATCGTGTGTGTTCAGTTATCCTCGAACTAGACGACCAAACCGTCTATACCTACCGTGGCAACTATTCCTATTATCTTGAGAAGCGTCAAGAGCGTATCAACAACCGCCGTGCAGAGATAGCCCGTGCTAACAACCTGTATCGTACAGAACTGGAGTGGATGCGTCGGATGCCTCAGGCCCGTGGGCATAAGGCCAAATACCGCGAGGATGCCTTCTACGAACTGGAGCGTGTCGCCAAGAGCCGTATCGAGGAGCGAGCCGTCCGTCTGAAAGCCTCGAATGTCTATATCGGTTCGAAAATCTTCGAGTGCCAATATATCTCGAAGCGCTTTGACGATACTGTTATCCTCCATGACTTCTACTATAATTTCTCCCGATTCGAGAAGATGGGCATTGTGGGAAACAACGGCACAGGCAAGTCGACCTTTCTCAAGATGCTATTGGGGGAGTTAGAACCTGACGAAGGACATATCGTCATTGGCGAAACTGTTCGATTCGGCTATTTCTCACAGGAAGGCATTAAATTCGACGACCAGTTGAAGGTTATCGATGCAGTACGCGACATTGCCGAGTATGTGGATATGGGTAATGGTCGTCATCTGTCGGTATCGCAGTTCCTGCAGCACTTCATGTTCACACCCGAGCAGCAGCATAACTACATCTATAAACTCTCTGGTGGCGAGCGTCGCAAACTTTACTTGTGCACCATACTGATGCGCAATCCCAACTTTCTGGTGTTAGACGAGCCGACCAACGACCTGGACATCGTCACCCTGCAGATTTTGGAGGAATACTTGCAGGATTTTCCCGGCTGTGTCATTATAGTCAGCCACGACCGCTATTTTATGGACAAGGTGGTAGACCATCTGCTCGTATTTAAGGGTGATGGCGAGGTAAAGGATTTTCCAGGCAACTATACGCAGTACCGGCAATGGCAGGCACTGGAGTCTGTCGAATCAAGCAAATCCGGTTTATCTGGGGCACAAGACGATCGGAATGCGAGTAAGTCTGCCAAGCCTATGCGTGATGGTATCAAGCGAAAGATGACTTTCAAGGAGAAGCGGGAGTTCGAACAACTGGAAAAGGGTATTGATGACTTGGAGAAAGAGAAGAAGCAGATAGAGCAGGCACTCAGTTCCGGGACTATCTCTGTAGATGAGATTACCACGTTGAGTAAGCGGCTGCCGCTACTCAATGACGAACTGGACGCAAAATCCATGCGATGGCTCGAACTGTCGGAGATTCAAAACTAACGAAGCGATGATGCAGACCTATCCGTCACGACTATTGGAACAGGCCGTTCAGGAGTTTGCCAAAATGCCTGGTATCGGACGCAAGACCGCTTTGCGTCTGGTACTCCATATGTTACGACAGGATACCGTCGCCGTTGATCAGTTTGCTTCTGCTATCACCACGATGAAGCACGAGGTGAAGTTCTGCCGTGTCTGTCATAACATCAGCGATCAGGAGGTCTGTCCCATCTGTTCTGACAGCCGTCGCGATGCCTCGACCATCTGCGTCGTGGAGAATATACAAGACGTGATGGCCATCGAGAATACCCAGCAGTTTCATGGGCTCTATCATGTGCTGGGCGGTCTGATATCTCCGATGGACGGTATCGGTCCGAGCAATCTGGAAATCAGTTCACTGGTGGAACGTGTGGAGACCGGTGAGATAAAGGAGGTCATCTTGGCGCTAAGTTCAACCATGGAGGGGGACACCACGGCCTTCTATATCTTTCGCAAACTGGCTCCCAGTAATGTTAAAATCAGCATCATCGCCCGTGGCATCTCTGTAGGCAATGAGTTGGAATATACTGACGAGGTAACCTTGGGACGGTCGATACTGAATCGTACTCCCTTTGAGGGAAATGAGCATTGACCATTGAGAATTGAATATTGAGCATTTATAATGAAACGAACACAAACGATATTGGCAGTATGTTTTATGCTGCTTTGTCTGATCACATTGCTGATTTATGCGGTGGGCACAATATGGCCTATGCTTATCCCGCTTTGGCTGATCAGTGAGGGTATACTGATGGCGCTGTCCAGTATTTCGATACTGATGACCCTGGCAATAATTCCCTTTGCCTTGCGCTTTTTCAAGTTCAAGACCATTGAGCACAGTCTCTATAGACATCCTGCGCAGGCTTTGCTTCGCTGGGGACTTCTACGCCTGCTCATGCTTGGCACGCTGCTGCTGTTTAACCTCTTGCTCTATTTCCTCTTGGGACACGAACCGACCTTTGGCTGGCTTGCAGTCATTATCATTCTTGTGCTTCCCTTTGTTGTTCCTACCAAAGACCGTTGCCTGTCAGAGACGACCCCCGAAAAAGTAGACAATCACCCCGAATCAGCGGACAATCACTCCGAATCATGAAACTAAGTGTTATTATTGTCAGTTACAGAGTGCCATTCTATCTGGAGCAGTGTATCAAGAGCGTCCAACAGGCCACGAAAGAATTGAATTGTGAGATATTTGTCGTAGACAATCATTCGCAAGACTGTACAATCGACTATCTGACGGAGCGTTTTGGCCGGTCGGTTTCCCTCATTGACAGTAACCATAATCTTGGGTTTGCCCGAGCCAACAACATGGCTATCCGTCAGGCCAGAGGCGAGTATGTGCTGCTATTGAATCCCGATACTTTCGTAGGCACAGACACTATTCGCCAAGTGGTGGAATTTATGGACAAGCATCCTAAGGCTGGTGGGGTAGGCGTGAAGATGCACAATGCAGACGGTACAGTAGCCAAGGAGTCGCGGCGCGCCCTGCCTACGCCTTATGTGTCGTTTCTCAAAATGTTAGGTCTGTCAGACCGTTACTATATGAGTCATTTGCCGTGGGACCGTCCAGCACGTATAGAAGTGATGAGCGGTGCCTTCTGCCTGTTGCGCCGTAGCGTTCTCGACCAGGTAGGTATGCTTGATGAAGACTTCTTCATGTATGGAGAGGATATCGACCTGAGTTACCGTATTCTGAAAGGTGGTTTCGAGAATTGGTTTGTGCCGGCCGATATCTTGCACTATAAGGGCGAGTCAACACAGAAATCTTCGTTCCGCTATGTCCACGTGTTTTATCAGGCCATGCTCATTTTCTTCCGCAAGCACTATGGCCATCTGAGTCTGTTTATCACCCTGCCCATTAAAACAGCCATCTACCTGCGTGCAGCAATGGCCCTTGTGCAGATGGGCTATGGACGTCTGCGTCGCGAAATGGGCTTCTTCAGTCGACCGGCGAGTATGGAGTATGTCTTTGTGGGGGGTGAGGCTATGTTGGAGGAATGCAGACTACTGGCTAAGCGCAAAGCCCTCACGGCCACCTTCGTCTCTAAAGACACATCGGTCTGCCCCAGTCGGTCTCAATGTGTAGTTTATGACATGGATACCTTCTCCTTTTCAGATGTTATTCGTCGTGCTGAGGCTGACGGCCAGTCGTCTGTCGGCACCTATAGCAGAGACAACCATATTCTAATCACGCCACAAGAAATCATCCGATGAAAGATATACCTGCCATTCGCCTACGTGCCATGGAACCAGAAGACCTTGACATGCTCTACAGTTTGGAGAACGATGCCTCGCTGTGGCATTTGGGCATGACCAACGAGCCTTATTCGCGCTATGTGCTCCACGACTATATCAGTCAGTCGTCGAGCGATATATATATAGACAAACAAGTGCGGATGATGGTAGAGAACGAACGTGGTGAGACTGTCGGAATGGTGGATCTGACCAATTTCAATCCCAAGAATCTTCGTGCCGAGGTGGGTATCGTCATCGTTGCCAATGAGCGTCAGAAAGGCTACGGTCAGGCTACCCTTGTCGCCTTACATCGTTATGCGCTGTCCACGTTGCATCTACATCAAGTCTATGCCGTCGTCCCGTCCGACCATACATCGTGTCTGCGGCTGTTTCAGACGTGCGGTTATCGCCAGACGGCCCTTCTGCCAACCTGGCTCTATGATGGTCATGACTACCATGACGCCGTCTTGATGCAACATCTCCTTTAATTTCTCCTTTTGAATTCCGAACAGGTGATGGCGGTGGCGATTGCCACATTCAAACTCTCCGGTCCCTCATGAAACTGCGGGATTAACAGCCGTTGTGTGATGAGTTGTCGGATAGGTTCCGAAATGCCGTTGCCCTCATTGCCCATCACCACGATACCCTTACTGCTGAGCGGCTGTTCGTAGATGTTGTCGCCATCGAGTAGTGTGCCATAAACGGGCATCTCGGCAGTTTGAATCAGTTCTTTCAGATCAGTATAAATTATGTTCACGCGTGCAATGCTGCCCATGGTAGCCTGAACGACCTTTGGATTCCAAGCGTCGACCGTGTCCTCCGAGCAGTAGATAGTGGTAAAGCCGAACCAGTCGGCAATACGGATAATAGTACCTAGGTTGCCCGGATCCTGCACGCCGTCGAGGGCGAGTCGCAAGGGTGATGGCTCAATGGCCACAGTATTTTTAATGCGGAAAACACCCAATACCTGCTGCGGATGTTGCAAAAAACTGATCTTGCGCAGTTCGTCGTCCGTGACTTCAACGATTTCATAATCACTGTCGTTCCAATCGGCTGTGGCGAACAGTTGGCATGGCTGAAAGTCCGCTCGCAGCAAGTCGCCTACCACTTTAGGGCCCTCAGCAACGAATATGCCTTCACGCTTGCGGAACTTCTTCAGTTCCAGTTGGCGTATATATTTTATTTGATTTTTACTAATCATGGTGCAAAGATAACGATTTTTTTTGTATCTTTGCACGTGATTATGCGAAAAGTGTTCCATATCGTATTGTGGTTGGTCGGAATGGCGGTCTTGCAGACTTCCTGTTCCACCATAAAATACGTGGAAGACGGTGATTATCTGCTGAACAGCGTAAAGGTGAAAAATATCGGTACCGATGGCGAAGTGAACACGACGCACTTGCGTAACTATGTGCGCCAAAACCCCAACCGGCGGTGGTTCTCGTTGTTCAAACTGCCTTTGGCCACCTATTCACTTTCCGGCCGCGATTCTACGAAGTGGATTAACCGTACCCTTAAGTCAATGGGCGAGCCCCCTGTTATCTACGACAGCACAAAAGCCGTGCTCACCAGTATTGACCTGCAACAGGAACTACGCAACGAAGGTTTTCTCAATGCCGAGGTGTTCATGGAACAGCATGCTGTAGGCAAACGTATGAACGTGGTTTATCTGCTTAAGCCAGGTTTGCCTTATTTCATTCGAACCATTCGTCAGGAAATAGCCGACGACAGTATCGCCCGAATCCTTGCCTCCAGTACGAGCAAGAGTCTGCTCGCAGAAGGGATGAAATTTGATGTGTCGATACTCGATGCTGAGCGCAAGCGTATTTCGGGCATCTTGACAGACAATGGCTACTATCGGTTTCACAAGGAATATATTACCTATCAGGCCGACACTATTCCCAATACGAAACTCATCGACTTGACGCTGCGCCTTGCACTTGTACATCGCAATGAACAGGCCGACACCCTGCACACGCGCTATCGGATGCGTCATATCCGATATTCCAATGGCGATCCGCACGACACGCTGATTCATCTGCGTCGGCACGTGTTGGAGGAGTGCACGCATTTAAAGAGCGGTGAGCCCTACAGGTCGTCGGGCTTGCAGAATACATACAACCATTTCGGTAGGCTGCAAGCAGTGAAATACACCAATATCCTGCTGCGTCAGGTGCCCGAGAGCGACTTGCTTGACTGCGACATCCAGTTGCTGCACAACAAACCTTCGACCATCAGTTTTCAACCGGAAGGGACAAATACTGCAGGCGACCTTGGAGCAGCAGCCTCGCTGACCTATCAGAATCGTAATCTGTTCAGAGGCAGCGAGGTGTTCTCCATCGAACTGCGTGGTGCCTATGAGGCCATCCGCGGACTGGAGGGCTATTCGAATCAGGACTTCGTGGAGTATAGCGTAGAGACCCGTCTGCAGTTCCCCAGATTCATTTCGCCGTTTCTCAAGCGCTCCGTACGTCATCGTATCAACGCTACCAGCGAGTTGTCGCTGCTCTACGACTTGCAGGACCGTCCGGAGTTTCATCGCCGACTGCTCTCGGCAGCGTGGCGCTATAAGTGGAATATTCCCGGTCGCAATAGTCGCTACCAATTAGACCTGCTCGATCTGAACTATGTGTTTATGCCTTGGATTTCAGACACCTTTCGTCAAGAATATCTGGAGAACGACAACACACGCAATGCTATCTTGCGCTATAATTACGAGGATCTGTTTATTACAAAGATAGGCTTCGGTTATTCCTTTACGAAAGGCAATCTGGCATTGAAGGCAAACATCGAGACATCGGGCAACCTGCTTCAGATGGGAGCCAAACTTTTTCATGCCGAAGAGGATGACCGCGGCTATTTCCGTGTGTTTAACATTGCCTTTGCGCAGTATGTGAAGGGTGACTTCGATATCAGTAAGACATTGCAGATAGACCCCAGCAACCAACTGGTGTTCCACGTAGGCTTAGGTATAGCCTATCCCTATGGCAACTCCAACGTGCTGCCATTCGAGAAGCGCTATTTCTCTGGTGGAGCCAACAGCGTTCGTGGCTGGAGTGTCCGTTCTTTGGGCCCCGGCAAATATAAGGAAAAAGACGGCCGTATCAACTTCATCAACCAGACAGGCGACATGAAACTCGACCTCAACGTGGAGTATCGCACAAAATTGTTCTGGAAGTTCAGTGGTGCGTTATTCATCGATGCCGGCAATATCTGGACACTACGCGAATATGCAGAACAACCGGGCGGACAGTTCCGCTTCGAGAATCTGCCCAACCAGTTGGCTGTCGGCTATGGCATGGGCATCCGCCTAAACTTCGACTATTTCATTCTGCGTTTCGACTTGGGTATGAAGGCCATCAATCCTGCCTATGAGGATGGCGACGAGCACTATCCGATCATACATCCGAAGTTCAGTCGTGACAATGCCTTCCATTTTGCAGTGGGAATGCCGTTCTAAATTAGATCGAGTGATTGAAAGTAAGAAAGAGAAAAAATTAGAATCAATGTTGAAGTTTATAGCAATAGGAAGTGGGAGCAGTGGCAACTGCTATTACCTATACACAGAAACCGATGGGCTTTTCATTGATGCCGGTGTGGGCATTCGTGGACTCAAAAAGCACTTCAAGGATTATGGATTAAGTCTTTCGAAGGTGCATCATATCTTGATTACCCACGATCATGCCGACCACATTAAATCGGTTGGCAGTCTGAGTAACGAACAGCATCTGCCCGTCTATGCCACGCGTATCGTTCATCAGGGCATCGACCGCAACTATTGTGTGGCCAAGAAGGTGAGCAGCGAACTGCGGCGTTATGTCGAACCGGGCGTCACCCAGCAGATAGGAACTTTTACTGTGACACCTTTCACAGTACCTCACGACAGTAGCGACAATGTGGGCTATGAGGTCATGACCGCCGACGTAACCTTCTGTATCATCACCGATGTAGGACGAATTACAGACGAAATAGCAAAATATATCGGGCGGGCCGACTACTTGGTCATTGAGGCTAATCATGATTTGGAGATGCTGAAGAATGGCCCCTATCCGCAATACCTGAAGAACCGTATCATCTCTGGCAGCGGCCATCTGAATAACACGCAGTGCGGTGAGGCCATCGCCCAGCATATGGGTGAGCACCTGCGCCATGTGTGGCTTTGCCATCTGTCGGAAGAGAACAACCACCCGGAACTTGCCCGTAAGACTGTCGAGTCGGTGCTTCGTTCTTATGGCATCGTCGTTGGCAAAGACCTCATGCTCGATGTGCTCAAACGCACCATGCCCACAGGTATTTTCGAATTGGAATAGATGAAAAGAGGGCTGCTTACTCAGTTGAGTCGCAGCCCCCTTTTCTATTGAAGATGATTCCGATTACTCACCTTTCTCCATCTGAGCCTTCAGGTTGGCTAGAACATCAAGATCGCCCAGCGTGGTGCTGGCAGCCACATTCTCGATCTTCGGAGATTCTTCTTTCTTGCGGGGAGCAGCCTTGCGGGCAGCACGCTTCTCATCGCGCTGTGCATCCTCGAAGGTGCGGCTGTGAGAGAGGATGATACGCTTTGAGTCCTTATTGAACTCAATCACCTTGAACTCCAGTTCCTCGCCCAGTTGAGCCTGAGTGCCATCCTCCTTGACAAGGTGTTTAGGCGTGGCAAAACCTTCAACATTCTCCTCGAGGGCCACAACGGCACCCTTCTCCAGCATCTCGGTAATCTTGCCCGTGTGAACAGAACCCACAGTGTACTTAGCCTCGAAGACATCCCAAGGGTTGTCCTCCAACTGCTTGTGGCCAAGGCTCAAACGACGGTTCTCCTTGTCGATGTCAAGTACGACGACATCGATAGGTTCTCCCACCTTGGTGAACTCTGAGGGGTGCTTTACCTTTTTAGTCCACGACAAATCGCTGATGTGAATCAGACCGTCGACACCCTCTTCCAATTCCACAAAGACACCGAAGTTGGTGAAGTTGCGCACCTTGGCTGTATGCTTCGAACCGACGGGATATTTCACCTCGATGGCCTCCCACGGATCTTCCTTCAACTGCTTGATACCCAGGCTCATCTTGCGCTCCTCGCGGTCGAGTGTCAGGATGACAGCTTCTATTTCGTCGCCAACCTTCAGGAATTCCTGAGCACTGCGCAGGTGCTGGCTCCACGACATCTCGCTGACGTGAATCAGACCCTCTACGCCCGGCTGAACCTCAACGAATGCACCATAGTCAGCGATGACGACAACCTTACCCTTAATGTGGTCGCCCACCTTGAGGTTAGGATCCAAAGCATCCCAGGGATGCGGGGTGAGTTGCTTCAGGCCAAGGGCAATACGCTTCTTCTCCTCGTCGAAGTCAAGAATGACGACATTAATCTTTTGGTCGAGTTCAACGATCTTCTTCGGATCGTCAACACGGCCCCACGACAGGTCGGTGATATGAATCAGACCGTCTACACCACCGAGATCGACAAACACACCATAAGAAGTGATGTTCTTGACAGTACCCTCGAGAATCTGGCCTTTCTCCAGACGAGAGATGATCTCCTGCTTCTGGGCCTCCAGTTCCTGCTCGATGAGAGCCTTGTGAGAAACGACCACGTTGCGGAACTCTTGGTTGATCTTCACCACCTTGAACTCCATGGTCTTACCCACGAACTGATCGTAGTCGCGTATGGGATGAACGTCAATCTGCGAACCGGGCAGGAAGGCTTCGATGCCAAATACGTCGACAATCATGCCACCCTTGGTACGGCACTTGATGAAGCCTTGGATGATCTGCTGCTCTTCAAGAGCCTGGTTCACGCGATCCCAAGCCTGAGACAGGCGGGCCTTCTTGTGCGAGAGCAGTAGTTTGCCACTCTTGTCCTCGACGCTCTCCACATAGACTTCCACGGTGTCGCCGGCCTTAAGGTCGGGGTTGTAGCGGAACTCGGTAGCGGGGATGATACCATCGCTCTTGTAGCCGATGTTGACGATGACTTCCTTCTTGTCAACAGAGACGACCTTACCCTCAACGACTTGGTGGTCGGCCACCTTGTTGAGTGTTTCATCGTAGGCCTTGTCGAGTTCTTCCTTGCTCACATTGGCCACGGTGCCTTTTTCAAACTCGTCCCAGTTGAAGTCCTGCAACGGCTGAACGTTCTTTGTTAATTCTGACATAAAAATGTTGATGCCCCACTAGGGCAGTGGCTTGAGCAGACGTTATCAAGCCATGTTAAACTGTTAATATTCGATAGGACGCTGCGTCTGCTCCGCATCCTATTTGCCCTTTTGGGCGAAATTGCTTGCAAAGGTAGTGAAAATAATTGAGACGAAAACCCATCCCACCTTATTATTATTACACATTTAAGATTCTTTAAGAAAAAAACGAAGAACCGGTGCTTACAGTGTAAACACCAGTTCGTCGTTGTCAGGATGTTTGTCTATATGAATGACAGAACCCAAAGGAATCTCGTCTGTCAGAATCCGTTCACAGATGCCGTCCTCGATATAATTCTGTATGGCGCGTTTCAGCGGACGGGCTCCAAATTGCACGTCGTAGCCTTTTGTGGCTACGAACTCCTTGGCGGCATCGGTCAATTCGACTGAATATCCCAAGTCCTCGATGCGCTTCATCAGCGGTTTCAACTCTACGTTGATAATCCGTTTGATGGCATTGAGGTCGAGTTGGTCAAAGGTGATTATTTCGTCAAGACGATTGAGAAACTCTGGCGAGAACTGCTTCGACAGCGCTTTCTGTACGATGCTGCGGGCGTGCTCGCGATCTTTTTCGTCCATGGCCAGTCCGATATTGCTGGCGGTGAAGCCTACACCTCTACCGAAGTCCTTCAATTGGCGTGTGCCGGCATTCGATGTCATGATAATCACCGTATTTCGGAAGTCGACGAATCGTCCGTTGCCATCTGTCAGCCGTCCCTCGTCGAGCACCTGCAGTAGCAGGTTGAACACGTTGCCGTGAGCCTTCTCGATTTCATCGAGCAGCACGATAGAGTAGGGCTTGCGGCGCACCCGTTCTGTCAGTTGTCCGCCCTCCTCATAGCCGACATATCCTGGCGGTGCTCCGATGAGTCGCGACACGTTGAACGACTCCGTATATTCGCTCATGTCGATACGTATCAGTGCGTCGGCCGAGCCAAACATCTGTTCAGCCAGTCTCTTGGCCAGATAAGTCTTGCCCACGCCTGTAGGCCCAAGGAACATGAAGGCGCCGATGGGATGGTTGGGGTCTTTTAGTCCTACGCGGTTGCGCTGTATGGCCTTCACTATCTTGTCGATGGCGGCATCTTGTGCGATGACGCTGGCTTTCAGCGTGGCACCCATGCTTTTCAGCCGGGCTCCTTCACTTTCGGCCATGCGCTGTACGGGCACACCGCTCATCATGCTCACCACGTCGCCGACCTCTGCGTCGGTCACTGTCTGACGTTCGTCAGAGTTGCCCGAAATCCATCGGGATTGCACCTCTGACAATTGCTTCTCTAGTTGTGTCTGATTGTCACGATAACTGGCAGCCAGTTCGTAGTTCTGATTGGCGACGGCCCGGTTCTTCTTCTCTTTGACCACTTCCAGTTGTTTTTCTATTTCATCGACCTCTGGCGGTATGTGGGCTGCACGCAGGTGGACTCTGGATCCCGTTTCGTCGAGTGCATCGATTGCCTTGTCCGGCTGTGCCCGGTCGGTGACATAGCGTTCTGTCAATTTGACACATGCCAACAGGGCCTCGTCGGTGTATTCCACGTGGTGGTGCGCCTCATAGCGTTCTTTGATGTTGTGCAGTATCTGCAGTGTCTGGTCGGCCGATGTCGGTTCCACCAGCACTTTCTGGAAACGACGTTCCAGCGCGCCGTCTTTTTCGATGGAATTGCGATATTCGTCGAGTGTTGTTGCGCCGATGCACTGCATGGCGCCTCGTGCAAGTGCTGGTTTCATGATGTTGGCAGCATCCATCGAACCAGGTGTCGATCCGGCTCCAATCATGGTGTGTATTTCGTCGATGAACACGATGATGTCGGGATTCTGCTCTATCTCTTTCAGCAGTGCCTTAATGCGCTCCTCGAACTGTCCGCGATACTTCGTGCCGGCTACGATGCCCGTCATGTCAAGGCTTACGATGCGCTTGTTGAAGAACATCGGCGAGCACTTACGCTGTGCAATCATCTGCGCCAGACCTTCGACGATGGCACTCTTTCCTACGCCCGGTTCGCCGATGAGGATGGGGTTGTTCTTCTTACGACGCCCGAGAATCTCGATGACACGCTGGATTTCGTGCTCACGACCCACGCAAGGATCGAGTATGCCATCTTTGGCCGCCTGGGTCAGATCGGTCGAGAAATTGTCGAGCACGGGCGTTTTCGACTTCGATTTTATCTTGCCGTTCTGGGGTGTCTGCGTGTTGGTGGTGGCTTGTCCGCCTTCTTCTTCCTCGTCTTCTTCGGGCAGTTGGATGGCATCTTTCGGGGTGTTACCCGCTTTCAGCAGGCTCAGCACGTCGTCGTAGTTCATCTGGCAGTCTTCTAGCACGTCCTTGGCTTTGTTGTCTCCTTGGTCGTGCAGAATGGCCAGCAGTAGATGCTCCTCGTTGACTTTTTGCATGTGCTGCAGACGCGCCTCTAGGACAGCCAGTTTAAGTATGTTCGAGGCTTTCTCGTTGAGGACCAGTTCCTGCGAGTTGAGCGGTGTATAGAAGTTCATGGGCTCTCGCACGAGTTGTTCCAATTGTTGTTTTATTTGTGTAGTGTTGATTTGTAGTCTGTTGAACACGTTCCACACGGGACCTTCGTTGGTGCGCAGCAGTCCCAGCAGCAGATGCTCCGGGCCTACCGATGTCGACGAAAGGCGCTGCGCCTCCTCGCGCGAGAAGGCCAATATCTCAGACACCTTGGGTGAAAATTGACTTGTCATTCGCTTCCTTTCTATTGTTACGTTTACGAAAGTATAAGAGCAAAAGGCGTGCCAAAAAAATAAATATATGTACTCTGCCGCCTACTTGCCGTATGTGCGTAGTGCTCCGATGAGGTCGTTGTTTTCGTTGCGTGTACCGATGGTGATACGCAGACAGTTGTGGCAGAGTTGCACGCGAGTGCGGTTTCTGACGATGATGCCCTTTTTGACCAGATAGTCGTAGATGCCTTGAGCGTCGTTGACTCTGGCGAGAAAGAAGTTGGCATCTGATGGGAACACCTGCTGGCAGATGTCCAGTTGTGCGAAGGCTTCGATGGTGCGTGTGCGCTCCTGTAGTATGATTTGTATCCACCGGTCCACCTCAAAGGGGTCGCTGAGCACCTTGACGGCTTGTTGCTGCGAGAGCAGGTTGATATTGTATGGATATTTCACCTTGTTGAGTATATTGATGATATCGGGTGCGGCGAAGGCCATTCCCAGCCGGATGGCGGCCGATGCCCATGCTTTACTCAGCGTGTTGAGCACGACGAGATTGGGGTGGCGTGGCAGTTCGAAGCGCAGCGGGCGCTGGCGCGAGAAGTCGCTATAGGCCTCGTCGACAATGACGATGCCCTGAAAGCCGTCGATGACTTTCAGTACCTCTTCGCGGTCGATGTCGTTGCCCGTGGGGTTGTTGGGGCTGCATATCCAGATCAGTTTGGTGTGGTCGTCGCAGGCTGCCAGTACGCGGTCGGCACTCATCTGGTAGTGATCGTCGAGCAGCACTGGCCGGTAGACCACATCGTTGACGTCGGCACACACCTTGTACATGCCGTAGGTGGGCTCGATGGCCACCACGTTGTCAACCCTAGGTTCGCAGAAGCATCGATACATCAAGTCGATGGCCTCGTCGCTGCCGTTGCCCACGAAGGTGTATTCGGCAGGTATGCCTTTCACCTGTTTGATTTTCTCCTTCAGTTCTACCTGCAGGGGGTCTGGATAGCGGTTGAGCCCCTCGCCAAAAGGATTTTCGTTGGCATCGAGAAACACGCTTGCTGTGGTGCCCGAGAACTCGTTGCGTGCACAAGAGTAGGGAGCCAGGTTCCAGATATTCGGACGTGTCAGTTCTTTCAGTGACTTCATAACGATTGTATTCTGATGGTCATTGCGTTCTTGTGGGCATCCAGTTGTTCGGCGGCAGCCATCTGTTCGACGGCCGGCCCGATGTGCCGGATACCTTCGGCAGAGAGGTGCTGGAAGGTAATCTTACGGCAGTAACTGTCTAGGTTGACACCGCTGTAGGCTGTTGCATAACCGTGAGTGGGCAGCGTGTGGTTGGTACCGCTGGCATAGTCGCCAGCACTCTCGCAGGCGTAGGGACCGAGGAAGACGCTTCCGGCATTGACCACCTGTTCTGCCATCTCGTCGTAGTTCTTCGTCTGTATAATAAGATGTTCGGGCGCATAAGTGTTCGACAGGGCCATCATCTCATCGGCCGATGCGACAAGCACCAGCCGGCTATTGTCCAGTGCGCGTGCGGCGATGTCCTTGCGTGGCAAAACGGCCAACTGACGTTCTACCTCTCGCTGCACCTCGCTTAGTATCTGTTCAGATGTGGTGACCAGCATCACCTGCGAGTCGATACCGTGCTCGGCCTGTGAGAGCAGGTCGGCGGCCACGAAAGCCGCATTGGCCGTCTCGTCGGCCAGTACGCACACCTCGCTTGGCCCGGCAGGCATGTCGATAGCCACATCGCCGATAGCCACTTGTTGTTTGGCCGCCATCACATACTGGTTGCCGGGGCCGAAAATCTTGTAGACTTTGGGCACTGACTCTGTGCCGTAGGCCAGGGCGCCGATGGCCTGTACGCCTCCCGCCTTGAAGATACGACTAACGCCGGCGATGCGTGCCGCCACTAGAATTGCGGGATGGACTTTGCCTTCGCTGTTGGGTGGTGTGCAGAGCACAATCTCGCGGCATCCGGCAATCTTGGCCGGTGTGGCTAGCATGAGCACCGTCGAGAAGAGCGGCGCTGTGCCGCCGGGGATGTAGAGGCCCACTTTCTCGATGGCTACACTCTTCTGCCAGCACACCACGCCCGGACGGGTCTCCACATGCTGTCCCTCGAACCGCTGTGAGTCGTGGAAGCGGTATATGTTGTCGTGAGCCAGCGCGATGGCCGCTTTCAGATTGTCGTTTACCTTCCGTTCTGCCTCGTCGATCTCCTGTTCGCTGACTGTCAGCGAGGTCAGTGTACAGTGGTCGAAGCGGCTCTCGTAGTCGATGACGGCCTGGTCGCCACGCTTGCGGATGTCGGACAGTACGGTGCTGACTGTATGCTGCAACTGTGTGACGTCGAGATGTGGGCGTTGACAGATTTCAGCCCACTGCTCTTTGCTTGGATATCTGATAATCTTCATAGAATCATTTTTTCGATGGGAGTGACCAGAATGCCCTGGGCACCTAGTTCCTTCAGTTGTCCGATAATCTCCCAGAAGCGCTTCTGGTCGAGCACCGTGTGTACGGAGCACCACTCGTCGTCGGCCAAGGGGATGATGGTCGGGCTCTTCAGACCAGGCAGAACATTGATAATCTCTTGCAGACGGGCCTTGGGAACATTCATCCGCACATATTTCTTGTCCTCGGCCTCGCGAACGGCCTCAAAACGGAACAGCAACTGGTTGAGCAGGTCGCGCTTCTCCTGGCTCATGTCCGGATGGCCGATGAGCAGCGCCTCGCTCTGCATGACCACCTCCACTTCGCGTAGATTGTTGCTGACGAGTGTCGAACCGCTACTGACGATATCGAAGATAGCGTCTGCTAGACCGATGCCCGGGCTTATCTCTACACTGCCGGTGATGACGTGTATCTCTGCCAAAATACCCTTGTCGGCCAGGAATTTCTTCAGGATGACCGGATACGACGTGGCGATGGTCTTACCATTGAACCATGCCAAACCGTGATAGTCTATCTCTTTGGGGATGGCCAGCGACAGCCGGCAGCGGCTGAAGCCCAGACGCGACACAATATCGGCCTCGGCACCACGCTCCACGTATTCGTTTTCACCCACAACACCGATATCGGCCACGCCGGTAGCCACACTCTGCGGGATATCGTCATCGCGCAGATAGAGTACCTCCAGAGGGAAGTTCTTGGCCTCTACCAGCAGCGTTCGTTTCGTTGCGCTTACTTTGATGTCTGCCTCATTGAGCAGTTGCATGGTATCGTCGAACAAACGACCTTTTGATTGTACTGCAATTCTAAGCATAAGTCTAATTATCTTGAAAATCGATGCAAAATTACGTTTTTTTTTCCGAATATGCAATAAATTACGTAATTTTGCACCGAAAAAGTGACGAAATTGAAACGATTTGGCATAATTATTCTATCTGTGCTCCTCCTTGTTTCGTGCTACAGGCATAAGGAGACACCAGTACCTTGGGGCCAAGCGACAGAAGACACGGGTGTTTTCGACCTGACAGACATCCAGCAGGCGGGTGAACTGATAGGACTGACGCTCTCGGGTCCAGACACCTATTATGATTTCGGCGGTCGCCATCTGGGTGTTCAGTATCTGTTGGCGGAACGGTTTGCTGGCACACTGGGTGTGAAACTGCGTGTAGAGGTGTGTCGTGACACGTCGGAACTGCTGAGTCGGATGGCAGCCGACGATGCTGACCTGGCCTTTATCAGACTGGATGCTGACACGATGCAGACGGGCTGGGCCGTGGGCAAGGGAAAGCCTATGCTGGCTCAGGCACTTGCCGACTGGTACGAGCCGTCGATGCTGGCAGAGACAAGAAATGTAGAACATGAGTGGCTAACTTACAGACGTGTTGCAAGAAAGGTCTTCGCCCCCATGATGTCGAAGGGCGTCATCTCGCGCTATGACGGTCTCTTCAAACGCTATGCACGGCTGATAGGGTGGGACTGGCGGCTCATTGCCGCCCTGTGCTATCAAGAATCGACCTTCGACCCCTTGGCGCGCTCCTTTGCAGGAGCACAGGGACTCATGCAAATCATGCCAGAAACGGCTGATCATCTGGGGCTTCCGCGTCAGAAACTCAACGACCCGGAGGCTAACATTGAGGCCGGCACGCGCTATCTGAAAGAACTGGAAGGGCAACTTAGGGCTGTTAGCGACCGGTCGGAGCGCCAGAACCTGACGATGGCGGCCTACAACTGCGGACTGAACCATCTGCGCGATGCCATGCGGCTGGCGGAGCATGACGGTCGAGACCCTCATTCCTGGCGCGATGTGCGGATGTATATCCTTCGCCTTAGCGAACCGCGCTACTATCAGGACCCTCTTGTGAAATGGGGGTATGTACGTGGTACCGAGACCGCCAACTATGTTGAGTTAATCTGTGAGCGGTATGAAAAATACAAAATAAATGCGCGTTAGGAGGCGTTCCGGCGGCTTACCACAAAAAATATTTCTGAAAAATAGGCGAAAACATTTGGCGGAATCGAAAGAATCGTTTAATTTTGCAGCCGATAATCATAATTCTATCACAAAATAAACAAATTGTAGCAAAAAGAATGAACGAAATGACGAAGAAATCAGTCCGATGTCGAGCGGTTCAGTGACAAAGTTGATACCATGTCCGTGAATCGACGGGAAGATTGTACCTTGTCGTTTGCAAGAGTTCTTTGACAGATTGCTACAATTTGCCAGAAGTTGTGATAGAGTGTCTTCTTTAAAGACGGCTCTATAGATACCACAGGCAGGTGCTTTGGCACTATGTCTGTTTTATTCTTGTACCCCCTCTGAAGAGGGGATGTTTTACAATATTGTGTTATTCGTTTATTATTATTTGTGAAGAATTATGTTGAAATCAAATAGACTGATTAAGGATTTTAGGAGACAAGACAGGTTTTCCATTTGGAAACATATGGAGGCGATGGCAGTAAACTATGCCGTTTACTCAGAATCAAAGATTGGAGTAGAGCCTTACCTCACGGGAAAGGACGTGTACGTCTATGCCAACAATGAGAATGTGGTTGTAGTGTGTCTGGACAGTTACAAGCGCCATGAGCAGCCGACATACGCGGAGTCGGAAGGTATGGAACCTATCGTGTTCTGTAGTGGCTGCGACCCACGCGATAGTATGGTGTGGAAACTGAATGAAACGATGAAGATCATGGAAAAAAGACTGAACCAGTGCCGCTATGACCTCCATGTCTATGGCGTGCTACTGACAGAGGCTACCATCACGAATGCAGAGGACTTGGAAGAGATGTGGGAAAAGAACCATATCAAGGTGTTCGACGGCTTTAAAGACCTGAAACACCGAAGGGCCTCAGTCAATTCAGACATCAAACTCGATGGCTGTACTATTTGTCGCATTGCTCTTGATAGTACGCTGGATGACAAAATAGACATGGACGGCAAGCCAGTAGAACGGAAGTACTTTATGGAAGAGGAGAACGAGATAGACCGACTACTGGACGAATTCATTAACGGGGACATGGAATTGCTACCCGCCGAAGATGACATCCTACCCGACAACGAGGATGCCAGTAATGAGGAGAAAGAGGATGACGCATCTGTTTCCGCCAATGACGAGGCTACGAACAACAATCTGTTTCACGACGACGAGATAGAGCAAAACCAGACACTGAGCGTAAAAGTAAAAATACTGCGCCCTACCGACAATCCGAGTGAGTTGTTAGACACGCTGGTAGGGTGTTCCGACATCAAGCGACGCATGGATGAGATGGTGGCTTTGACCCACTATAACAAGATGATGCATGAGTTGTTTCCCAACAGTAAGCAGCACGAGGTATCCTTGCATAGTGTCTTCCTCGGACACCCTGGTACCGGAAAGACTACTGTCTGTAAAATTTTCGGTTCGCTGCTGCATCAGGCAGGTGCACTGTCAAAAGGTCACGTCGTGATATGCGACCGAGGAACCTTTATCGGAACCCTTTGGGGTGACGAGGAGCGTTCCGTCCGACAAGTTGTGAATATGGCAAAAGGCGGTGTCCTCATGATTGACGAAGCCTACCTTCTGAACGGCAAAAACGACAACGACCCCGGCAAACTAGTCATCCAACTGCTGATGAATATCCTTGCCGACGAGACACAACGCGACATTGCCGTAGTGCTTTGTGGTTACAAAGAGCCGATGATGAAACTCTTAGACTCCAATCCCGGATTACTGTCGCGCTTTCCAAACAGATTTGAGTTCGCAGACTTTACCGTTGACGAACTATTGGACATCACTCAACGTCGCATCCAGGACTACGGCTACCAATTCACTGCTACGGCATGGGAAAAGTATAGTGACATGTTGACACAGGCTTACAAGGTACGTAATTCAGAGACATGGGGAAACGCCCGCTTCGTTGCCAACCAACTGGAGCGTATCTATATCCAGCACGCAACACGATGTATCAATCAGCAGCCTAAGGACAAAAAGGATCTGTTGATACTTACTCCTGAAGACATCTCACCAATTGAGGTTCCCCGTCAGAGAACGAAAATAGGGTTTTAACAACTGATGTGATGTGCCGTCGATTTTCTTGTTCTGAAAAGAAAAAGTGAGAAAAATTTGAGGGCTGCCAACCAGCAGCCCTCAACCAACACAAAAACTAAACTAGACTTAACTAAAGCATATCAGGATTTTCACAAACCCTTGATAGCGGTTGCAAAGATACGAAAAATAATCAAAACGTCCAAGGAATTATTGAATTTTTTTTGTATCTTTAGCGAATATTTTTTATATTTTATATGTTTTAGAGCACAAAAGGCTGTCTAAAATCACTATGGCGGCCATGGCTTCGACCACAGGAACGGCACGTGGAAGGACGCAGGGGTCGTGACGACCGTGGGCGATAAATGTGGTGGCATGGCCTTCTTTGTCGACCGTCAGTTGTTCTTTCAGTAGGGTGGCCACCGGTTTGAAGGCTACACGGAAGTATATGTCCTGGCCATTGGAGATGCCGCCTTGGATGCCTCCACTATGGTTAGTGGCTGTCGTGATGGGAAGTGAGGGGTCTGCCGAAGGACGGAAGATGTCGTTCTGCTGTGAGCCGCGTTGGCTGACGCCGGCAAAGCCTTCGCCGTATTCGAAGCCTTTCACAGCGTTGATGCTCAGCATGGCACTGCCCAGCAGGGCATGGAGTTTGCTAAATTCCGGTTCGCCTAGGCCCGGGGGACACCCTTTGACCACGCAGGTAATCACTCCGCCGATGGTGTCGCCTTCGGACTTGACCTGTTCGATGAGTGAAGCCATCTGGGCGGCCTTCTCGGCATCGGGACAGCGCACAGCGTTGGTCTCCGTCTGACTTAGGTCATAAAGGTGATAGTCGCGTTCCAGGGCGATGGTGCCTACCTGTGAGGTGTAGGCCTGAATGGTGATGCCCTGTTGGCGTAGTACCAGTTTTGCCAGTGCACCGGCCACGACACGGCTGATGGTGATGCGTGCCGACGAGCGACCGCCACCACGATGGTCGCGCGTACCATATTTATAATCATATGTAAAGTCGGCATGAGAGGGACGAAACAGTGGGCGCAGGTTCTCATAGTCCTGCGAGTGCTGGTTCTGGTTGCGCACGATGAAACCGATGGGACAGCCGGTAGACCGGCCTTCGAAGACTCCGCTGAGCAGTTCCACCTGATCCGGTTCTTGTCGCGACGTGGTCAGTTTGCTCTGTCCGGGGCGCCGCCGGTTCAGTTCGCTCTGGATGAAGTCCATGTCTATCTCAATGCCCGCAGGCATGCCGTCGACGACGCCGCCGATGGCTGCACCATGGCTCTCACCGAAGGTGGTCAGCGTGAACTGTTGTCCGAATGTATTTCCCATACTCTCAATTCTCCGTTATTTACTTTTTTTATATTTAAATGGCAGTGACCCATTTTAATGGCAGTGCCCGCAGCCACCCTCGCAGCCACCCTCACAACCTTCATCGCCGCAGCCACCGCAGCCGCCGCACTCATGGCTCATGTGGTTCAGCAGGGTCTGGATTTCCTCGTTGGTGGCGGGACGGTTCTCCAGCACCACGCCACAGAACTGTAGGCTCTTGCCTGCCAGCGGATGATTGGCATCGAGTGTCACGCCGTCGTCTTCTATTTTCGTCACACGCGCCATCAGCCGCTTGTCGTCTTTGCCCATCAGGGTGATGATGGCACCGGGATAGATGTGGGTGGTGTCAAACTTGCCGTCGACAACGAAGTCTTCGCGTGGCATCTTATGCACACCTTCCTCATAGTATTCGCCAAAGGCCTCTGACGGCTGAAGGGTGAAGTCGAACTTGACACCCGGCTCCAGGCCTGTTAATTGTTGTTCGAAGGCATCGTGGGCGAAACCGAAACCTGTGATAAAGCGGAATGGCCGCCCCTGCTCGGTCTGTTCCTCCAGATGTTTTTCGCCATTGGCATCGATAGTGAATAGTTGGTAACTAACGCTGATGTACTTACTTTCTTTATTGTCCATTGTCATGTCTGATATTTAATTTGGGTACAAAATTACGAAAAAAGGTTGTAACAAAGAAGCAATTTTCGAAGATTAACGCAGAACTATCGTAAAATAAAGGCAATACGGGGAAAAACGAGGAATTAAGAGATGGCGGGAAAAGGCACAGACTCTGTCATAGACTGTTAGAACCGTTAGAATTTTGCGTAGAGGTGTATGACGAAGTTTCATACATCTCTCTTTTTTTCGTATCTTTGCTCTTGTCTAGACAACGAGTGAACAAACATCAAAGTATGAACATGACAAAAGCAAAGAGCAATGGACAGAAACGATCCCATAGAGGGGGCGCTCAGCCAGGCTGGCACCCCCCTTCTGATGCCTTCCCTCTTAGACATTAACCCCCTTACAGGGGGTATATGTCATAGAGGGGGCATCAACTCCCCCCATGGAACCAAAGTGAACAAATGGAAAAAGATAGACCTCGCCGACTACTGGTTTGAAGCCTCCAAACGAGGTGTTTGAAGCCTCCAAACGGGGAGTTTGAAGCCTCCAAACGAGGTGCTTGAAGCCTTTGTGGACGAGGCGGAAATTCGTTATAGGAAAGGTGTCAAGGATGCAAAACTTGACACTGCCCGAAAACTGAAAGCCATGAATGTGATGACCATCAAACAGATTGCCGAGGCTACAGGCTTGAAGGTGAAGGAAATAGAAGTCTTGTAATTTATAGTAATGTAGCGAAACATGAGATCGGGAAGCCGAGACCGACGGATGTCGGCGCGGCTTCCCGCTTTAGTTTGTCTCATTCTGTATCAATATACCTGTCACCTCGATTCTTCAGAGGACAGCCCCAGCCCTCGGCAGAGCAAGGGGTTTTGAGCAACATTGAGCCACTTCCTGCCACTTTTTTTTTCACATAAGGAAAGCTTTCTCACAAAAAATGAGTAACTTTGTCGCCGAAATCGAAAACAAATATGGCAAAGAAGAACGTGAACGACCTGAAACTTGAAGCTTTCCCCGAGGAGATAACCGAGGACGGCACAAGGATTTACGGCGAGACATCATACGAGAACCAGATAGCGACACTCAGTCACTATCTGCACAATACCGATTTTGAGGGAACTCATCAAGAGGTGCAGGAGCGGCGCAATGAAATGATGGCACTTATCCGCGAGTTCTTGGAGCATAAAAACCGCTTACAGGATTATACTGACGAGGATATTGCATTCGCTGCCGAAAGTCCGCTGGAGTTTGATTTGTTCCGTGAGTTTTACGAGGTGCCTTTTCCAAGTCCAAAGAATTACGAGCATACTTTCATTGATTTGTTCGCTGGCATTGGCGGCATCCGCATTCCATTCGACGAGATGGGCTATCACTGTGTATTCAGTAGCGAGTGGGACGCGAAAGCTTGTCAGACCTATTTCGCTAACTTCGGTACTGTTCCTTTTGGCGACATCACGAAGATTCCCGCTCAGAAGATCCCCAAGCACGACGTGCTGCTGGCAGGCTTCCCTTGTCAGGCATTCAGCATCATGGGCAAGATGCAAGGCTTTGCAGATACTCGCGGTACGATGTTCTTTGAAATCGAACGTATCTTGAAACATCACGAAACACCCTACATCCTGTTAGAGAATGTCAAGCAGTTAGTGGGTCATGATGGCGGTCGCACATTCAAGGTGATTCTTGAACATCTCGATGCTCTTGGCTATCATGTTAAGTGGCAGGTGCTAAATGCACTTGACTTCGGACTGCCGCAAAAGCGTGAGCGTGTCATTATAGTCGGTTTCAAGGACAAGTCAGACTGCGATAAATTCACCTTCGACATACCACATACGCCGCATAGTCTTGCCGACATCCTTGAACCCGACGACAACGTTGATCCTTCGCTATTCGCTTCAGAACACATTATAGCAAGGAGGAGAGAAAAGACCGAAGGAAAGAAAATCTTCTACCCCTCGATATGGCATGAGAACAAAGCAGGAAATATCAGCGTGCTCGACTACTCTTGCGCACTTCGAACGGGGGCATCCTACAATTATCTGCTTGTGAATGGTGTACGCCGACCGACGTCGCGCGAACTACTTCGTCTCCAAGGCTTCCCCGAGAAATACAAGATTGTTGTTTCGCATCAGGACATCCGTCGCCAAACAGGAAACAGTGTCGCAGTACCAATGATACGTATGGTAGCAAACAAGATAAACGAAATAATAAAAAGCAAATCAGAATATGGAACATCCGAAACTAAGAGACTCCAAAAGGCTGCTAACACGTGAGCCTTATCCACTGAATGAGATACCCCAAGAAATCATCAAGAAGATAGGCCGCAAGTTCGTTTACATGCTCTGTGTGGGCTACAAGGACTTGACGGGCGATGATTGGGGCAATGTTTTTGCCGAGGCTATCGGAGGCGAACACTTGCAATCACCAGTGGGTATCGCTGATGTGGTTTATGAAAAGATGGCATGGTCAATGAAGACTGTCAAGAAAGACAATCCTCAAAATACAAATCTGTCCATCCGTCTGATTAGTGGAAGATGTTCTCCTGACTACTCCTATAATATCAGCGACCCACATAAGGACATTGAGGCTACGGGTCGTGCTGTGCTGAACATCTGGAATGAGCGTGTAAACATTGCTCAGGACTACTATAATCCCTTGCGAACTTCCATCCTCGTGCGCAGCGAGGACTTGCTGACATTCTCATTGTTTGAAGAAGAAAACCACAGATTCGTGGCAAGCAATTATCGTTGGGAAGAAAACAAGAACGGCAACCTCGAAGGATTCAGCATCGAGAGTGGTGAGAAGTGTTTTACCTGGCAGCCACACGGATCACAGTTTACAATCCACACACAGTTCCCTGCCAATGTCGTAAAATTCAAAATCAAGCAACCACCGAAACTTGATGTGGAAGAAACATTAAGGCAGATAAACTTCTCTGATGATTGGGTGGAAATACTCTAATGTTACGTTGTCCTTATGAAAGAACCAAGATTAAGAGACTCTAAAAGCTCTATAACAAACGAGCTTTACCCGATTAATGATTTCCCCGAAGATGTCATTAGGAGGATTGGCAGACATTTTGTTTATCTCAAGTGTGTTGGCCGAAGCGACTTGTCTGGAAATGACTGGGGTGATGTTTTTGCTGATGCCATTGGTGCAAAACATCTTCATTCACCCCTCGGGTTGTCTGATGTAACGCTCGGCAAGATGGCTTGGTCTATGAAAACAATTAAGAAAGACAATCCGCATACCACGAAAGCTGGCATCCGTCTTATCATCGGCCGTAATTCAACGGACTTTTCTTTCAAACTTGAAAATCCACGCGAAGACCCACAGAAAACAGGTGACTATGTTTTGCAAATTTGGAACAAAAGAGTACTTAATGCATACGAGAAATACACAACTCTCCGCACATGTGTGTTAATTCGAAGCAATGACCTGACATCATTCTCGCTATTTGAAGAGGACACACGTCAGTTTGTACCCAATGCCTATAGATGGGAATTGAATAAGAACGATAATCTTGTTGGTATTGACATTGAGACCGATAAGAAGGTGTTCACATGGCAACCTAGTGGCTCTCAGTTCTCTATTCATACCCATATTCCAAAGAATGCTTTTAAATTCAAGATTAAAGAACCGCCACAACTTGATAAGGAAGAGACGCTGAGACAGATAAACTTCTCTGACGATTGGGTTGAAATACTATAAACAAAGGCGATTTGTTAGCCATTACGTAAAAAAATCCCGATAACCTGCAACGATTATCGGGATTTTTTTACGTAATTTTGTGGCCAGAATGACATTTTGATAGGAAGAGAGCCTAAAGTTTTTCAAGACAACAAGAAACTACCACAACTCTTTGAATCACGAGAACGAGAAGGCCAGAAGCTCACACTCCACTACAGAAGGCGTGAGCATTGGCGATTTCGGCAATTCTCGTGAAGGCTGTGTTAGGCCACTTGTTGTTTTGTTGTTTATCAAAGGTGCTCTGCGCCTCTTTCTTCAAGGTCGTTCTATAAGTGCAGAGTTATCGAGATAAACAACAATATGTCAAACTAAAAATTGAAGAAAGGGACAAGACTATGGCAACAAGAACATTGGTGATTTCCTATCGGCCGTGCTGCAGCCATCGAATGAATTATCCCAACTGTTGAGCCTTCTGTTTAGCATCGAGGACCGCGCGAAGCTCTATTACATCAGCGGCGGAAAAACGGGCGGCGGCGACACGCCGACTCCTACGCCAAAGCCCGACGGCGGCGGTGACGACGACCCGACACCCACGCCCGACTTCAGCGGCGACGGTGGCGAAGAGGGATAAGCCCTGGAGTGCTCAGACGCAACTACAATAATTTGAGGTCGCTGGGCGAAAGTGTCATGGTCTGTCTGAACCAGTTTCTGCTTCGGTGCCACTCTTGAGATTCGGATTTTTGAAGCGTTTCGTCCAGTCTTCGATGAATGAAAGTAAGATATAAGTGGCGAGTCCGAAAAGGATACCGTCGGTGATGCTGCCCGTGATAGGCATGAGCAGGATGCAGAGGAAGGCGGGCATGGCTTCTTTGGGCTGTGAAATGCTGATGTGGCGCGCGGAGCCAAAGAGACGGAAGCCAGCCACCACCAGCACGGGGGCTGTTGCAACGGCAGGAATGGCCAAGAATAGCGGGGCGAAGAACAGGCTCAAGGCGAAACAGAGTGCTATGACAAGGGCTGTGAGTCCCGTGCGCCCACCCTCAGCCACACCGGTGGCACTTTCCACATAGGTGGTTACGGTGCTGCACCCCAGGCAGGCTCCGCCAACGGTGCCCAGGGCATCGCTGAGCATGACGCGCTGCATGTGGGGTATACGCCCGTTCTTACGGATACTGCCTGAGGTAGCCATGATACCCATAATGGTGCCAAGACTGTCGAAGATGTCGAAGAAGAGCATCGTCAGCACGCAGACCCAAAGGTCGGGCGAGAGAAGGTCGGCCCATGAGAACTGGCAGAACAGTGGGGCTGGTGTGTCGGGTAGCGAGAACATACTGTCGGGCAGTGTGGTTACGCCCAGGGGAATGCCTGCCAGCGTGACGATAATGATGCTGAGCAAAAGCCCTCCCCGCAGCCGTATGATAGCAAATGCTCCCGTGAGCACCAAGCCCAACAGGAAGAGCAGCGTGGAGTTACTGGTCAAGGTGTTGATATGATTGAAAATAGTTCCTGTGTCGAGCAGACCGCTGTTCTTCATACCTATCATAGCGATAAAGAAACCGATGCCGGCGGCGATGGCATACTTCAGCGAGGCAGGTACCATGTCGAAGATGATTTTTCGCATGTTGCTCATACAGAGCAGGACAAATAGGATACCCTCGATGAGTACGGCGGTGAGGGCAAACTGCCACGAATAGCCCATCGAGAGGCAGACGGTCTCGATGAAGAACACATTGAGTGAAAGACCTGGTGCCTGGCCAAAAGGTTTACGTGCCAAAAAGGCCATGAGCAGTGTACCGACGATGGTGGCAAGGGCAGTGGCGGTGAACATGGTGCCGACGGGAAAGCCGACTTCGGCCATTGGTGCAAACATGGCAGGCAGCAGTGCCAGGATATATGACATGGTGGCAAAGGTGGTAAGACCTGCCAGCACTTCTGTCTTGAGGTTGTCGCGCAGTGGCGAAAAGCCTACGAGGGATAAAAGCCTATTTTTCATTTACTATTTACGATTTGAATGATACAGGGATGATGAGGTCGAACTTGGAACCGCCAGTGTAATCTGAATCAAGTGTAAGTGTGCCGCCAAGGCGTTCGGCTATCATCCGGGCAACAGAGAGGCCGAGACCAGTGCCCTGTGCAAAGCTGTCGAGCTTGGCAAAGCGTTCGAAGATGAAGTCGCGCTTGTCGGCAGGGATGCCCGGCCCCGTGTCGGCAACGGAGAAATGGAGGCGGTCGCCTTCTTGTTTCAGCGAGAGTGTGATGCTGCCAAGATGAGTGAACTTAGCGGCATTGTCGAGCAAACGGGTAAGGACGGTCTGTATCAGGTGTGGGTGGGTACTGACCTGCATATCGTCAGGCACCAGGCAATGGCTTTTGAGTGCCACATCAGCCGCCACCGACGGGCGGACAACTTCTAGGGCCTGTGCCACGATGAGGGCAGGATAATAGTTCTCTGCCGGTGGCAGGTCGGTGCTGCTCTCCAAGTCGGAAATCTGGATGAGATCGTCGAGGATGTTGGTCAGATGGTGCGTGCCCTCCTGAATGCGCTGGCTTATTTCAAGCCGTTCGGCAGCGGGCAGTTCCATGTCGGGCATGGCGAGTACCTGCGTAAAACCGCTGATGTGATTAAGAGGAGTGCGTATCTCGTGTGTCATACTCTGGATGAACGCTGTCTTTGCCCTGGATGCTGCTTCGGCATGGTCTCGCTCAATGACGAGTTGCTTGTTCTGCGCCACCACCACGTTGCGCTCGCGCTGCAACTGTTGGTTCTTGATTTCCAACTGTCGGCTCCAGCGGCTGTTATACACCAGAAAAATGAGAATAGCACCGATCCCCATAATCATGGCGATGCTTCCAGTAGTGAAGCGTGACCGCTGTTCGAGTTGAGCGTTGGCTGCCTGCAATTCGCTGACGGCATACTTTTTGTTCAGATGGTTCAACTGGTCGTGTTGGTCGATGGCCGAGAGTGAGTCTTTCAACTCATCGAGCTGGTGATAAATTTTCAAAGCCTCCTCAAAATGACCTGCTTCCTCCAGTACATTGGCATGCTCCTCAAGGGCTACAGTCAGATTGCTGCTATCTGTATTCTTTCTGGCCAATTCCAGCAAACGGGTGCTATGCCGTAGGGCTTCATCGATATGTCCCTGTTTACTCGCCAGTTGAGTGCGCTGCTGCGCGATGGTGATAAGGTTCAGGTCATTGTTGCCAGCAATGTTCTCATGGTAGGCAGCCGAGTCGATGGCCATTTTTGCCTGTTGATAGTTGCCTGTGGCCAACAGATAGTCGGCATGAGCCGAATGGTAGGAGAAATGGAAATTGGCATGAACTGTAGCATCCGAATCGCCAACAATGACGGGATAGCGATTCACTGCTGTCAGCCACACCCTCAGCGTACTGTCCACAGCCGTATAGCGTTTCATCTTCAGTTGTTCCTGGCAGAGTGAATGATAGCAGTAGAATAGTTCGGCGGGTGTAGTTCCTTCCGGGAAGAGGTCAATGGCTTTCTTCAGATACGCCTCTGCCTCTTTGCCGTTATCAGCATGGGCATAGCCTATACCAAGCGTCTTATATGCCAGAAACAGTCCGAAGCCTTCCTTGTGCTTCTCGGCTTCCTCCTGCATGCGGCAGGCTTCGTCTGTAGCCTTGTCAAACTGGTTGTCCCAGACATAGGCCTCTGCCAGTACTGCCCAAATGTTGTAATACCATTGTCGCTGGTTGTGCTCGGCACACACCTTCATACTCCATGCCGCATATTGTTCAAGCGAGTCGGTTTCATTATTATTGTAATAGGTGAGAGCCTGCTTCAGGAGTGCAAAGCAGGAGTCGTTCCAGTCGACGGAACTGCCTGACGAGATGGCCTTGCTGCCTGTCCCGTGCTGGCATGAGAACAATAGCGGGCCGGAGAGTGCTACAATAAGCACGAGGAGGGAGAATTTGCGTTTATGTGTCATAACGGTCGGGTGGGCTATGTTTATGGTTTATTATTACATACCTTCGTTTTTTAACTTCTTCAAGGCTCGATTGGGGATGCGCTGTCAGTATGGGCTAAAGAAAGCGCAGGCCCCGTCCATACTCTCACACGAGCCTTGCACTGCCCCAAATACACTATGTTTATGTTTGGAGACTGCGCTATGGTGCGCAGTTCCAATGTGTATTTGGTGTTGCTCGTAATGTCTCGTTCGAGGTGCAAGTTCGTGTGAGAGATTGAGCAATAAAAAGATTTGTGCCTCCAAGGAAACACGTTGCAAAGATACAACTTTT
>DETM01000064.1:0-11088 GCA_002361655.1 Prevotella sp. UBA3288 | reverse complement strand
ATCAAGTTTTTCTGCATAAAATTTGAAATTTGGAATAAAAGATGCATGGATTTTCATGGAGGTGGCAACGAAAAGTCAGGGCAATACAAAATGTAATTAGATTTATTTTTAACTAAGGAAAGATAAGAATTCACAAAAAGGGCGATTCTTTGATTTTGGTCAACAAAACGGCCTGTTTTCGCACACAATCTACAAAAATCCATTGTCGGTTCATAAAATAGTCGTACCTTTGCATCGTCAAAAGGAACAAAATCCTGGCGACAAAGGATAACATATTAATAAGGTAGGGGCCTGAACAGTAAACAGGATAAAAATTAAAAAAGGATAACAAAGAACACAAACACCGGAAGGTCCCGAGTAAAGAAAAGAAAGGAAAAAGAGTATGAAAAAGATTGTTTTGATGGTTGTAGCCATGTTCGCAATGACATCGATGTCGTTTGCAGAGAACGAGAACAACAGTGCAGTGGCTCAGGCAGAGACCTACGACATGACAGTCAATATGCGTAAACTGGCCGTCACGCTGGGTCTGACCAACGATCAGATGGAAGTGGTGCAGGACATTCACAGTGCCTTCTGCGACGAGATGATGCTTGCAGCATATGCCAAGGAAGAAGATCGTGCCGACATGGTCGACAAGGCCGTGAAGAAGGACATCCGCTACATGCACTACGTGCTGGACGACAAGCAGTACAAGAAGTACCTGCTGCTGCTGAATGTGACGCTTTCGAACCGCGGTTTGAAGTAAGAACAGAGATAGGAGTTTTTAGTAATTTTACCGGTGAGGGGCTTCCTGTTGAGGCTCCTCACATTTTTTTGTGCTTTTTTGTGGCGTAGTTTCGGAAATAATGTGTAACTTTGCATCATTATTATAAAAAACCATATAGTCATGAAATCAATAAAACTATTAGTGATGTCGCTAGTGGCAGCCGTGTTGGTGGGCTGCGGCACCACATCGACAGTGCCCATTACAGGGCGCAAACAGAATCTGCTGGTCAGCGATGGCGACGTGCTGAGCCTGTCAAACCAGCAATACCGCCAGTATATGCAGACGGCCAAGGCCTCGGTCAACGCCACCAATACCGCTATGGTGAAGCGGGTGGGTCAGAACCTGGCCAATGCCGTGGTCAGTTATCTGAATGCCAACGGCATGGGCAGCGAGGTGCAGAACTATGCCTGGGAGTTCAACCTGGTGCAAGACAAGCAGGTGAATGCCTGGTGTATGCCGGGCGGCAAAATCGTGGTCTATGAGGGCTTGCTGCCTGTCACCCAAGACGAGGCCTCGCTGGCCATCGTGCTTGGCCATGAGATAGCCCACGCCGTGGCGAAACATTCGGCTGAGCGTCTGAGCAACGAGTACAAGAACCAGTACGGCACGGCCATCCTCGGCGCAGTGATGCAAGGTGCCGGCGTCGGTCAGGGCACGCAACAGTTGATAGCCCTCGGCCAGTCGTTGGGCGGTCAACTTTGGACATCGGGCTTCTCCAGGAAGCAGGAGAGCGAGGCCGACCACATGGGTCTGATCTTCGCAGCCATGGCCGGCTACGATCCCCGTGTTGCCACCACCTTCTGGCAGCGCATGGCCGCCCAGGGCAATAGCAGCAACAGTCTGTTCAGCGACCATCCCTCTGACGAGACCCGCATCTCGAATATCCAGGGCTGGATGTCGGAGGCCTTGAAATACTACAAGCCCAAGGGGTCAGCGTCGGCTGTCAAGACCACAAAGACACTGCGGGTAACTTCTAAGAAGAAATGATACGCATATACTCATCGTAACTGATGAAACGGCCGCCCATCGACTCGAGATGGGCGGTTTTTAGTTGGCAGTCGATGAGCGACCCTCCCAGTCTCTTCATGGTTTGGGCCAGATAGATGAGGGCGAGTTTAGAGGCTGACGGCACGAGCGAGAACATGCTCTCGCCGAAGAAAGCATGGCCGATGTTGACTCCGTAGAGACCGCCTACCAGACAGTCGTCCTTGTCCCACACCTCGACGCTGGCGGCAAAGCCCTGGCGGTGGAGTTCGGTGTAGGCTTCGATGATGTCATTGCCCAGCCAGGCTCCCTCTTCGTCGATGCGTAGTTGGCTGCAGTTGCTGATGACACCCTCGAAGTCGCGGTTGAAACTGAAGGTATAGAGCCTTTTGTTTAATAAGGTACGCATGGAGTGGGAGACGTGAATATCGTCGGGGAAGATGACAAAGCGCTCATGTGGGCAGTACCAGACGGGCTTGTCGTTGTCGCGGAAAGAGAACCAAGGGAAGATGCCGTGCTGATAGGCTAGCAGCAGGCGGTCGACACTGAGGTCGCCACCGATGGCCAGACATCCGTCGTCGTCGGCCAGGCGGGGGTCGGGGAACCATAGTTCGTTGTCGAGCAGGAAAACCACGAGCAGCAGATTATTAATGGTTGATAGACAGTTGACCGTCGTGCAGGTCGATGCGGGCCTCGCCGCCTTGCCTAAGCGAACCGAAGAGAATTTCGTTGGTGAGCAGTGGCTTGAGGCGCTGGGCGATGACGCGGTCCATCTCGCGGGCACCATAGTGGCGGTTGAATCCTTCGGTGAGCAGATGGTCAAAGGCCTGGTCGGTGAGCGTGAGTGTGACCTGCCGGGCGGTCAGCCGCTGCTGCAGTTCGGAGAGTTTCTTGCGGAGGATGCGTGTGGCCATCGTGCGGTCTATATCGTTGAAGACGACGGTACCGCTCAGACGGTTGAGGAATTCGGGCTTGAACGTCTTCTTAACCTGGTGCAGCATGGCCTCTCCGCGGCTGACATTGCCCTGGAAGCCGATGCTGGCCTGGGCGGCATATTGTGCGCCGGCATTGCTGGTCATGATGAGTATGACATTGCGGAAGTCGGCCTTGCGCCCCTTGTTGTCGGTCAGACGGGCGTAGTCCATCACCTGCAGCAGAATATTGTAGATGTCTGAGTGGGCCTTCTCGATCTCGTCGAGCAAGAGTACACAATGCGGGGTCTTGCGGATGGCATCGGTGAGCAGTCCGCCGTCCTCGTAGCCTACGTATCCGGCAGGCGAGCCGATGAGTTTGGCTACGGTGTGGCGCTCCGTGTATTCACTCATGTCGAAACGCACGAGTTCGATGCCCAGGGTGCTGGCCAGTACACGGGCCACCTCGGTCTTGCCGACACCGGTGGGACCGACGAAGAGGAGTGAGGCCACGGGCTTGTTGTCGTCGATGAGACCGGCTTTCGACATCTGTACGGCTTCTACCACCTGGCGGATGGCCTCGTCTTGTCCATAGATCTTTTCGAGCAGGCTAGGGGAGAGGTTTTGCAGCCGCTCGTTGTCGTCGGCTTTGGCGGAGAGGGCCTCCACCTTGCAGGTCTTCGACAGGATGTCGGCCACGAGTTCCTTGCCGGCCACCTTGACTGTAGCATCTTCGGCTTCGAGGGCCGCTCCCGCTTCGTCAATCAGGTCAATGGCCTTGTCGGGCAGGAAGCGGTCGCCTACGAACTTGGCACTGGCTTCAGCGGCATACTCGAGGGCGGCATCTTCGTAGACGACATGGTGGAAGTCTTCGTACTTCGGACGGAGTTGCTTAAGGATATGTATGGTCTCGTCGACACTCGGCTCGAGGATGTCGATTTGCTGGAAGCGGCGTACCAGACCTTTAGAGCGTGAAAAATAGCGGTTGTACTCCTCGTAGGTGGTGGAGCCGATGAATCTGAGGTCGCCACGTTCGAGGTAGGGCTTGAGCATGTTCGACGCATCCATGCTGCTCTCGCCCACGGCACCGGCACCGACCAGATTGTGTATCTCGTCGATATAGACGATGTTGTTTGCGCTCTCGCCGGCAATGCCGTCCATCACCTGCTTGATGCGCTTCTCGAAGTCGCCTCTGTACTGTGTGCCGGCGAGCATCGTACCCAGGTCGAGCATATAGATTTTACTGCCCTTGAGTCGTTTGGGCACGCGGCCTTCGTTGATGCGTGCAGCAAGCCCATAGACCAGTGCCGTCTTGCCTACGCCCGGTTCGCCGATGTGTAGGGGGTTGTTCTTGTCGCGCCTGCAGAGCACCTGTATGGTGCGCTCCAGTTCGCGGTCTCTGCCGATGAGCGGGTTCTTCTGGTCGAGCACGTCGTTCATGCAGGTGACGAGCCGTCGCCACATCGCTGCTTGCTTGTCGTGAGGCGAGTTGTCTGTCGAGATGTCGCCAGTGGTGCTATTCTCTATGGTCTCTTCCATCACCTCATAATTAGATATAAGATCGCTCATGAACTCGGTGGTAGTGCCATGCAGTGCGTCGGCCAGCAGATAGGCCGCCCATGAGTCTTCGAGCAGCAGCAGCGAACTGACTACGTGTGGTATGTCGATTACCTGTCGCCCACTGTTGACCGCCTGTTCGCAGGCCATTGCCATCAACTGATCAAACTGTATGGACGTGACAGGGTGATAGGCCATCTCGTCGGGCACGGTTTCCATGTCGTTGACAAAGTCGTTGACTTGCATAAATAGCGGCGCCGTATCGCAGTAGTCACTCAGTACGGCGTAAAACAGATGGTCGCGCAGCAAGGCATGCAGCAGGTGTTCGGGGGTGACATATGCATGGCGGTGGCTGACGCACAGACCGGAGGCTTCGTCGAGTATTTTTTTTAGACGGGCTGTATATTTATATGGCATGGCTATTCTGGTTCGTAGGTCAGTCGGAGCGGGTATCCCTCGTCGCGAGCCATCTGTGTGGCACGCCTCACTTTCGATACGGCTATGTCGTAGGTATAGATGCCTACCACGGCCTTGTCGGCGTGGTGCACTTGCAGCATGAGTTGCTCGGCCTCCTGCGCACTTTTAAAGAATACTTGTGTGAGCACCTTGATGACAAATTCCATGGTGGTGAAGTCGTCATTGTAGATGGTTACTTTATAGCGTCGTGGCTCCTTGAGGTCCACACGCTGTCTCTCCTTGACTGACGATTGTTCTTGGGGCATGGGTTGAGGTCAGGTTAGGGTTGCTGGACTGCCGGCAGGTTGAGGAAGTGGCTGTCGATGTCCTGCAGTTCTTTTTCCAGTGCCTTGTTCATGTGCTGACGTAGAAACTCGTCCTCCAGGGCTGTCAGGTACGACACGTCCTGCATGGCCCGTGTCGCCGTGACCAGCAGTCCGCCCAAATCGAGTTTCATCCAGGCCTCGGTGGTGGCTGTCAGTGCCACGTTGCCGCTCGATGCCATCAGGTTGGACATGAGCAGGATTTTGCGGGTGCGGGCATCGTAGAACGCTCGCGGGCCGTCGACGTCGGGGTTGTACATGAAACCGTGCAACAGTCCTACGGCCATGTTGATGACCAGGGGGATGGCGGCCTGCTGTCCTACCAGTGTGAGACTGTTGACGGAAACTAGTTGCTGCATCTGGCTCTGGAAGAGTTCGCTCTCCATCTGTGGCGCCATCATCTCTGTAAATGGTTTCAGCATGTCGACGGTCTCGCCGTGGGCCAGTTTCTCCTGGGCGTAGAGGGCATAGACGGCTGCTGCCAGCCGGCGCGGGTCTTCCTTGATGCTGCTGAAAGCGTCGGCCAGCACGGCTGGTGTCTTTACCGGTTTTCCAGTTTCGTCTACCGACTTGAAATTGCTGTCGGTCTTCGTGCCGGTGATGGCGTTCACCAGTCCGAATATCCAGTTCATGGCTTCGTTGTTGAAGGCTCTGGTGGGCGGTTGGTCTTTGGCCTGAAGAATCTCGCCCCACGACTTATGGCCCCCGTGTATCTCCTGCACTTCCCCTTCTGCCTCGCTCTGAAACTCCTTGTTGGCCTCGTCGATGACGGCCAGTTCCTTGTCGCCTTTAGGCTTAGTGCCCAGCATGGCCATTGCCGATGGCGACAGTGCCGCAAGCACTTTGCCAGACTTGCCGGCCTTGTTGAGCAGTTTGGGAATCATGGCCCATCGCGCCGTCTGTATGCTGCCGGCCACTCCGAGGAAGGCCACGTCGCGCCTCGTGAGGCCAGTGCGCTTGGCAAACTCGTCGTAGATGCGCCTGACCTGGGCTGATGCCTGGGCCACCTCTTCGGCGCTGAGCAGGTCTTCCACGCTGACGTGGCTGTCGATGCCCTCTTGGCGGGCCCTTTCTTCCAGATCGTGCCAGTCGGGCACTTGGTCGAGTGTCATCTTCTTCCGTTCGTGCTTCGGTGGAGTGGGGAGGTGGTGCTCCTCGGGCATCTCCACGCCTTCGCTTTCGGCCAAGGCCCGGGCACGGCGTTTCAGTTCATCGAGCCGTTGGCCCATCTCGCCGAGTGCCTCTTGCTGACCGGCTGTCTGCTCTGTGAGCCGGTCAAGGTCGCCTTGCTGCATCTTCAGCACGCGGAGTGTCCGTTTGTCGTCGGAGTCGTATTGTCTCTTGTCCATAGGTCAGGGTTTCTTGTTCTTACGGGCTGCCTCAATCCGGTCGAGTGTCTCCTGCAGGAAGTCGATGGTCTCCTGCATGTTCTTCTTCTGCTCTTCGTTCTGGATGTTCTCTTCCTCCATCTTCTTGATGATGGCCTGCTGCTTGGCGATGATGTTGCGTTTCATCATCTCCATCTCCATGCGCTGACGCTCCTTGTTCTTCATGTACTTGTAGAGCACACGGCCAGCCAGTCCCAGCGGTTGCGACAGGAGCAGCAGGTTCCAGGGGTCTGAGAAGAATCCCTTGAGGCCTTTCTCGTAGCCCAGTTTGTCTTTCAGTATCTGGCCTACGCCCTTCATGGGGTCCTTAAGCACTTCGTCGGCCACTTTCATGGCCATGTTGTAGTAGTCCTTGATAGTCATAGATTCAGCGTTTTTCGGGGTTCTGTGGTTAGTCGGAGATAGCCCTGAGCAGTCTCAGGACGCAGGCATCGTCGACCCACGTGAAGTCGGGCATGCTGATGATGGTCTTGAACCGGCGCTTCTGCTCCTTGTTCAGTTCCCGTTGAATGTCACGTTCATGCACGAAAACGAGTTTGCCGTTGTATAACATATAATATTTATGTACGAGCGGCAGTTTGCGGTCTTCTTCGTTGCTCAGGTCGACGGCATCTACGTTGACGAAGTCGGTGACCGAGAAGTTGGACAGTTGCATGTTATTCTTCAGGTTGGTCTTGTAGGCGTCTATGTCCAGATAGTCGATACGGTAGAGCACGTTGCTGTCCACGGTGTCGACGACGGTGGCCAGTTGGTTTTTAATGTTCACAAACGAGCGGTCGTCGAAGTCCACCTTGACGATATTGTCCATATTAGCCTCCATCGTATAGGTGTTATGCATATAGAGCAGGCTGCTGTTCTTGAGAAACACGTTAGTCAGCGAGTTGGTGATGGTGCGGCCATCGGTCAGTTTAATGACGGCTGGCTTGAACTGAGGGTAGAGCGTGGCCATGAGCGTTTTGTCCTGTGCCATGCAGTGGCCGGTCATCAGAAGAAGTAGTGTGATGAGTGTCGTCAGTCTTAGGGTCGTTTTATTCATATCTTTAGTCTTTAATAGTTGAAAAGCCCATCGATTCCTGAAAATCAATGAGCCTTTTTTCTTGCGGTGCGTACGAGGCTCGAACTCGTGACCTCCAGCGTGACAGGCTGGCATTCTAACCTACTGAACTAACGCACCAAACCGTGATGTTTGCTTTGCTTCGCAGTCAGAGAGTGCAGGCGGTGCGTACGAGGCTCGAACTCGTGACCTCCAGCGTGACAGGCTGGCATTCTAACCTACTGAACTAACGCACCAGTGTGCTCTCGTTCTGTTTAGCGGGTGCAAAGGTATGACTTTTTCTTCAAATAAAAAAATCTTTCGGCGGAAACTTTTTCCAGATAACATCCTTTAACAGTTCGGCGCAACAAGTTATGCTATCTTCTTTGCTAATTTGATTTTTTTTTCATACCTTTGCACGGAAATACAAGCGAAATGGCAACAGAAAAGATCAGAATAAAGGATATCGCCGAGCGTGCCGGGGTATCTGTCGGAACCGTCGACCGTGTGCTTCACGACCGTCCAAACGTGTCGAAGAGTGCCCGGGAGCGGGTAGAGCAGGCGCTGGCCGAAATGGATTATCAGCCTAATGTCTACGCCTCGGCATTGGCATATAATAAGGATTATACGTTCGTGTGCATCATGCCCAAGCACGACAGCGAGGCCTATTGGGACGAGATCGAGGAGGGCGTGACGGCTGCAACGGCCCGCCGGCGCGATTTCCATGTGTCGCTGAAGATTCTCTTCTACGAGCGCTTCAACGAACCTACCTTCGTCAAGGCGGCTGTAGAATGCCGTGACTTGAAGCCCGACGGCGTCATTGTCGTGCCTGCCAAACTGGAATTGACGCGTGCCCTTACCGACGAACTGGCCGAGCAGAACATTCCCTTCATTCTGCTCGACTCTTATCTGCCCGACCTGAAGCCGCTGGCTTTCTTTGGCCAGGACTCCTTCCAGAGCGGCTATTTTGCCGCACGGATGCTGATGCTCATAGCCTCGCAGGAAAAGGAAATCATGCTGATGAAGCAACTGAAGAACGGACATATCGGTTCCAAACAGCAGTCGAACCGTGAGACGGGCTTTCGTCACTATATGAAAGACCATTTCCCCAAGGTGAAGATTACGGAGTTGAACCTGCCTATGGGGGGCAAGAAGGAGGAACTCGACAAGATTCTCGAGCGCTTCTTCGAAGAGCATCCCCATCTGCACCACTGCATTACCTTCAACTCGAAGGCTCATCTCGTGGGCGAGTTCTTGTTGCGCACCAACCGGCGCAATGTGCAGATCATGGGCTACGACATGGTGCCCAAGAATGCAGAGTGTGTGCGCCAGGGCAGCATCTCATTTCTCATCGCCCAGCATGCCTATATGCAGGGCTATGCTTGTGTGGAGACTCTCTTCCAGGCCATCGTGCTGCGCAAGGAGGTCAATCCGGTGAACTATATGCCCATAGAACTGCTGACCCGGGAGAACATCGAGTTCTACCGCCGTACGAACATCGGATGAACTACCTTAATATATAAATAGGATAAATTTAAATAGGAAAAAACTAACAAATACAAACTATGGAACTAAAAACTTATCTGAAAATCAACCCTGCCGATTCGGTGGTGGTCTGTCTGCAACCAAAGAAGAAGGGCGACGTCATCGAGGCTGGTGGCGAGCGTGTGGTGCTGGCCGAAGATGTGCCTGCCGGTCACAAGGTGCTGCTGCGCGATGTGAAGGAAGGCGAGAACATCATCAAGTATGGCTATCCCATCGGTCATGCCCGCAAAGACCTGAAGGCTGGCGCATGGGTCAACGAGAACAATCTGAAGACCAATCTGTCTGGTACGCTTGAATATACATACAATCCTGTAAACGAGGTACTTAATATAAAAAAGGAAAACCGCACCTTTAAAGGCTATGTACGTAAGAACGGCGATGTCGGTGTGCGCAACGAGATATGGATTGTGCCTACCGTGGGCTGCGTCAATGGCGTTGCCGAGAAGTTGGTTCACCGCTTCATACACGAGACCGGCTGCAAGAATATCGATGGCATCCATGCCTGGCACCACAACTACGGCTGCTCGCAACTCTCCGGCGACCACGAGAACACACGCAAGGTGCTGCGCGACATCGTGCTCCACCCCAATGCCGGTGCCGTGCTCGTACTGTCGCTGGGATGCGAGAACAACCAGCCCGACCAGTTCATGCAGATGCTTGGCGACTACGACAAAGACCGCATCCGTCTGCTCGTCACCCAGCAGGTCGATGGCGACGAGGTGGAGGCCGGTATGGACATCCTGCGCGAACTCTATGCCATCGCCAGCAAGGACGTGCGTACAGAGGTGCCTGTCGCCAAACTGCGCGTCGGTCTGAAGTGTGGCGGCTCTGACGGCTTCAGCGGCATCACGGCCAACCCGCTCGTTGGCGAGTTCAGCGACTGGCTCGTGGCCCAGGGCGGCACCAGCGTGCTGACCGAGGTGCCCGAGATGTTTGGCGCAGAGACCATCCTGATGAACCGTTGCGAGACGTCCGAACTGTTCGACAAGACGGTCTCGATGATCAACAACTTCAAGGAGTATTTCCTCAGTCATGGCGAGCCCGTCGGCGAAAATCCCAGTCCGGGCAACAAGGCCGGCGGTATCTCTACGCTTGAGGACAAAGCCCTGGGATGCACCCAGAAGTGTGGACGCGCTCCGGTCAGCGGCGTGATGGAGTATGGCGACCGTCTGCAGAACAACGGTCTCAACCTGCTCTCCGCTCCCGGCAACGACCTCGTAGCCGCCACCGCCCTGGCTTCATGCGGCTGCCACCTGGTGCTCTTCACTACTGGTCGCGGCACGCCTTTCGGCACCTTCGTACCAACTATGAAGATTGCTACCAATCCCACCCTGGCAGCACGCAAGCCCAACTGGGTGGACTTCTCTGCCGGTCAGTTGGTCACCGGACGGACGATGGACGAACTGGTGCCTGAGTTCATCGACAAGGTGCTCAGCGTGGCCAGTGGCGAGAAGGCCCGTAACGAGGAGAACGGCTATAGCGAGATTTCGATTTTCAAGAATGGCGTCACCCTCTGATGCCTGACTGCACATCAATACCTTCGCTGCCTACCTGGACCACCTGCCGCCGTGGGACGGTGACGACTACATACTGGGCCTGTCGGTGAGCGTGACGGTCAAGGGCGAGGTGGAGGAGCAGGTGCGCTTCGCACGCTACCTGAAGAAATGGCTGGTGGGCATGGTGGCGGCCTGGCTCGACGGCGAGGTGGTGAACAACGTGATACTGGTCTTGATAGGCGAGCAGGGGGCGGGGGAGTTTATGCCCGTGGCTCTGGCGTTGCAGATTATCAGTGCCAACATCGCACAGAAACTGTCCTCTGTGCTGCTGGGGCGTGCCTTTGTCGAACTGGGCTTCAAACGGCGTACCATGCGCAATGTCCGGGGTTATATCGTCGTGCGCCGGTCGGCCGAGGAGATGCGTTCGCTACGTATGGCTTTGGCAGCAGCCTCCGACAATACAGATACAGATGATACAGATGTTTTCTGAAACCCCATCGCGTACCGCGTACGCGCGGTACGCGCGATAAAAGTTTTAAATATATCTGTATTATCTGTATCATCTGTATTAAGAAGAAAGGATAAAAGAAAAAAAATAAAGAAGAAAAGAAAGAAGAAAAGAAAGCAAA
>DETM01000038.1:1473-15114 GCA_002361655.1 Prevotella sp. UBA3288 | reverse complement strand
ACGCACTTGTCGTCGTTGTTGGCGGCCTTCATCACGGCCTCCACCTCCTTGGAAGAGTTGGCAGTGCCCTTATAAACGATCTTGATAGGTATGATGCCGCTGTTGTTGAGGCCTTCGACCATCTCCTTCGAGTGCCCGTCGACGGCAACCACTGCGTCGCCACCATAGAGCAACTGTGCGCCTGTCACCCACCATATCTCATAATTCTCAAATCCTTTCGTCATTTTGTATCAAGTTTAAATATTTGTTATTGAATCAAATTAATGTTTTTGTCCTTTCTGGCCGTAGTAAGCATTTGGCCCGTGCTTGCGGTTGTAGTGCTTCTCGACGAGCAGCGGGTTCATCGTCGTGTTGGGATTGACCGAGAACGAGACGAAGGCCATCTTGGCGCACTGCTCCATGACCTTGGCGTTGTAGACGGCATTGTCGGGCGAGGTGCCCCACGCGAAGGGACCGTGGTTCTTTACCAGCACGGCGGGGGTGTGGTCGGGGTTGATCTTGCGGATGTTCAGTATCTCGTCGACGATGACATTGCCCGTCTCCAGTTCATACTGGCCCTCGACCTCCTCCTTGGTCATATCGCGCGTACAGGGGATGTCCTTGTAGAAGTAGTCGGCATGGGTGGTGCCGATATTGGGGATGTCACGGCCGGCCTGAGCGAAGGCGGTGGCATAGGTGGAGTGGGTGTGCACGACGCCCTGGATGTTGGGGAACGCCTTATATAATACAAGGTGTGTGGGGGTGTCGCTCGACGGGTTGAGGTCGCCCTCTACCACTTTGCCTGTCTCCAGGTCGACAACGACCATGTCGCCGGCTTTCATGTCGTCGTAACTGACGCCGGAGGGTTTGATCACGACGAGGCCCTTCTCGCGGTCGATGCCTGAGACATTGCCCCAGGTGAAGATGACCAGTCCCTGTTTCACCAGGTCGAGGTTGGCCTTGTATACTTTTTGCTTGAGTTCTTCTAACATAGTATATTAAAGTTTAAAGTTAGGGTCTTCGTTATATACCTTATTATTAAAACGGTAGAGGGCGGCACCGCGCTTCGACGACTTCTTGTCGATCAGGTTGGTCTTCTCGATGAAGTCCATGTCCTTGATGCGCTTGCGGAAGTTGCGCTTGTCTACCTGTTCGCCGATGACGGCCTCGTAGAGCCGCTGCAACTGCGTGAGGGTGAAGAGGCTGGGCAGCAGACGGAAACTGATAGGCTCGGTCTTGATCTTCTGGCGCATCTTCGTCAGTGCCCGGCCGACCATCAGATTGTGGTCGCTGTAGAGCGTGGGTATCTTATTGATGTCTACCCATTCCAGACCATGCTTCACGCGCTTCTTCTCGTCGTAGTCCTTCACGTTGATCAAGGCGTAGTAGGCCACCGAGATGACACGTTCGCCCGGGTCGCGGTCCACATCGCCGAAGGCTCCTACTTGCCGCATGTATATGTCCTTTAGGCCGGTGAGTTTCTCCAGTGTGTGGGCAGCAGCCTGATTGAGGCTCTCGTCGGCGGAGACGAAGCCTCCGTAGAGGCTCCATTCTCCGCGTCCGGGATCCATCTGGCGACGGCCGATGAGCACCTTCAGTTTCTGTTCGTCGAATCCGAAGATGATGACGTCGACCGACACCAAGAATTTCTGATGTTCGTTATAATAGGTAGTCACGGTGCTCAGCAAGTTTTTACCACAATACAATATACAGGATGGTCAGGATGGTGATCACACCAAGGGCACCGATATTGAACGTGGTGTCGGTCTTGAATATTTTCAGATCGATAGGCACCAACTTCGGATCCTGTACCTTGTCCAGTGCGTTGGAACGCAGGTAGATGCCGATAGTAGCGGTGATGGCTGCGAAGAAGATCATGGCACCCTCGAAGCCGTGGATGTGCATGGTGGTGTTGAAGAAGCCGCCGATGAACAGCACGAACGACACTGCAGCCACGCAGAACATGATGTTGCTCCACATCAGTTGCGTCTTGATGGTGTGCTCGTCCAACTGGTCGGCAGGAACTGCCTTCGAACTCTTCAGCGAAATCCATACGAACAGGATGACCAGTGTGATGAACACAATGCCGGAACGCACTAGGAACGGCATCTCCGGGAATGCAAACTTGTAGATGATGGAGAAGGCGAACGTACCGATGGCGCAGACAACTGCTGCCGTACCGCTGGCACGCTTCCACAGCAGACCCAGACCGAAGATGACCACCACGCCGGGATAGACGAAAGCCGAGTACTCCTGGATGAACTGGAAGGCCTGGTCGATGCCACCCATCAGCGGGTAGACAGCAATCAGGGCGATGATCAGGGCACACACAGAAGTCAGGCGGCCAACATTCACCAGTCGCTTCTCAGAGGCGTTCTTGTTGATGAACTGCTTGTAGATATCCATGGTGAAGAGGGTAGAGGTAGAATTGAACATGGAAGCCAGCGAAGAAATGACGGCGGCTGCCAGTGCTGCGAACGACAGACCCTTGACGACGACAGGCGTGAAGTTGCGGATGAGGAACGGATAGGCATCATCGGAACGGGTGATGGATCCGGCCAGCGTCTCGCGCAGACTGTCACACTCGGGCGAGTTCATGATGTAGAAGGCGCAGACACCGGGAATGCAGACGATGAACGGGATGAGAATCTTCAGGAAGGCGGCGAACACCATACCCTTCTTAGCCTCACTCAGCGACTTTGCGGCCAGACCCTTCTGGATGATGTACTGGTTGAAGCCCCAGTAGCCGAGATTGGTCAGCCACAGAGCACCGAAGATCAGCACGATGCCGGGATTGGTGAAGAAGGGGTCTTCCTTCTGTATGACATTTCCGGCACTGTCAACAACACTGTTGATGACAGGATAGAGTTCTTCGTTACGCGTGACGACCAGATTGAAGTGTTTGTCGCCGTCAATAGAGGCCAGATAGTCCTTGATGTGCATCAGCGCGTCCCAGGCTCCTCCTATACCCATCTCTGCACCGATGACGCTCAGGGCAGCGTAAGCCGTGATCAGTCCGCCACCAACAAGGAATGTGACCTGCATCACGTCGGTCCATGCTACAGAGGCCAGACCACCATAGATAGAGTAGACACCGGCCACAAGGAACAGCAGCAGAATGATGCACATACGAACCTGGTCAATCTCCATGCCTGCGAACATGATGGTCATGTCGGTGGGCAGGCCAAGAATCTGCTGAATGGCCAGTGCACCCAGCCAAGCCACTGATGTCAGATTGACAAAGACGTAGAGGAAAAGCCACAGCAGCGAGAAGGCAAAGCCTACTCCCCAGTTGTAGCGCTCGCGCAGGAATTGGGGGATAGTGAAGATTTTCTTCTCAATCATCAGCGGCAGCAGGAACTTGCCGACAACCAGCAGTGTGGCGGCAGCCATCAGTTCGTAGGCAGCCTGGGCGATACCTGATGCGAAGGCCGATCCCGACATACCGATGAATTGCTCGGCCGAGATGTTGGCGGCGATGAGCGAGGCACCGACGGCCCACCACGTCAGCGTGTTGCCGGCCAGGAAGTAGTCGGTTGATGATTTCTCTTCTCCCTTCTTGCTGCGCGACAGGAATAGTCCCATGCCGACAAGGATGATAATGTACGCGATGAAGACCAGATAATCCTCAGTCGCAAAGCCATTGTTACTTAAGGCTTCTAAAATTTTGTCCATTGGTTATGTGGTTATTTTGTTATTGATTCTTATTTAACAGAGAACTTGTAGGCAGCGTGGCTGTAGTACTTCTCGCCGGGGTTCAGCACGGGACTGGCCCATTCAGGATGGTTGGGGCTGTCGGGATACTTCTGGCTCTCCAGACAGATGGACACGTGCTGGGGATAGTGCTTGCCCAGTTTGCGGGCGATGTTCTCTTCGCCACCGACACCCTGGAAGTTGGCGCTATACACCTGCACGCCCGGCTCGTTGGTGTACATCTCCATGAAGATACCGGTGCGGGGGCTGTAGAGCGAGGCACACACCTGGGTGTCGTCGCCATTGGTGTTCAGACACCAGTTGTGGTCGTAGCCGTGGGCGTTCTTCACCTGATAGTAGTCGGAGTGGATAGAATCGCCCACGGCATGGGGGGTACGGAAGTCCATAGGCGTGCCCTCGACGGGCAGAATCTTGCCGGTGGGCATGTAACTCTCGTCGCTCTCGGTGAACGAGTCGGCATTGACATAGAGCACCTGGTCGTAGGCAGCGTTCTCCAAGTCGCCGGAGAGGTTGTAGTAGTTGTGGTTGGTCTGGTTGATGATGGTGGGCTTGTCGGTCTCTGCCTCCCAGACGATGTCAAGGGTGTTGCCGTTGACAATCTTATAGGTTGTGGTGGCTGTCACGGTGCCGGGGAATCCGTTCTCGCCGTCCTCAGCCACGATGGTCAGGCGCAGCGTCTGGTCGTCCACCTGCTCCGCCTTGTACACGCGGTTCATCCAGCCCGTGTCGCCACCGCCGTGCAGACAGTGGTTGCGCTCGCCGGGGTGACGGTCGTTCTGCTTCAGTTGATAGGTGCTGTCGTTCAGCGTAAACTGTCCCATGTTGATACGGTTGGCGTAGCGGCCTACGCTCGAACCGTAGTCGCTGGGCGTGTTCTGGGTGTCCATGTACTGGGCGATATTGTCGAAACCCAGCACCACGTCGACCAGCGAGTCGTTCTTGTCGGGCACCATCAGGCTGACCACTCGGCCGCCATAATTGGTGATGCACACCTCCATACCCTTGTCGCCTTTTAGCGTGAAGAGGCGTACGGTGTCGCCGTTGACGATGGTATCAAACTTGGCGGGGTTCAGACCCGAGGCCGTCAGTGGGGTGGTCTGCTGGGGCTCGCACGATATCATCGTGAGGGCCAGCATGGCACCCAGTCCAAAGCAAGATGCTTTCAGTGCTTTCATTGTTGTTCTTGAGGTTTTAAATTAAACAGTTTTTCGTTATTGTTGTGAATTTGGGTGTAAAGTTACAACTTTTCCCCGAAACCGCCAAATGTTTTTTCGGGGTATTTGCCATACAGGTGTGTTTTTAACACATTTTCGCCTGTTCTGTCATAAATGCCGCTTATCATTTGGTGAAATGAAAAAAACTTCGTACCTTTGCACACTATGAAACAGGTGATAGTGAAAGACGAGACTCTGAGCCGTGCGGCTCTCGAAGGCATGGACCGGTTCCTTCAGGTGTTTATAGATGCGCTGCGCGAAGCCATCGGCGGAGAACCGACGGCCGAGACGATACAGGAACTCAATGCTGACCAGATGACGCTGCTCTGCTGGGATACGCTCCATCAGGAGGTGATGGATGGCGGCTTTATCCAGTTGATACACAATGGGTATGGCCCATTTATCTTCAAGAATCCCTTTGCCAAGGCTTTGAACAAAATGTGGCAGATGCGCGACCTCTCGAAGATGCTCTACGAGGTGCACTCACTCTGGCTGGAGCACCGCGAGGTCTTGGAACGCGACTGTACCGACGAGGAGTTTATGGCGCTCTTCGAGCAGTATCCGCAGTTCGACGACTATGACGACCTGTTTGTGGAGAACGAGGAGCGGTGGACGGCGCAGATTGCCCACTACGTAGATGAACATATAGAGAAATTTGCAACGATAGCATGAACAAGCAAGAACAGGAACTCCGGAAGAAGAGTCCCGTACAGATAAAAAACAAGAAAGCGGCCTTCGAGTATTTCTTCATTGAGGAACTGACAGCAGGCATCGTGCTCACGGGTACGGAAATAAAGTCCATACGTGCCGGCAAGGCCTCGCTCGTTGATACCTATTGCACTATTATCCATGGGGAGTTGTGGGTTAAGGGCATGTCTGTAAGTCCCTATTTCTATGGCTCTTATAATAATCACGAACAGAAGCGCGACCGCAAATTGCTGCTCACCCGACGGGAAATCAACCGTCTGGAGAGCGCCATCAAACAGACCGGCTATACAATCGTTCCCACGCTCGTGTTTATCGATGATAACGGGCGGGCCAAGATGGACATTGCCCTATGTAAGGGTAAGAAGGCCTACGACAAGCGCCAGACCCTGAAGGAGAAGGAAGACCGGCGCGAGATGGACCGCGCAATGAAAACCTATCAATGATACGCACACAGATAACTAAACGGATCCTGATTCTCGACGGTGCTATGGGTACTGTCGTTCAGGAGTACGGACTTGACGAACGGGACTTCCGCCGGGGAGGGTTCGAGCAGACAGCAGGACAACTCAAGGGCAATAATGACGTGCTCTGTCTGACCCGACCGGATGTCGTTGCCGACATACATCGCCGCTACCTGCAGGCGGGGGCAGATATCATCACAACGAACACATTCAATGCGCAGCGTATCTCGCAGAGTGACTATCACTTACAGGACTACGTTCGAGAAATAAATCTGGCTGCTGCCAGGCTGGCCCGTCGCTGTGCCGACGAATGCTCGTTGCCGGAAAAACCGCGTTATGTGGCGGGCTCTGTGGGGCCTACGAACAAGACCTGTTCGATGTCGCCCGACGTGAGCGATCCTACCCGGCGCGAACTGACCTACGACGAACTCTTCGAGGCTTATGTCGAACAGATGGGCGCACTGGTGGAGGGTGGGGTGGACCTGCTGCTCATTGAGACTATCTTTGACTCGCTCAATGCCAAGGCCGCCATCGATGCTGCTGTGCAGACCCGTGGGCAGCGCGACATTCCTATCATGCTTAGCGTGACCATCAGCGATGCCGCCGGACGGACGCTCTCGGGGCAGACGCTCGATGCTTTCCTGGCCAGTGTGTCGTCGTTCCCCATCTTCTCCATCGGACTTAACTGCTCGTTTGGCGCCCGTCAGATGAAGCCTTATCTGAAGGCGCTCGCTCAGCGTGCACCTTATTACATAAGTGCATATCCCAACGCCGGACTGCCTAACTCGCTTGGCCTCTATGATGAGACGCCGGAGTCGATGGCACGGCAGATAGCGGAGTTTGTCGACGAAGGCTTGGTGAATATCGTGGGTGGCTGCTGCGGCACCACTCCCGCCTTTATCGCAAAGTATGCGCCGCTGGTGGAAGGCAAGGCACCTCATGAAGTGGTCGAGGCTCCCACCAGCCTTTGGCTTAGCGGCCTGGACCTGCTGGAAGTCCCCTCGTCACTCGGAATCAGTAAGAAGGGCCTCCCGTCCTTCGTCAATGTCGGTGAGCGTTGCAACGTGGCCGGCTCGCGCAAATTCCTACGGCTCATCAAGGAGAAAAACTACGATGAGGCACTGCAGATAGCCCGCAAGCAGGTGGACGACGGCGCGATGGTCATCGATATCAACATGGACGATGCTCTGCTGGATGCCCGTCGGGAGATGGTGCATTTCCTTAACCTGATCGCCTCGGAGCCTGATATCGCACGTGTGCCGGTGATGATTGACTCTAGTCAGTGGGAAGTGATCATGGCGGGGCTGAAATGTGTGCAAGGTAAGAGTGTTGTCAACTCTATCTCGCTGAAAGAGGGCGAGGGCGTATTCTTGTCGCATGCACGCGACATCCTGCGAATGGGAGCCGCCGTCGTGGTGATGTGTTTCGACGAGCAGGGACAGGCTACCACCTATGAGCGCCGCATCGAGATAGCAGCACGCTCCTATCGTCTGCTGACAGGGATGGGCTTCCCGCCTCAAGACATTATCTTCGACCCGAACATTCTGGCGGTGGCCACGGGTATGGAGGAACATAATGCCTATGCCCTCGACTTTATTCGAGCCGCCGGATGGATTCGTCAGAACCTGCCCGGTGCACATGTCAGCGGGGGAGTCAGCAACCTCTCGTTCTCCTTCCGGGGTAACAACTATGTCCGTGAGGCCATGCATGCAGTGTTCCTCTATCATGCTGTGAAAAACGGGATGGATTTTGGTATTGTAAATCCTTCTGCAAAAGTGGTTTACGATGACGTGCCGAAAGAACAACTTGAATATATAGAGGACGTAGTGTTGAATCGTCGTCCGGATGCTGCAGAGCGGCTGATAGAGTTGGCTGGCTCACTGCAATCCGAGTCGTTCGGTTCTTTGCAATCTGTTGGGCCTTCGCGTGAGACACTCCCCTTGGAAGAGCGTCTGATGGCGGCCCTTGTCAAAGGTAACGGCGACCATCTGGAATCCGATCTGGCGGAGGCACTGAAAAGATACAGTCGAGCCGTGGACATTATAGAAGGGCCCCTGATGGCGGGCATGAACGAGGTTGGGCGTCGTTTCGGAGAAGGGAAAATGTTCCTGCCACAGGTGGTGAAGACCGCCCGTACCATGAAACAAGCCGTCAGCATACTGCAGCCGTATATTGAGCAACAGCGTGGGCTGGCCTCTGCTGGCGTCGGTCAGAAATCTGCCTCTTCATCGAAAAAAATCCTCTTGGCCACGGTCAAGGGCGACGTGCACGATATCGGCAAGAATATCGTCTCCGTGATCATGGCCTGCAATGGCTATGAGGTAGTAGACCTGGGTGTGATGGTGCCGGCAGAGCAGATAGTACAGAAGGCCATCGACGAAGGGGTCGATATGATTGGTCTCTCGGGTCTGATCACGCCCAGTCTCGAGGAGATGGTCAATGTGGCCAAGGCATTACGACAGGCCGGTCTCGATATCCCCATTATGATTGGCGGCGCTACCACCAGCGAACTTCATGTGGCACTGAAGATAGCCCCCGTATATGGCGGACCGGTGGTGTGGATGAAGGATGCTTCGCAAAACCCTGTCGTGGCCCAGCGGCTGATGAATGATAGTAGCAGGCTCAGCGAGGAACTCAACGAGAACTATGCTCATCTGCGTGAACACTATCGGCAGGAACAGCAGCAACTGCTCTCGCTCGATGAGGCGCGCCGCCAGAAAAAGAACATGTTTGAATCATAAATAAGTAATGAAGAAGATTGTAATACTGTTGATGATGCTGATGGCCCTGCAGGTGGGCGCACAGCGGAAAAGGGAGTTCCGGGGCGCCTGGATACAGTGCGTCAACGGACAGTTTCAGGGACTGACGACGCAGGCCATGCAGCAGACGCTGTCCTACCAACTGGATGAACTGCAGAAGGATGGTGTCAATGCCATCATCTTCCAGGTGAGGCCGGAGTGCGATGCGCTCTATCAGAGCAGCATCGAACCGTGGAGCCGCTTCCTGACAGGGCAGCAAGGCAAGGCTCCGTCGCCCTATTGGGACCCTTTGCAGTGGATGATAGACCAGTGTCATGCCCGTGGTATGGAACTGCATGCCTGGATCAACCCTTATCGGGCCAAGACGAAGACTACCAATATGCTTGCTACGACGCATGTGGCCATCCGTCATCCCGAGTGGTGCTTTGACTATGACGGGCTGAAAATCCTCAACCCAGGCATTCCTGAGAATCGTGACTATATCTGTCAGGTGGCCCGTGATATCGTCACCCGCTACGATGTCGACGGCATACACATGGATGACTATTTCTACCCGTATCCCGCTGCAGGGCAGGTGATCCCCGACGATGAGCAGCACCGACTATATTCTAATGGTATCGCTGACCGCGGAGACTGGCGCCGCTATAACGTCAACCTGTTCATTAAACAGTTCTATGAGACCATCCACCAGGCAAAACCCTGGGTCAAGGTGGGCATCTCGCCCTTTGGCATCTACCGTAATAAAAAGAGCGCTGACATCGGCAGCAATACGAATGGTTTGCAGAATTATGATGACCTCTATGCCGACGTGCTTCTGTGGATTAATAACGGGTGGCTTGACTATTGCGTACCGCAGGTCTACTGGGAGATAGGGCACCGTGCCGCTGACTATGACACGCTTATCCGCTGGTGGAACAAGTATGCCGGTGGGCGTCCGCTCTTTATCGGCGAGGACATCGAACGTACGGTAAAATTCAACCAGCAGGCGCAGAAACGCAGTCTCTATGAGCAGATGCCCCATGTACAGGGTACCGTTCTGTGGTATGCCAAGGCTGCCGTTGACAATACGGGCAACTATGGCATGACGCTCCGCCAGAATTACTGGCGACATCGGGCACTTCTGCCCGAGATGCCTTTCATCGACAAAAAGGCACCAAAGAAGCCGCGTAAGGTGAAGCCAGTCTGGACTAATGACGGCTATATACTCTTCTGGACGGCACCGAAGGGGAAAAGATGGGATGACGTGGCCACCCGCTATGTCGTCTATCGCTTTGCAAAAGGTGAGAAGGTCGATGTCAATGATCCTTCGAAGATTATGACCGTCACCGGTAATACCTACTACAAACTACCCTATGTCCGTGGAGAGCAGAAGTACACCTATGTGGTAACTGCCCTTGACCGAATGCAGAACGAGAGTAAGCCTGTCAAGAAAACAGTCAAGTTATAAACAGCATAAACCCTGTCTCAGATGAGACAGGGTTATGTGTTTGTTTGGAGTATTGTTTGTAAGTTGTGTTATGCCTCAGCCTCGGGGATAACAGAGACGACGCTCTTGTTGAACTTACCCTTGTGGAAGTTCACCGTTCCGTCAATCAGAGCATAGAGCGTATCATCTTTGCCAATGGCTACGCCATTACCTGGGTTGTGCTTCGTGCCACGCTGGCGAACAATAATGTTGCCGGCTACACACTTCTGGCCACCCCAGATCTTCACACCAAGTCGCTGGGCTGCACTCTCGCGGCCGTTCTTAGAACTACCTACACCTTTTTTATGTGCCATAATGTGTCCTCCTTTAAGCGATTACTTGTTTAACTTCTACCTGAGTGAACTGTTCGCGATGGCCGTTCTTCTTGCGGGAGTCCTTGCGGCGCTTCGTCTTGAAGACAATCACTTTCTCGCCCTTGACAAGCGGGTTCACTACTTCTACTACTACCTTTGCACCTTCTACGGTGGGTGCGCCAACCTTGACAGCGCCGTCAGCATCTATGAGCAGCACTTTGTCAAACTCAACAGTCTTGCCTGCCTCCACATCTTTGATATGGTGAACGAAGAGTTTCTTGCCCTCCTCAGCCTTGAACTGCTGACCCTGAATTTCTACAATTGCGTACATTGATTTTGTTTGTATTTAGGGGTTTTTCCGTAAGGCGGTGCACGGTCGTACACACTTCACTTCAGCCTACACGGACTCAATTCGGGGTGCAAAGGTACAAATTATCTGCCGACTAAAGTGCTGTTTGCACAAGGTTTTTATTGTTTGTTAGTAAAGTTTAACAGTCAGGCCCGCCTAGGTAAAAATTTTTGCAAAAGCGTGTTGTTTTATAAAAATAAAATTGTACCTTTGCATTCAATTATGTTCACAAGTGTTGCTGAATGACAGTGCATGGCAGACATTATTAATGGTTTTTGGTGGCATTCTCAGGGACTCTGCAGGCAAAATGGCAGTGACCCCCTTCTGTGTCTTTAGTATTATCAAACATTTCTATAGCGACTATGCGAAAAGCATTAATTACTGGCATTACTGGTCAGGACGGTAGTTACCTGGCTGAGTTCTTGTTAGACAAAGGATATGATGTGCACGGAACCATCCGACGTTCTTCGGTGGACTTCCGTGAACGTATTGCTCACTTAGAGGGAAAGCCCCATTTTCATCTGCACTATGCAGACCTGGGCGACTCTATGAGCATATTGGGTGTAATTGGGAAAGTGCGTCCTGACGAGATTTATAACCTCGCTGCCCAGAGCCATGTGCAGGTGAGTTTCGACTCCCCGGAGTTTACTGCTGATGTTGATGCTGTGGGCGTGCTGCGTATCCTGGAATCTGTACGGCAGTTAGGCTTGACAGAGACCTGTCGTATCTATCAGGCCAGCACCTCAGAACTTTTTGGCAAGGTAGAGGAGGTCCCACAGAACGAGAATACACCTTTTCATCCATATAGTCCGTATGCAGTGGCCAAACAGTATGGATTCTGGATTGTGAAGGAGTATCGTGAGGCCTACGGCATGTATTGCTGCTCTGGCATCCTGTTCAATCACGAGTCGGAGCGTCGCGGTGAGACCTTTGTCACACGTAAGATTACTCTGGCTGCTGCTCGCATTTCTCAGGGGCTGCAGGATTGCTTGTTTCTTGGTAATATGGACTCCCTTCGTGACTGGGGCTATGCGAAGGACTATGTCGAATGTATGTGGCTCATCCTGCAACAGGAGAAGCCGGAAGACTTTGTGATAGCCACTGGTGTGCAGCATAGTGTACGTGAGTTCACGCAACTTGCTTTTCGTCATGCCGGTATCGAACTCGAATTTAAAGGCAAGGGTCTTGACGAAGTTGGCGTAGTAAAAACCATCAACTCAGCCATCAGCCATCAGCCATCAGCCATCAAACCCGGCGACGTAGTCGTAAGGGTTTCCCCGGACTTCTATCGACCTACGGATGTTGTGAACCTATGGGGCGATCCTACGAAGGCTAAAGCCAAACTAAAATGGAATCCCAATAAGACCAGTTTTGAAGAGTTGGTAAAGATAATGGTTGAGTCGGATATCGCCAAGGTCGCTGCCGAAGGTGCTGCCGCTAAGGTCCGCACAAATCTCGCGGAATATCTTGAAAAGGGCATTGTTAAATAATATAAAGTCGGATTCGTTTTTTTTCTATGGAATATCAGTACCATATATTTTCACCATACCGGGTGTGTCCGTTGGGCGCACACGTGGATCATCAGCATGGGCTGGTGACGGGATTTGCTATAAATAAAGGTGTTGATTTGTGGTGGACCCCCTCTGGCTCCCCGGGAGAATATCCGGAGAACCATGTGCATCTGGAGTCGAGGACGTTTGAAGGGTCGGTGGATTTTGACATTGATGCACCGAGTCAGGTGAAGGAACATCATTGGGGCGACTATGCCCGTGGTGCGAAGTATGCGCTTCGCAAAAGGTTCGAACTGAAGCGGGGCATCGAGGGCGTCATCCAGGGCTCGCTGCCAGTTGGCGGCCTGTCGTCGAGTGCGGCAGTGCTAATTGCATACGTGATGGCTTTCGCCAAGGCGAATAACATAACGCTGCAGCCATTTGAGGTGGTGAAGATTGCATCGGAGGCAGAACGCGAGTACATCGGACTGAGCAACGGACTTCTTGACCAGGCGTGTATTGCCCTATCCAAAAAGAATCAACTTCTGTTCTTGGATTGTGACTCGAATGAATATAGGCTGATTCCTTTTGGTGGTCAGACCCCCTCTGGCTCCCCCTGTATAGGGGGAGAGAAGAAGTCCTCCCTAAACAGGGAGGATATAGGAGGGTCTCTCCCCTTCGAGATTGGCATCTTCTTCTCGGGACTAACACGCTCGCTGGTGAACTCGGACTATAACCTCCGTGTCTATGAGTGCAAGACGGCAGCATGGAACATGCTGGCCTATACCGACCAGCCTTTAAAGACGTTCGATAAGACTTTTTTGCGCGATATCCCCAAGGCAACGTTTGAGAAGACGCGCATTGCCATGCCCGCCCGCTTTGCCCGCCGTGCGGAGCACTTCTACTCGGAGTATCGTCGTGTACGCCAGGGCGTGACGGCTTGGGAAACGGGTAATCTAAAACTCTTTGGGAAGTTGTCGTTCGACTCCTGCGAGTCGAGCATCCATAACTATGAGTGCGGTTCGCCGGAACTGATTGCCATCTACGAGATTATGCGGCAGTTGCCAGGTGTCTATGGCGGTCGCTTCTCGGGCGCCGGTTTCAAAGGCGCCTGCATCGCTCTTGTTGACCCTGCATACAAAGAGGAGATTCAAAAGGTGCTGACAGAGAAATATCTGGAGCAGTTCC
>DETM01000038.1:0-1438 GCA_002361655.1 Prevotella sp. UBA3288 | reverse complement strand
ACATTCCAAGTGTTCTGGGTGAAACCAGATGATGGCGCAAGATTCGTATAAAAGTAAAAAGGTAAAAGAGTAAAAAGGTAAAACGTGAAGAATATTGTAATTGCAGCCGGATATGCAACGAGGTTAGGGGTGTTGACAAAGAACTTCCCTAAGCCGTTATTAAAGATAGGCGAGAATACCATCTTGGGACGAATGCTCGACGACATCGACAGAATTCCTGAAATAGACGAGCACATCATCATCACAAACCATAAGTTTGCTCCGATATTTGAAGAGTGGGTTAAAGCGAACACGAATAAATCCAATAAATCCGTGTTCAAATATAAAAAACCTATTACCGTGGTAGATGATGGTACCGAAACTAACGAAACTCGTCTTGGTGCTGTATGCGACTTGTTGTTTGCGATGGATAAGCTGGCTATCGACGATGATCTGCTTGTTGTTGCAGCGGATAACCTGCTCTTCTTCTCGTTCCAGGAGTTCGTGGACTTTGCTCGTGCCAAAGGAACATCGTGCATCATGTGCCATGAACAGCCTTCGATAGAGAAGCTACAGCGGACGGGTGTGGTAGAACTGGATGAGAATAATAAGGTTCTTGGCATGGAGGAGAAACCGCAGGAGCCAAAGAGCCATTGGGCAGTGCCCCCGTTCTATATTTATCTGAAGAAAGACCTCGACTTGGTACGGCATTCTGTAGAGAATGGCTGTGGCAAGGATGCTCCCGGCAACCTCGCCCACTACATGGTGGAGCATACCACGATGCATGCCTGGCCCATGACGGCCGGGCGGTTTGATATAGGAAGCCTTGATACTTACTACGAAGCCCAAAGGCTATATGGAGACCCCTCCAACTCCCCTGTTTAGGGGAGAGCCTTACCCCGATTTTCATTAGTAAATGAATAGTTATATCAACATAATAATTTAAGAAATAGGAGTCTCCCTAAACAGGGAGATATAGAGGGTCTTATGCAAAAGATAGAATTAAACAACAAAGTCATTCTCGTGACTGGAGCCGCTGGGTTCATTGGCTCGAACTTAGTAAAGCGACTCTTCAAGGATGTGAAAGGCGCTACCATCATTGGTATCGATAATATGAACGACTACTATGACGTGTCGCTCAAAGAGTACCGTCTAAAAGAATTGGAGACCCTCTCTAACTCTCCCTGTGTAGGGAGAGAACACGGTGCGGAGAATCTTCCCCCTAAACAGGGGGATAAGAGGGGGTCTTGGGTATTCATAAAAGGAGATATAGCAGATAAAAGTTTGATAGATGAGGTGTTCTCCAAATATCAACCTTCTATCGTGGTGAACCTCGCTGCGCAGGCTGGTGTACGCTACAGCATCACCAATCCCGATGCCTACATCCAGAGCAACATGATAGGCTTCTATAATATTTTGGAGGCATGCAGGCATAATCCTGTGGAGCATCTGGTATATG
>DETM01000021.1:30658-58239 GCA_002361655.1 Prevotella sp. UBA3288 | reverse complement strand
CGCATGATGTCTGAAGAGGCATCAGTGAAGGAGGTTCCGCTAACACAAAACTTTATCCGGACATTACATAAAACCTTGTTACGTGAAGATTATACCGTATATCGTGAACTCCCTGGAGGTGTACAAACAAGTTTTGTCATCCATGCTGGACAATATAAGACTCGTCCAAACAGCGTCATCACTCGCTATGGCGACCGATTCGAATATGCCTCACCAGAAGAAACTCCCAGTTTGATGACAGATTTGGTGGATTGGTATAACAAGGCAGAGCAGGACGGAAAACTCTCTCCTGTGGAGTTAGCGGCTCTATTCCACTACAGATACATCCGCATTCACCCGTTTGAGGATGGAAATGGACGTATAGCCCGACTGATGGTAAACTTTATTCTTACTCGCCACGATTATCCGATGATTGTAGTGCGCAGTCGTAAAAAGAGTGAGTATTTAGAGGCTTTGCATCAGACTGATATGGAGGTCGGCCCTGTACCTGCTGATGGTGCACATGCTGATATTAAGGACATCAAACCGTTTCTGAAATACTTTAATGAATTGATCGCTACTGAGGTTTATAATGATGTGCTGTTTGTAAGCGAAAAGGATGAGAATGTATGGTGGTATGATGGTGAACGGATAGCGTTCCGTACACCTAATTATACGAAGATTTTGAATGCCATGCGTACCCAACCAACGCTTACGCTGGCAGATATGAAAGAAATAACAGGCATCAGTATTGCTGCCATTCAAAAACTTCTCGACCAACTTATTCAGAAGAATTATGTTGAACGTGGCGAGAAGGACGGAAGTTGGAGAGTGTTTGTGACTCAGTGATTATAATAATTATATAAGGGATGATGAATAATAAGTTGTTTTTAATATCATTATTGATAAACTGAAGGATGGGAGTGGATTGACAAGGAGGAATGTGAGGACGTATTTGAAGCATACACAAAAATCCCGAAACGCCAAAGAAAAGAGAGGAAAAGTTTGCTCGGAAGTCAAAAAGGTTGTAACTTTGCCATCAAAAAGCGAATCCACATGGTAACGATGATTGCTGCCGTGGCCCGCAACCGCGCCATCGGCTTTGAGAACAAACTGATATACTGGCTGCCCAACGACCTGAAGCGCTTCAAGGCGCTGACCACGGGCCACACCATCGTGATGGGGCGCCGCACCTTCGAGAGTCTGCCCAAGGGGGCACTGCCCAACCGTCGCAACTGCGTGCTGACCACCAGCGTGACGACGCTGCCGGGCTGCGAGTGCTTTGCCACGTGGGATGACTTCATCGCCACCTGCCAGCCCGACGAGGATATATATATAATAGGTGGAGCCAGCCTCTACCGCGGACTGCTGGACCAGGCCGACCGTCTCTGTCTGACCGAGATTGACGACACGCCGTCGGAGGCCGACACCTTCTTCCCCGACTATAGCGACTGGACAGAAGAAGCGCGCGAACACCACCCCGCAGACGAGCGACATTCGCACGCTTACGATTTCGTGGACTATCTGCGGCCTACTCCTCGCCGTCGATGATGTTCATCATCGGCAATTGGTGGTCGAAGGCCGAGTGGAAGGAGATCAGCGTCTGTGAACTGCTCAAGCCCAAGGGTTGCAGTTTGTCGTGGATAAGATTGAGCAGGTGGTGGTTGTTCTTGGCATAGACCTTGATGAAGAGGTCGTAGTTGCCGGTGGTATAATGACACTCCACTACCTCGGGCATCGTCTTCAACTGCTCCACCACGTTATCGAACGACTCCGGCTCTTTCAGGTTCAGGCCGATAAAGGCACACGTCTCATAGCCTATTTTCTCCGGGTCGATGATAAACTCCGAGCCTTTGAGCACACCGATGTTGGTCAGTTTCTGAATGCGCTGATGAATAGCGGCACCGCTCACATTGCATGCCCGGGCCACCTCCAGGAAAGGCACCCGTGCATCCTCAGCAATCATCTTAAGGATTTGCTTGTCTAATTTGTCAAGTTTCAGATTTGCCATAGCGTATTTTTAATTCTCAATTCTCTATTTTCAATTCTCAATTCTCAATTCTCGATTCTCCATTCTCAGTCCCCGTAGCCGAGTAACTGATCTTCAGGGCGAACGACTGTTGCAGCGCCTGCTTCACCCGGGCTATCAGACCATAAGGCACGTCGCGGTCGGCCTTGATGCTGACCAGCATCCGCGCCTGGTCGTCGTCTGCCATCCGGGCCCGCTCCGTCTCTACAAACTCGCGGATGTCGCCTACCGTGGCCAGCCGGTTGTTCAGTTGAATGCAGAAACTGTCGGCCGGCAGTCCTTCTACCCTACCTATATATATATGAGTGACAGCCGACTTGGGCGTCATCTTTTGCAGTTCAGTACCCTGCGGCACCACATAGTGCACCTTCAGTTCGACATCCCTCATGTGGGTGACAATCATAAAGAAGAAGAGCACCGTGAAAATCAGGTCGGGCAGCGACGAGGTGTTGAGACTCGGCAACGGGTGCTCCCTGCGGCGGAACATGCCACGCTGCAACTTCACGACTTACCTCCTTTCTCCTGCTGTGGGCTACCGGCAAGGGCGTCCTGCCAGTCTTGCTCGCTGATGCGCTGCGGATAGACCAGGCTGATAGCGTCGCGCTCCTCCAGCGAGCACTGTGCCCATGGATGTCCGAAGTGCCTTAGGGCCAATGCGTTGCGCAGTTTTGCATAGCCCGCCACGATGGCGTTCTGCATATCGAAATAGGCACTGTAAGTAGCCTTGGGGTTCACTTGGATGAAGATGACGTGGCGGTCGCTGACCTTGCATTTGCCGAAGAGATGCACCTCGCGCTCGCTCATCTCCGGCTTCTCGGCATCACCTGCCTCGTTAGCCACGAAGTCAGCCACGCTGAGCGTCAGGTCACGGGGAGTGATGACGTCGCCGTTACAAGTGAGCACGTTGTCAGCATCGAGGCGCAGTTGCATCACGTTGCGCCGTTTCACCAGCAGGTCCTGCTCCTCCAGCCTGTTGTCGGGCTGCGGCAACTGCCGTGCCAGACCTTTGTCGGTGTCCATCGACGAGGTCACGAGGAAGAACACCAGCAGCATGAACGAGATGTCGGCTGTCGATGTAGAATTCAATTCGGGCACTTCCCTGCGTTTCCTCCGTCCGAACATATCTGTCTAATCCCGGGTTAGATATTGGTGAATCAGCGACCAGACCACCAGGCCCGCCAGCAGGCCCAGCATCACGTAGATGGTATAGAGCAGCACGTCGATCATACCCGCTCCCCTCCTTTCGTCTTCCACTTTCCGATGAGGTCCATCAGCGTGATGGCAGCATCCTCCATCTGCATGGTCAGATGCTCAATCTTCGAGAGGATGAAGTTGTAGAACACTTGCAGCACGACGGCCACAATGATACCGAAGATGGTGGTAATGAGTGCCATCTTCATGCCTTCGGCCACGATGGTCGGACTGATGTCGCCAGCCTCCTGAATCTGGTCGAAAGCCATCACCATGCCGATGACCGTGCCCAGGAAGCCGAGTGAGGGTGCCACGGCGATGCAGAGGCGGATCCACGAGCAGCCGCGCTCCAACTTGGCGGCCTGCACCGAACCGTAACTGACAATGTTGCGCTCGATGCTGTCCATACTCTCCTGAGCGTGCATCAAGCCCTGATAGCAGACCGACGCCACCGGACCTCGGGTATCGCGACAGAGGGTCTTCGCCCCTTCCACATCGTCTTGTTCCAGTCGACGGTCGATGTCGGCCAGCAGTTTGCGGGTCTTGATCTCGGCCAGTGTGAGATAGATGATGCGCTCGATGCACAAGGCCAATCCCAGCACCAGCACGATGGCCACGAGCGACATATAGAATGGTGAACCTTCGACGAACTTCGTCTTCAACTGCTGATGCAGGCTCTGCTCCTCAAGGGCCATAGCCTCGAGAGCCGCCATATCCTCCTGGCCCACCATCTCCTCGACCGACAGATCGCCCACGGCAGTGTCGGCCACAACAGCGTCGGCCGTCACCGATGGTGCCGTCGTATCGGCTTCCTGCTGCTGGGCGAATGCCGCCGTCTGGCTTATGGCCAGAAAGGTTGCCAAGGCAAGGGCCTTGATGATTCTCTTCATATCTGTTACTTCAAATTTTGACGCAAAGGTACAAAATAAATATGAATTAAACAGCAGAAGGCCGAAATAATTATCATTTCCAAAGAAAAATCTGATTTTCTTTGGCTTTCTCCAAAACGATCTCATAGAGAGGTCTGCCCCCTCCTGATGCCTCCCCTCTTAGACATTAACCCCCTTATAGGGGGTATATGTCATAGAGGGGGCATCACCTCCCCCAAGGAACCTAAGCGAATGACACCGGACCTTGCCGGCTACTGGTTTGAAGCCTCCAAACGCACCGTTTGAAGCCTCCAAACGAGGCGTTTGAAGCCTCCAAACGGGATGCCAGAAGCCTCCAAACGGGATTATAGCCCCTTCAAGGCATTAGAATCAAAAATAAATCCCGAAATGCTTTGGCGTTTCGGGATTTTTGTGTACTTTTGCAGCGTACCATTATAATTAGTGTGACCATGTCAGACGAACAGAAACCAATGCTTACCGATGGTCTGTTGTCGCCCGAGGAGCGATACATCAACCCCTACACCGACTTCGGCTTCAAGAAACTCTTCGGCACGGAGATGAACAAGGACTTGCTCATCTCGTTTCTCAATGCCCTGTTCAATGGCACGAAGAAGGAGATTACCGACGTGCAGTATCTGAACGGCGAGCATCTTGGCGACGGCTACGGCGACCGCCGGGCCGTGTTCGACGTCTACTGTAAGACGGAGGACGGCGGACGCTTCATCGTGGAGATGCAGAAGGCCGAGCAGGAGTACTTCAAGGACCGCAGCATCTACTACTCCACCTTTGCCATCCGCGAGCAGGCGCCGAAGGGGAAGAAGTGGGACTACCACCTGGAGGATGTCTACACCATCGGTGTGCTGAACTTCAAGTTTCCCGACGGCGAGTATCCTGCCGACAGTTACCGCCACGAGATTAAACTGAAAGATGTAGAAGACAACCACATCTTCTACGACAAACTGACCTTCGTCTATCTGGAGATGCCGAAGTTCAACAAGACGGAGCACGAACTGGAGACGATGTTCGACAAGTGGATGTTCGTGCTGCGCAACCTGAGCCGTCTGCTGGACCGTCCGAAGGCCCTGCAGGACCGCATCTTCCAGAAAGTGTTCGAGCAGGCCGAGATAGCCCAGTACTCGCCAGAGGAGCGCCGCGAATATGAGGCGAGCATCAAGAACTACTGGGACTACTACAGCACCATGAAGACCGCCGTCGACAAAAGTCGTGCCGAAGGGCGGGCTGAGGGTCGTGCCGAGGGTCGTGCCGAGGGTCGAGCCGAGGGTCGTGCCGAAGGCGAAGCCATAGGTCGTGCTGATGAGCGTATTAAGAACGCCCGCAGTCTGAAGGACAACGGAGTGCCGTTGGACATCATTGCCAAGAGCCTCGGCCTGACGGCGGAAGAGATAGAACAATTGTGATGTGCAAACCTATCCGCTAATCTCTACCATCAGGCTCTCTGCCAGTCTGTACTTCGAGAGTTTCTCCTTGATGAGTCGGGCGAAGAAGTCGAAAAGGTCGCCCCAACACTCCATCCAGATCTTTCCGTCGATACTGAGGATAATCTGTTCAACATTGGTGTCCAAGGTGTTCGACCAGCCTCCCTTGTAAGGTGTCGAGGTGACCACATACACATCCTGTTGGAAACAATAATGGCGCTTGTCGTTGGCTATTTTCATCCACTCTTCCCACTTTGTGTGACTCCTGAGTTCATCCATTAGTTCCGTAGTACGCTCCTCATTACCTGCATAGCGCATAGCATAGAAATCCCGAAGCATATCGAGTAACTCCGGCTCAGCCACATCCGGACGTAGTTTAAAATATACGCTGTACTCATTTTCTTCTACCGTGTAGAGTCCCGTCTTGTTGTAGCATGACTCCAAGGCCTCCCTGATTTTCTCCGGCGTTGCTGATGCCTGTCTCTTAGCCCTATCCTTACTGATAGAGATTGTCGTAGCAATGCCAATCGTTAAATACTGTCCCATAACTCAAATGGTTTAAGAAGTTAAACAATAAAATGCGTGAGCGTATGACCATATCCTCTGCCTGCGGCCCTGACAAAGCCATACCCCAAGGATACAATGATAGCACCCACGCACATAGATATACGCGTAGAACCATCATGCGTTCTTGCGAGGAGTGAACTTGTCAGGTTTCAGGCAGCAAGAATCAGCATCATGCTCTAATATCGGTTGCAAAATTAGGAAAAAGAATTCAAACGGCCAAAGATTCTGTGACAAAAGTTTTCTACCAGCAAAATTGCTGGCAGGAATTGCCGGGAATTGACATAAATCAAAAATAAATCCCGAAATGCTTTGGCGTTTCGGGATTTTTGTGTACTTTTGCAGCGGTTTCCCTGTAAACATGTCCAAGCGGGGCGTGCGCCGATAGCCTCAAAAGGGCCAAAAGACTATGGGATTCCGACTTTCGCTGGTAAATAAAAAACGAGAAGCATTGTGCTTCGTCTTGTACTTTGGAACCTAGGAAATTTCAAAATGACAACAAGATGGACATAGTGGCTCTCTCACGCGATAGCGTGGGATTGTTGTATCACTATATCTTTTGTCATTGGTTTTCCTAGGACCACAAAGTAGGGATGTAGGGCTGCTTCAGTCTTACGCCTTTTTTTTGTGCCTGCGTGTCAGCGGCTGTGAAGCCGGTTAACTTAAAACGATACTAATCGATAGAAGAGCCGCATGGCAGAGCCCGGGAGGGCTGTGGCCGTGCGGCTTTAGTTTCCACCCCACACAGGGGTAGGGAATTAGTAGTTTTTTTTTCATTTTTTTGTTCACCGCAATGGCGGTGACAGCAATGTTAGTTTTGACGGGCGCAGTCCGTGAGGATCAGGCCGTCGCAGAATAATTTATTAAGTGTAAATGATGGCGGCCGTCCGTGAGGATGGCCGCCATTATTTGTCATAGGAATCGTTCAAAGCGTCTCCCTCAGCGCCTCCAGCAGTCGGTCGTTCTCGTCGGGACGCTGGGCGGCGATGCGGAAATGATAGGGAGTGAGGCCTTGGAAATTGGAGGCATCGCGAATGAGGATGCCATAGCGACTGGCCAACCGCTCCTTCAGGTCGGCAGCGGTCATCGAGTCGCTTCTGACCAGCATGAAATGCGTATCGGTGGGCAGGGCCTCCAGATGAGGGATTGCGTTCAGCGCCCGGTTCAGCCGCTGCGCCTCAGCCAGATAGGCCTTCATGTCGGGCACGGCCTCGACCTGGTGGGTCATCAGCCACCGACCGGCTTCGATGGCCAGGGCGTTGACCGACCAAGGGCGCATCAGTGAGCGCAGGCGGTTGACGGTCTGGGCCGCAGCGACAACATAGCCGATACGCAAGCCGGGCACGGCATAGGTCTTGGTGAGCGAGTGAATCTGTATGACATAGCCCAGGGCGACGGCCTCGGCAGGTGTCATCAAGGGCTGGAGACAATAGTCTTCGTACGACTGGTCGAGAATGAGGGGCGAGGCGCAGGGGAGAAGAGAGGCTACCTGTCCTGTGGGGTTGTTAGGATTGCATAGCCACACCGCCCCACCCTCGCCGGGTGTCATCCCGAACATTCGGCAAGCATCTTCGTACTCGCTGAAGGTGGGCTGCCGGATCTGGTAGTGGCAGATGCCCTGACGGCTCAACATCTGGGCAACGAGATAGATGGCCTCGGTGGCTCCACTGGTCACCAGCACGCAGTCGGCAGGGATGCCCCGCCGCTGGGCAATGAGCCGTTCGAGCGACATGGCTTCCGGTTCCGGATACTGACCGATGACATCAAGACGGGAGGCCAGATGCGCCTGGAGTGCCGACAGGTCGGCATGGGCGTAGATGTTCGAACTGAAATTGATCCGAACGTCCGCATAGCGGTAGGCATCGTCCCCATGTCCCTGTATCATAAGGCCAAAGCAAAAAGGTAATCCGACAGTCGATTGAAGAAGCGGAGCACCTCCTGTCGGACAGGATACTGACGGTTGAGCGTCCACAGCCGACGCTCCACAGTGCGACATTGGGTGCGTGCCAGATGGACAAAGGCTGAGGGCAGACTGTCGCCGGGCAGCACGAAGCCCGCCGGTTTTGTGGCTGTCAGCCTGTCGATGGCCTGTTCCATCAGTGATGTCAGTTCGACGACCCGCAGCGTTCTTGGGTTTTCCTCTCCCTGCGGCGTTGCCACATGGCTCATCACCACCATCAGTTCGCGCTGCACCTGCAGCAGCAGTTCATCCCGGGTCTGCGCCCTGACGACTCCCAACAGGGCGTTGAGATGGTCTATCTGTCCGTTGGTCTCGATGCGGATGTCATCCTTGTCCACCCGCAGGCCCCCTCTCAGAGCGGTCTGTCCATCGTCGCCCGTCTTCGTATATATCTGCTTCATCGTCTGCAAAGGTACGAAGAAGGAGAAACACCACAAAATTAAAAAGCATTTTTTACGAAAGAATATCTGTTTTTTAAGAAAAAGTTATTACCTTTGCACCCGATTTGGTGATTTGGCGGTCATTCACCGCTGAAGAGAGGGAATCAGGTGAGAGTCCTGGACAGTGCCCGCTACTGTGACCTCCATTATGAGAAGTCCATCATAAGAAGCCACTGAGCCATGCTTGGGAAGGCGGACTTTTCGGAGGAAGTCAGGAAACCTGCCATGTCAGGCACGACAACGCGACGACTTCGGGAATAAGGTCTAGCAGAGTAGTATTCGAGCAATGAAAAGAAACGCTATTGTGTGGATGACGGTCCTCACCATGTGGTTTGGGACCACGTCTTGGGCTGATGCACAAGAGTCAAAGAAGAGCCAGATGCGCGATTCTGTGGCTCTTGACAATGTGACCATCACGGGAAAGAGCAAGACCCAGCGACTGCGCGAAGGGGCCCTGGCCGTCAATGCCATCGACATACAGTCCGTCGCTGGTTCCATCCATTCGCTCAGCGGGCTGATTGACCGTACGACAGGTGTGAAGATCCGTGAAGACGGTGGGTTGGGTTCCGACTTCGAACTGAGCATCAATGGGATGTCGGGCAGTTCCGTACGCTATTTCATGGACGGCATACCGCTCGATGCGAAGGGGTCAGGCATCACGCTTGCCAACCTGCCCATCAGCATGATAGACCATATAGAAATCTACAAAGGTGTTGTGCCGACATGGCTGAATAGCGATGTGCTGGGCGGTGCCGTCAACATTGTGACACAGCGCAAGAAGCAGAACTATCTGGACGTCTCTTACGGCATCGGCTCTTTCCATACCCATCAAGGCGATGTCAGCGGACAGTATATCTTCAAAAACGGCCTCACCATCCGTCCGTCGTTGGGTATCAGTTACTCCAAGAACGACTATCGGATGAAAGACGTTGAGGTATGGAACGAGGAAGCAGGCAGATATCTGCCCAGTGAGCGGCAGCGTTTCCACGACGACTACTTCTCGCTGCTGGGCCAGTTGGAGGCGGGTGTCTCTGACAAGTGGTGGGCAGACGAGTTTTTTGTCACCCTATCATATAATAAGGTAAATAAAGATCTGCAGACCAGTCAGGTCCAGAATCACGTCATCGGCATGGCCGACCGTCAGAGCAAGGCCTGGAGTGTCGGGCTGCGCTATCAGAAAAAGAATTTCCTGACGCAACATCTTGATGCCAGTCTGTCGCTATCGCACACCTGGGACCATGCCATCACAACCGATACCGCCCAGCGTAAATACAACTGGGACGGCGAGTGGATAAAGAGCCAGCGCAACGAGTTGAACGGGCGAGCCTTCTCCCGTCGCCACTACAAACGTCCGCTCACGCTGCTCAGGGCAGACCTGAACTACAGTTTCTCTGAGCAACATATGCTCAACCTCAGTTATGCGCTCAACCGTACCGGCAACGACCGCTGGGACGATACTGACCAAACCTTCCAGCCGGCCAACGACCTGTTTGCCAAGCACATCATCGGATTGGCCTATAACCAGTCGCTCCTTGAGGGACGTATGTACAACACGTTCTTTCTGAAAGACTATGTAAACCATCTGAAGATCAGGCAGAGCGACCTGTACTTCATCACCGGGTCGCAAAAGTCGGCAGGCACCAGCACACAGAACAGCATCGGCGGCGGACTTGGCACCAGATTCGAACTCATGCCGTCGCTGGCCGTCAAAGGCAGTTACGAACACAGCGTGCGTCTGCCGTTGGCCCGTGAACTGCTGGGCAACGGCACCACCATCTATGCCAACACAGCGTTGAAGCCCGAAGAAAGCGACAACCTGAACATAGGGCTCTTTGGCACCTTCCAGACCGGACTCCATACCATATACTACGAGGCGAACGGCTTTCTGCGACATGTCAACAACTACATCCAACCGCAAATTTCCGACGACGAAGGTTATCTTCAGTATGTCAACGAACCGGCCGTGCGAATCAAAGGACTGGAAGGCGAAGTGCGCTACGACTGGGACAAGCGGCTGCAGGTGGTGGCAAACATGAGTTGGCAAGATGCCCGCGACAACAATCGCTACAAAGACGATGGCAAACCGTCGGTCACCTATCAGAACCATGTGCCCAACCGGCCGTGGCTCTTCGCCTCAGCAGAGGCCCACTATTCCTTTGCCGACCTGCTGTCAAAAGGCGACAAGTTGACGGTGGGCATGGACTACCAATGGGTGCACTGGTTCTACCTCTCCTGGGAAGCCTACGGACTGCCGGAGACCAAGGCCCGCATACCGGAGAAGCACCTGCTGGGTGCCAACGTGACCTATTCGTGGCAGAACCATCGCTACAGCATCTCGCTGGACTGCCAGAATCTGCTGGACCAGACCGTCTACGACAACTACAAACTCCAGAAGCCCGGTCGCTCACTATTTGCGAAGTTCAGACTCTTTTTACAATAATTATCAAACAACAGACAAGATGAAAAAGTTAAGTATCTTTCATTCCCTGATGGCAGCGCTGATGATGACCGCTGCTTTCGTTTCATGTTCTAACGACGACGATGACAACGGGACAGGTCCCGAAGTTACGCCCGTATCTACCCACTACGACCTGACCGTGACCGCAGGCAAGCATGGCGGTATGGCATCGCAGGAGACCCACCTGACGCTGAGCGTAGCATCGCTGTCAGACCCCAACACCACTGTCGACTTTGCCGGTAAAGGTGTGGAAATCACCGACTACACCATTGAGAACATCTACGACAAGAAGTACATGTATCAGGTGCCGACAACTGGCGACCGCTTCGTCAAGTTGCAACTCAAGGACAACAAACTGAGTGTGATCCGCGAGCGTCCCTTCGGTACCAACACCTATGTTCCCCGTAAGTACACCCACGCCTGGCTCAACGACAACACGCTGGTCATCATGGCCGCCAACGGTACCACCGACAAGATTATCTGGACCAAACTGAACACCGACGACATGACCATCGTCAAGGAGGGCCAGTTGACGCTGAGCGTGGCAGAAGGCTACAACGTGTTCACCACCAGCGGTCTGCTGACCTATCGCAAGAGCGACAACAAACTGTTCTACTTCTTCTACAGCAAGCAGGAGACCAGCGGCAGCAAGAAGACCACCGGTGAGCCCAACTTCCACATTGCCGTCATCAATCCTGAGACGATGGCCGTCGAGCAGGAGATTGTCAATAAAGAGGCCGCCGAGATGCAAGGCTCTGCCTACGGCGAACTGATGCAGAACTTCATGTTCTTCGACGACGACGACAACCTCTACCTGTCGGCCTTCAGCAGCGTCAACAAGGTGAACACCGGCAAACTGCTGCGTATCAAGAAGGGCGAGTACGACTTCGAGGCCGGCTACAACGCCTTCCCCAATGCAAAGGGCAAGATTGCGTCTGTGCTGTACATCGGCAACAACAAGGCTCTGGCCTATTCCGGCGATGCCAGCGAAGGAACCAGCATTCAGAACACAGCCTACTACTACTCTATCGTCGACCTGACCGGCAAGACGGCTACGCCCATTCAATACAACGGTGCCGACCTGCCCTATAGTGCCGGCAGTTTCTCACAGCGCGCCGTCTACAACGCCAAAGAGCGCAAGGCCTACTTCGGTGTCAGCAACGAAGACGGTGAGACCGTTTATGTCTACGACACGGCAACAGGCACTGTCAGCAAGGGTGTGAGCATCGCTCCGGGCTTCTACTTCGACCAGATCCGCATCGTCGAAGACTAAGCGGGCGCCTATGAGCAAGCCTGTCACATTCCTTTCACTTGGTCCTGGCGACCCTGAGCATCTGACGCTCAAGGCCGTCAGGACATTGCGTGAGGCCGATGCCATACTCATGCCCGCCACACCATCTGCCGACGGGCTGGTGAGGTCACGTGCCCAAGAGATTGTCAACGAGTGGGCGGACAACCGGAAACAGCACCTCTACCCGCTGCCTATGCAGAAAAACCGGGCGGCGGCCATGGCGGTCTACGACCATATCTACCGCGACGCGGCAGCCATGCAGCGCGACGGTCAGCAAGTGGTAGTGGCTGTCGAGGGCGACGTGAGTATCTACGCCTCCGTCCACTACGTGATGGATCGTCTCCAGTCTGACGGAATCCCCGTAGTCCAGTGTCCCGGGATACCGTCGTTTATTGCCGCCGCAGCCCAGGCGGGACTCTCGCTGGCCAGTCAGCAACAACGGTTGACCGTGCTGCCGGGCGATGCCGATGCAGACACTTTGCAGACATTGCTGGCCGCCAACCATGTGGTAGTGGTCATGAAACTGTCTCAATGCCAGCAGGCACTGAAGACTTTCCTCAGCCAATGTCCGGCAACCGTATGCCACTACTTTGAGAACGTAGGCACCACCGATGCCTTCCACACCACCGACCGCGACACCATCCTGTCGCGACAGATTCCCTATTTTTCACTTTGTATCCTCTATCCTGCTTGAATTCGCTTTTTTTTCGTATCTTTGCACCGATGAAAGCACAATTCATGATAGCAGCACCTTCGAGCGGAGCGGGCAAGACGACCGTTGCCAGAGGACTGATGGCTCTTCTGGCTAAGAAGGGCTACAGTGTACAGCCCTTCAAGTGCGGTCCCGACTATATCGACACGAAATTCCACGAGTCGGTATGCCAGCGGCCCAGCGTCAACCTCGACACATTCATGGCATCGGCAGACCATGTACAGACCCTCTTTGCCCACTATGGCCAGACGGCCGACGTGTGTATCGTCGAAGGGATGATGGGACTGTTCGACGGTTACGACCGCGACCGTGGCTCATCGGCAGAGATAGCCGGCGTGCTGGGACTGCCCGTCGTGCTGGTGGTCGACGCGAAGAGTGCCGCCTACTCGATGGCTCCCCTTCTGCAGGGTTTCGCCAACTTCCGGCCTGATGTCCGTATCGCCGGCGTTATATATAATAAGGTGGGCTCGGAACGTCATGTGCAGATGCTCCGTCAGGTGTGCGACGACCTCCATCTGACCTGCTTTGGCTACCTGCCCCGACAACAGAGTCTGGAGACTGGCTCACGCTATCTGGGTCTTGACTTCTCGGAAGAAACAGCCAGCGACGAACTGGTCCGGCTGTTGGAAGCCCACGTCGATTGCGAGGGTTTGCTCCGTCTAAACTCGGAGTGTGCACCATCCCGACTCCCGGTGTGCACCGTCCCAACTCCCGGTGTGCTGGTAGCCCGCAACGACGAGGCTTTCTCCTTTCTCTATCAAGAGACCATCGACTGCTTTGACAAGCCCCGTTTCTTCGACCCCGAAGAAGACGCTCCCATCCCCGATGACATTGACCTGCTCTATCTGCCGGGCGGCTATCCGGAGAAGCACTTAGAGGCGCTGGCCAGAGCAGAGCATACACGCCGGAGCATCAAAGACTATGCCGAGCGGGGCGGACATATCGTGGCCGAATGTGGCGGCATGATGTATCTCTGTGAAAAGATTGTCACCGACGAAAGTCTGTCGGCAGGTGAGACAGCGGAAATGGGCGAATATCCGATGTGCGGCGTGCTGCCCTACGTCATCTCTGCCCGCCGGGCCGACCGCCGGCTGTCGCTGGGCTATCGCCGTTTTGTGCTCGACGGCCGGGAATATCGTGGCCATGAGTTCCACTACACACAGTTCGTCGGCACTGTGCCCCCGTCAGCCTGCCAGGTCTACGATGCCAAAGGCGCGCCTGTCGGCACGCCGGTGTTCAAATATAAAAATGTTTTAGCAAGTTACACACACCTCTATCGCCTATGAAACGACTATCACCTGTCATGCTGGCCGGTACAGGCAGCGACGTCGGCAAGAGTGTCTTGGCGACGGCCCTCTGTCGTATCTTCAGACAGGACGGCTACCAGCCGGCACCCTTCAAGGCACAGAACATGGCCCTCAACTCCTACGCCACCCCCGAGGGCCTGGAGATAGGTCGTGCACAGGCCGTGCAGGCCGAGGCAGCCGGCATTCCCTGCCATACGGACATGAACCCGCTGCTGCTGAAACCCCAGAGCGACCACACCAGCCAGGTGGTGCTCAACGGACGACCCATTGGCAACCGCGATGCCTACGACTTCTGGAGAGCCCCTCGCTCCCCGAGGGAAGACATCCCCCCCACCACGGAGGGGTTGGGGGGGCGTTTCGACTTCCGTCAGGCAGTCTGCGATGCCTTCGACCGACTGGCCGCCCGCTACAACCCCATTGTGATGGAGGGTGCCGGCAGCATTGCCGAGATCAACCTGCGCCACCACGATCTGGTCAACCTGCCCATGGCACGTCATGCCGGGGCCAAGGTGATACTCGTGGGCGACATCGACCGCGGCGGGGTCTTCGCCTCCGTCTACGGCAGCATCGCCCTGCAACAGGAAGAAGACCGGCGGCTCATCCGGGGTATCATCGTCAATAAGTTCCGAGGCGACCTGCGCCTCTTCGACGACGGGCGCCGTATGCTGGAGGACATCTGCGGCGTGCCCGTGCTGGGCGTGGTGCCCTATATGAGGGACATCCACATCGAGGAGGAGGATAGCGTCAGCCTCGAACAGAAGCGACGGCAATGGGCCGAGGGGAAGGTGAACATCGCCGTGGTACTCCTGAGACATATCAGCAACTTCACCGACTTCGACAGACTGGAACGCGACCCTCAGGTCAACCTCTTCTATACCAACAACACCTCCGACATCCTACGGGCCGACATCATCATCCTGCCTGGCACGAAAGCCACCTTAGACGATCTGCTCGAACTGCGCCGCAACGGTTGTGCACAGGCCATCCTGCAGGCTCATCGCGACGGCCGAATGGTGGTCGGCATCTGTGGCGGCTACCAGATGCTGGGCCTGACGGTAAGCGACCCCGACGGTCTCGAAGGCAACATCAGCACCCTGCCCGGACTGGGACTGTTGCCCATCCATACCACCATCACCCCCACGAAGACCACCCGACAAGTGACGTTCCAATTCGCGGGACAGACCTGCCGGGGCTATGAGATACACCAGGGCGTCAGCGATACAGACCAGGCCATCATGCAGGGCGACCGCTGTATAGGCACCTACATCCATGGTTTTCTGGACAACGCCCCCGTCGTCGGTCACCTCTTGGCCGGCAAGGCCGACAGCCACGCGCCGATGCAGAGTTACGCCGACTTCAAGGAGGAGCAATACGACCGTCTGGCTGCCCATGTCCGTCAGCATGTGGACATCGACCGTCTCTACCAAATCATGAGTGCCGATGATTAATGCCACGTCGCTGCTCATCGGCTGGCTGCTCGATCTCTGCTTCGGCGACCCGGCCCGTATGCCCCACCCCGTGGTGTGGTTCGGACGCGCCATCGCCTTCTGCGAGCGTCATCTCAACAAAGGGAATCACAGAAAGGCGAAGGGGGCACTGACGGCTGTCGCCCTCATCACCCTCGCCTACATCTCCACCTACGCTCTCTTATACCTACTCCTTCAACTTCCCTCTCTCGGGGTGGCGGGCTTTCCCCTTGGGGAGATGCCGGTGCTGCCCATTCTGACCACCCTTCCGGTGGGTTCCCTCCTCATCTTCTACTGTCTGGCCGGCACCACCCTCATCCGCGAAGTGCGACAGGTATTCCTGGCCGTAGACCGTTCCCTGGACGAAGGACGGCGACAGGTGGCCCGCATCGTAGGGCGCGACACCTCAGCACTCTCGGCACAGGAGGTGCGCACTGCGGCCTTGGAGACGCTGGCCGAAAATCTGAGCGACGGCGTCATTGCCCCGCTGTTCTGGCTCGCCATGCTGGGCATCCCCGGCATGGTGGCTTATAAAATGGTGAACACCCTCGACTCGATGATTGGCTACCGCACCGACCGCTACCGCGACTTCGGCTGCTGGGCCGCCCACATCGACGATGTGGCCAACTACATCCCCGCCCGCCTCACCGCCCTGCTCATGCTCATCGTCGCTCCCGCCTCCTCCACTCTGGACAGTCGAGGTAGTACCCCTCACCTCCGGGGAGGCTTTGGGGGGAGACTTGCCTTCCTCCGTCGCTACGGCCGTTGCCATGCCAGCCCCAACAGTGGCTACCCCGAGGCAGCCCTGGCCGCCATTCTCAACTGTCGCTTCGGCGGACCGCACTATTATTTCGGAGAACTGTTCAACAAACCGTTTATCGGCGATAACGACCGGCCGCTGAACACCGCCGACATGCAAACGGCTATCCGTGTGAACCGACGGGCCGAGGCAGCAATGGTCATCCTGACAGCCCTTTTGCTTGTCGGTTTCGATTTATTTGTTTATCTTTGCATCCGGATATGAAGAAGATTATCATTGCAGGACTGGGGCCCGGAAGCCCCGAAGACATGACGCCTGCCGTCATCGATGCCCTCAAGGAAGCCGATGTGGTGGTGGGCTATAAATACTATTTCCGGTTCGTGGAGCCTTATGTCAAACCGGCGTGCCAATGTGTCGACACCGGGATGAAACGGGAACGCGAACGCGCCGAGCAGGCTTTCCAACTGGCAGAGACAGGCCAGACGGTTGTGGTCGTATCGAGTGGCGATGCCGGCATCTACGGCATGGCGCCCCTGCTCTACGAGATGCAGCGCGAACGCGCCGACTCGAAGTCGGCAACCGATGGCTCCGACATCGAGATCATCGTTCTTCCCGGCATTTCCGCCTTCCAGAAAGCGGCATCGCTGTTGGGAGCCCCTATCGGTCACGACTTCTGCATCATTTCGCTTTCCGATCTGATGACACCATGGGAGGTCATCGAACGGCGCATCCGCGCTGCCGCCACCGGCGACTTCGTCACGGCCGTCTACAACCCCAAGTCGCACGGCCGCTACTGGCAACTCTACCGCCTGCAGGAACTCTTCTTACAAGAACGGGGGGCCGACACGCCGGTAGGCTATGTGCGACAAGCAGGGCGCCCTGACCAAAAGGTCACACTGACAACCCTCGGTGCCCTCGACCCGGAAGACATCGATATGTTCACCGTTGTATTGATAGGCAACTCCCAGTCGTATATGACCGACGGCAAGTTTGTCACGCCGCGCGGCTACTACCGGCAGGAAGCCCCTTCGTCGGAGGGTGTCGGAAGATCGATCATGACAGAGTCGTTCCGTACCATTGCCTCCGAACTGAAGCGGCAAGACTATCCGCTCGACCATAAATGGGCCCTGCTACATGCCATCCACACCACCGCCGACTTCGACATGGAGCAGATTCTCTATACTGACCCGGGAGCCGTAGAGACTATATATAATAAGGTTCGCGCGTGCGAGGTGAAGACTATCGTGACCGACGTGACGATGGTGACCAGTGGTATTCGCAAGGGAGCCCTGCAGCGACTGGGCATCGAAGCCAAATGCTACCTCAACGACCCTCGCATACCGGAACTCATCAATCAACACGCCTCTCGGGAGGACCAAGGGACAGGACTCACCCGAACACAGGCCGGCATCCGACTGGCCGTTGAAGACCATCCCGATGCGCTCTTCGCCTTCGGCAATGCGCCGACAGCCCTGATGGAACTGTGCGACCTGATACGCCAAGGCAAGGCCAAGCCGGCAGGCATCATAGCCGCACCGGTGGGCTTCGTCCATGTCCGTGAGTCGAAGCACATGGTGAAGCCGTTCCGCGACATTCCAAAAATCATTGTCGAGGGTCGCAAGGGCGGCAGCAATCTCGCTGCCACGCTGTGCAATGCCATCCTGACCTTCGATGATGCCGAACAACTAAAGCCCGGCCGCGACTTATGAGGTTTATCGTCATCGGAATCACCGACAACCCCCATCCTTACTTCCCGCCGGAAGTATCGGAGGTCATCAGCCACGGCACGGTATTCTCCGGCGGCCGTCGCCACCATGAGATCGTTGCCCCGCTGTTGCCAGCCGATGCCGTATGGATAGACATCACCGTTCCCCTCGATGCCGTCTTCGAGCAATACCGTCGGTTCGACCATACATCTATCATCATCTTCGCCAGCGGAGACCCGCTCTTCTTCGGTTTCGCCAATACCATCAAACGGAAAATGCCCGAGGCCGGGGTGGAAGTCTATCCGGTCTTCAACTCCCTGCAGATGCTGGCCCATCGTCTCATAATGCCCTATCACGATATGCGCATCGTCTCGCTGACGGGCCGACCCTGGCAGGCATTCGACCGTGCACTCATAGAACGGGAAACAAAGATTGGCGTGCTCACCGACCATGAGCACACACCACAGACCATCGCCCTGCGGATGCTCGACTACGGCTACAGCCACTACCTGATGCACATCGGTGAACATCTGGGCAACCCTCAGAAGGAACGCATCACCACCATCACGCTCGAAGAGGCATCACATCGCACCTTTGCCATGCCCAACTGTGTGATTCTGACCATCCCCCTTCACCATAGCGAGGGAGTCGGGGTTGGCATAACACCCTTCGGTCTGCCCGATGCCACGTTCACGCTCCTCGACGGCCGCGAGAAGATGATTACCAAGATGCCCATCCGACTGCTGACCCTGCAGGCCCTCGACCTGCCTTGCCGCCATATGCTCTGGGACATCGGTGCCTGTACCGGCAGCGTCAGCATCGAGGCCCGTCTGCTGTTCCCGCATCTCCAGATTGAAGCCTTCGAGGTTCGCCCTGAATGCGAGGCCATCATCCGGGAGAACTGCCGTCGCCACGGTGCCCCCGGCATCAATCTCCATATCGGCGACTTCCTGACGGCTCCCCTCCCTACGGGAGAGGTGCCGGAGGCGAGACGTCCCGATGCTGTATTCATCGGCGGCCACGGCGGTCAACTGAAAGCCATCATGGAGAAGGTGCTCCGCTACCTGACCCCCGACGGCATCATCGTCATGAACAGCGTCATAGCACCTAAAGTCAGCAGAGACAGCCACCGACTGTGGGACGAAGCCTGTGCCGACCTCGGTCTGCGACAGGATGCGCCCACCAGCATCCAACTGAACGATTATCACCCCATCACCATTCTCAAATGCAGAAGATAGCCATCATACAAATCAGCAAGGCCGGCAACAACATTGCCAGCACGCTGCAGAAGAAGTTCAAAGCCTCTATCATCAAACGTGCCGAAGTAGGCCGGCAGTGGTATCACTACGATGCCTTCGTCTTCATTGGAGCCATGGGCATCTGCGTCCGCACCATCGCCCCGTATATCGAGGACAAGCACACCGACCCCGCCGTGGTGTGTATGGACACGCTGGGACAACACGTCGTCGCCGTGCTCTCCGGTCACGTCGGCGGTGCCAACGAACTGACAGCCGACATCGCAGACTTCACGGGAGCCAAAGCCGTCATCACCACACAGAGCGATAATGCCGGACTATGGGCACTCGACCTGCTGAGCAAGCGTTTCGACTGGTCCATAGCCAGCGACGACAGGAACATAAACAATTGCATCTTTGCCTTCGTCAACCGCCAACCTACGGCACTGCTGCTGGAAATCCGCGACCGGGGCACCGACTACCTGGAGGCCACCAAGCCCGACCATGTCACCATCATCGACGACATCAGAGAGGCCGACCCTAAAAAGTACGACCTCCTTATCATCGTCTCTCCCTACAACCGACAGGCACCCAGCGGTATGCTGGAACTCCACTTCGTACCCATGGTGGCCGCCATCGGCTTCGGGCTGGCTCACTATCCGTGCAACTATGAGACAATCCTTGATGAGATTGATTCGGAATTTTGCAAACTGGGCTTTCTGCCATGCTCCCGCCGTTTCTGCACCATCGATGTCAAGAAAGACGAGCCGTTCTGTTCGACACTCCGAAACAACGGTGAAGAGGTCATCTTCTACAGTGCCGAAGAACTGGCTGCCGTCGACGTGCCCAATCCCAGCGAGACTGTCGCCCGACATGTCGGCACGCCAAGTGTCTGCGAGGCGGCGGCCATCTTGGGGTCCGACCACGGACAACTCATTGTTCCCAAGATTAAAGGTAAGAACTGGACGGCAGCCCTGGCCATCAACCGCCGGTACCTGCGCCGGCACCAAGGCCACATCGAGATTGTGGGTGCAGGCCCCGGCGCTCCCGACTTGGTCAGCGTCCGCGGCCGGAAGATGCTCGAACGGGCCGACCTGATCCTCTATGCCGGCTCACTGGTGCCCAAGGCGCTGACGGCATGCCATAAGCCAGGAGCCGTGGTGCGCTCGTCGGCCGGTATGGCACTCGAAGAGCAATGCCAACTGATGAAGGAGCACTACGACAAGGGACATTTCATCGTTCGACTGCATACCGGCGACCCCTGCATCTTCGGGGCCATACAGGAGCAGATGGCATTCTTCGACCGCGAAGGGATGTCGTATCATATCACCCCGGGCATATCGTCGTTCCTGGCCGCTGCCGCCGAGTTGCGCAGCCAGTTCACCATCCCAGGAAACACCCAAACCATCATCCTGACCCGTGACGGGGGACGGACACCGATGCCAAAGAAAGAGCAACTGCACCTGTTGGCCCGGTCGCAGAGTACGATGTGTATCTTCCTCTCAGCCACCGTCGTCGACAACGTACAGCGCGAACTGCTAGAGGAATATCCTGAAGACACACCGGTCGCCGCCTGCTACCATCTCACCTGGCCCGACCAGAAGATCTACCGCGGTGTCCTGAAAGACCTCGCCAAGATCGTGCACGACAACAACCTGACGCTGACCACGATGCTGGTCATCGGCAAGGCTATCGACAACCGCCAGGGGCTCTCCGAACTCTACAACAAGTACTTCACCCATCTGTTCCGTCAAGGCGAAGCATGATACTCGTATTCGGAGGAACAACGGAAGGCCGCCGGGCGGCAGAGGTGCTGGAAGAGGCCGGCACCCCATTCTACTATTCCACCAAGACGGGCGAACAGGTCGTCGCCTTGCACCACGGACAGCGCACCGACGGAGCGATGGACCGCGAGGCGATGATAGGGTTCTGCCGTGAGCACGCCATCCGTCTCATCGTCGATGCCGCCCACCCCTTTGCCACACTGCTCCATCAGACCATCGTCCAAACGGCGGCGGCACTACTGATACCCGCCGTCCGCTACGAACGCATCTATCCGCCCCGCGACCCGTCGATCGAATGGATTGACGACTACGGCGAGGTGCCGACAGACATCCATACACTGCTGGCCACAACGGGCGTGCAGAGTATCGGACGGCTGAAATACCTGGAACAGCAGGGCGTCAGAATCGTCTATCGGATACTGAACCGCAAAAGCAGTATCCTGCTGGCCCACAAACAAGGAGCCACAGACGACCAACTGTGCTTCTACGAAGACGGGACGGCCATCGATGTCGAGGCCGATGCCATCCTGATGAAAGAGAGCGGCCGTTCGGGGGGCTTCAACGAGAAGGTGACGGCAGCCAGAGAAAAGGGTATGCGCATCATCGTACTGAAAAGGCCGGCACTGGCGTTCGACCATAACGTCGACGGACCTTATGGCTTGCGACGTATGGTGGAACGACTTCTGCCCGGGTTCTTCCCTCTGCACAGCGGACTGACCACCGGCACCTGTGCCACGGCAGCAGCCATCGCTGCCACAAAACGTCTGCTGACCGGCGAGATGTGGCCGGAAGTGCCCGTCATCCTCCCCAACGGCGAAACCATCAGTGTGCCCGTCGGTTACGCTGACCGCTATGCCTACTGCATCAAGGAAAGCGGCGACGACCCTGACGTGACGAATGGGTTGGAGATCAGGGCAGAGGCTCACCCCCGTGCCCTCACCACAAAAGAAAAAGCCCGCCCCCGTATCACCCCAAAGGGAGAGAAAGGCCCCCAACACCTCCCAAAAGCAGGCGAGTGGGTAACCATCGAAGCGGGAGAGGGCATCGGCCGTTTCACACTGCCCGGTTTCGACTATCCTCCCGGCGAGCCTGCCATCAACAAAGGACCCCGCGAGATGATACGTCATAACCTGATGGCGGTAGCCGATCGAGTTTTGCTCGCTTGCCACCAAAGGGACGCAAGGAGTTTTTCACTCTTTACTCTGCCCTCTTCACTTATAATTAAGATTTCCGCCCCCGGCGGAGCCGAGATCGCCCACCGAACCTTCAACCCCCGTTTGGGCATCGAGGGCGGCATCTCGATCATCGGTGTCTCAGGCATCGTGAAGCCCTTCTCCGAAGAGGCCTTCATCCAGAGTATCCGCAAATGTATGGAGGTGGCAAAGGCCAGTGGGTCCGACCGCGTGGTCATCAACAGCGGTGCCAAGAGCGAGCGCTTTGTCAAAGCACTCTACCCCACCCTGCCCCAACAGGCATTCGTAGAATACGGCAACTATATCGGAGAGACGCTCCGCATGGCCGATGAACTAGGTTTTACGAAGGTCACACTGGGAGTCATGCTGGGCAAAGCCGTCAAACTGGCCGAGGGACAACTCGACACACACAGCAAGAAAGGAACGATGAACCTGGCATTCATACAACAGATGCTCGACGAAGCCCATGCTTCATGCACCCTTGTCAACCCGTCGCAAAGGGACGACGGTCCAAACAAGAACGCGCCATTAACCCTTGCCCGCGAACTCTGGGAAAGACTGCCGAAAGAAGAAGCCAGCGATTTCGCCCGTGTCGTCATACGCCACTGCCTGCGCCACTGCCAACCACTCCTGCCTCACGGCGAACTCACTCTGCTGCTGATTGCCGACGACGGAACAATACACTCGCTATCACCGGAGCACCAACCAGTGCTGTGACACTATTGACCGGCAAGGCACCCTCGAAGCCGGGCATCCGCGCTATCAGATTGCACAACAAGGCCAGGGCAGCACCTGCCAACATCGTGGCCGGCATCAGCACACGGTGGTCGCTGCTGCGAAACAATGCCCGCGCCAGATGGGGCACAGCCAGTCCGATGAACATGATCGGACCGCAATAGGCGGTGACGATGGCTACCAGCGTACCCGAACAGACAATCAGCCAAAAGCGGACACGACGGATGTCCAGGCCCAGGTTGCGGGCATAGGCATCACCCAACAGATAGACATTCATCGACTTCACCGTCAGCATGCTCAACGGCAGGAGCACAGCCATCAGCGCTACAAACAGCACCATCTGATCGCCCGACACACGGGCAAACGACCCTAGCCCCCACACCACATAGGCCTTGATGTCTTCCTCGGCCGAGAAAAACTTCAGCACCCCGATGATGGCCGTCGCCAGATAGCCGATCATCACACCTATTATTAATAAGGTGACGTTGCCTCTCACTCGCGAAGCCACCCAAAGGATGAGCCCCATCACGGCCAGCGCACCGACGATAGCCGCCAGCGACATGGCCACATCGCCCATATAGCCCAGTCGGCTCAGTGCCACACCACCCAGCGATCCTGACAACAGCACGACGAAGGCGACACCGAGCGAGGCACCATTGCTGATGCCCAGCACCGAAGGACCGGCCAACGGATTGCGGAAGACGGTCTGCATCTGCAGGCCGCTCACAGCCAAACCGGCCCCGGCCATGAGAGCCGTCAGGGCTTGTGGCACTCGTGAACTCCAAATGATATTCGTCCATATTTCCGACTCCGAGGTGCTGCCAACAAGAATTCGGCAGACATCGCCCACGGGAATATGTACCGTGCCCAACAGCAGGTTCAGCACAAACAGCACGGCGATGACCAGCAGTAAGGCCACGAGCAGCAGTAAACGCTTCTTCATATTGTTCAGACCGCCAGCCACTAACTCAGGGCACTAGAAGATGATAAAACGTCGGTTGATAGTCAGCGCCCAGCACGTCGGGATGGAAGATGGCCACCAGGTCGGACAGGAGGACGTCGGGCATCATGGGCGACTTCTCATAATAGGGTGTCTGCTTCATATTGCAGTAGATGACCTTATGTTCGCGGAATGCCCTAAAGAGTTCGTTGCGCGGCTCACTCGCCTTCAGGGCCTCATAGGAGAAGTCGCCTTCGAAACTGTTCAGGATACGCCAGTAGTCGGCATCGGCAGCAGCGGCGTACATCTGTTCGAACTCGATATTCACGCCGCCGGTATCATCATTGTCGATGACATATCTGGCTCCGGCATCACGGAAAATCTGGGCCAGCGAGTTCTTACCACCGACGGCATACCAGTTGCCGCCATGCATCTCACCGCTGAACACCGTCGGACGGCTCGCCTCATCCAGGTCGGCCACAAGCGCCTTCAGGCTGTTATAACGTGTCTCGATGGCAGCAAACAGCGAGTCAGCCTCACGCTCCTTTCCGATGAACAGGCCCACAAACTTCACCCACTCTGCCTGGCCGAGGGGTGTCAGTTCCTTGTAGCCCAGATGGGGAATGAGCGTGATGCCGGTCTCCTTGATGGCATCATAGCCGCCACGTTTGAAGGGCGAGATAAAGATCACCTCCGGCTGGGCCGCCAATATCAGTTCGGTGTCGAAGTTGCCCTCCATACCAATCTTCACCATACGACCGTCAGCCACCCGCCGACGGATGTCCTCATTAAAGAGATTCTTCGTGCCGGTGATGCCTCGCACCACATCGTGAGCACCGAGAGCCGTGAAGTTCGACAGCTGCAGCATAGTCATCACAATGGTACGCTCCACAGGCACCTCCACCCGCTGATAGCCCTGCGGCACCTCGCCCCGGCTCCCCTTCGGCACCAGCGCAAAGTGGTAGTCCACCGGCATCCGGTCTTCGTCGGTCTGGGGGTCGGCCACGTCAACCAGCCGCACGCCGTCGTCCAGTGTCCGCACCGTAAAGCCCTTGGCATATTTCAGCGTGTCGCTCACGCCCTGCCTCACTTCGTCAACACTTTTCACTCGTCCTCCACAGGCCGTTGTCAATATCGCCATAACCATAAACAATGGCATCAACAGATGGTTTCTTTTCATCTTATTTCGATTTTTGATGGCAAAGTTACTAATTTTCCGCGATATTATTTGGTCTTTTCAAAAAAAAGTCGTACTTTTGCACCCGCATTCCAAAAATGTCGGCATAGCTCAGTTGGTTAGAGTATCACCTTGACATGGTGGGGGTCCTTGGTTCGAATCCAAGTGTCGACACTTCTCCGAGAAACACAACAAGCGCCTGTGGCGGAATTGGTAGACGCGCTAGACTTAGGATCTAGTATCTCACGATGTGCAGGTTCGAGTCCTGTCAGGCGCACCTCTTATATAACTTATTCTTTAATCATAAAAAGAAATCCGAACCGCCAAGCGATTCGGATTTTTTTATTTCTGAGAGGCTCCCTATTTCAGACTTCTGAGAGGCTCCCTATTTCAGACTTATTTCAGATTGGCCAGTTCTACGGCCTTGTCCACGGCAGCCTTCAGACCATCGGCATTCTTGCCGCCGGCCTGGGCGTAGTGGGGCTGGCCACCGCCGCCTCCCTGGATGAGTTTGGCGGCTTCGCGCACCATCTGACCGGCGTTCAGACCGTGATCCTTCACCAGGTCGTCGCTCATCATGATGCTGAGCATCGGCTTACCCTGGAAGGTGGAGCCGACGACACCGAGGAAGGGAGGCTCGACGGCCGCACGCAACTGGAACACCAGGTCCTTCACCGAGTTGGGCTGCATCTCAAGTGTGGCAGTGATGACATGGACACCATTGACGGTATGTATCTCAGTGAGCAGGTAGTTCTTGGTACGCTCCACAGCCTGAGCCTGGAACGACTCTATCTCCTTCTTCATCAGGTCGTGCTCGTCGATATACTTGCGGATGACGCTCTCCAGATCCTTGGCGTTGTTGAAGAAAGCCTTGACGGCCTTCAGATGGTCTTCCATCACATAGAGCAGATCTTCGCACTCACGACCGGTCTTGGCCTCAATACGGCGGATGCCGGCGGCCACACTGCTCTCAGAGATAATCTTGAAGAATCCGATACGACCGGTAGACGAGGCATGGACACCGCCGCAGAACTCGCAAGAGGGACCGAAGCGTACCACACGCACCTTGTCGCCGTATTTCTCGCCGAAGAGAGCGATGGCTCCCAGTTTCTTTGCCTCTTCAAAAGGCATGTCGCGATGCTCGTCGATATGGATATCCTGACGGATCATGTCGTTCACCATACGCTCCACCTGGCGCAGTTCCTCGTCGGTGACCTTCTGGAAATGCGAGAAGTCGAAACGCAGCACATCGGGACTGACAAACGAGCCCTTCTGCTCCACATGGTCGCCGAGAACCTGCTTGAGGGCATAGTCGAGCAAGTGGGTAGCGGTATGGTTGGCTGCCGAGGCATCACGCTTGTCGGTATCGACGCAGGCCATGAACTCGGCCGTGGGGTCCTTGGGCAGTTGCTTGACGATGTGGACACTCTGGTTGTTCTCACGCTTGGTGTCGACAATCTCGACGGTCTCGTTCTCACCTGCCAGCACGCCTTGGTCGCCCACCTGTCCGCCCATCTCACCATAGAAGGGGGTATAGTCGAGTACCAGTTCGTAGAACTCGTTCTTCTTCTGGGTGACCTTACGGTAGCGCAGGATGTGGCAGGGGTATTCGGTGTAGTCGTAGCCCACGAACTGCTGTTCCGCGGCGGGAGAACCGCCGGGCACTGTGACCCAGTCGCCATTCTCCACTTGTGCGGCATTGCGGGCACGGTCTTTCTGTTTCTGCATCTCCACATTGAACTGCTCCTCGTTGACCGTGAATCCGTTCTCACGACAAATCAGTTCGGTGAGGTCGAGAGGGAAACCATAGGTGTCGAACATACGGAATGCCTGTACGCCGTCGAGTTCGGTCTTACCCTCAGCACGCAACTGCTCCATGGCCTTGTCGAGCAACGAGATGCCTTTGTCCAGGGTACGCAGGAAGGCATCCTCTTCTTCTTTCATCACCTTGGCGATGAGCATCTGCTGAGCCTTCAACTCAGGGAAGGCATCGCCCATCTCCTCGACGAGCGTGGGCAGCAGTTTGTAGAGGAAGGCCTCTTTCTGGCCGAGGAAGGTGTAGGCATAGCGCACGGCACGGCGCAGGATGCGGCGGATGACGTAGCCGGCCTTGGCGTTCGAAGGCAACTGACCGTCGGCGATAGAGAACGCGACGGCACGCAGGTGGTCGGCACAGACTCGCATGGCGACGTTGATGTCGTCCTGCTCTTTGGCAATCGGCTCCTTGCTATTGGCCTCGTCCTCGAAAGTTGTATATTTCAATCCCGTGATTTGCTGCTCGGCCTTGATGATGGGCTGGAACACATCGGTGTCGTAGTTGGAGTGCTT
>DETM01000021.1:30356-30614 GCA_002361655.1 Prevotella sp. UBA3288 | reverse complement strand
AGTGCTTGCCCTGCAGCATGCGGACCAGACGCTCGAAGCCCATGCCGGTGTCGATGACGTTCATCGACAGTTTCTCTAGCGAGCCGTCGGCCTTGCGGTTGTACTGCATGAACACCAAGTTCCATATCTCGATGACCTGCGGGTCGTCCTGGTTCACCAGGTCGCGACCGCTGATGCCGCTGGCCTTGCGCTGTTCCGGCGTACGGCTGTCCACATGAATCTCCGAACAGGGGCCACAGGGACCCGTGTCGCCCATCT
>DETM01000021.1:30129-30313 GCA_002361655.1 Prevotella sp. UBA3288 | reverse complement strand
CCATCTCCCAGAAGTTGTCGTGCTTATTGCCGTTGATGATATGGTCGGCGGGCACATGCTTCAGCCAGTAGCCGGCAGCCTCGTCGTCGCGCTCCAGACCCTCTTTGGGGTCACCCTCGAAGACGGTGACATAGAGGTCCTCTGGGTTCAGTTTCAGCACGTCGACCAGATACTCCCAGGCCAT
>DETM01000021.1:2935-30020 GCA_002361655.1 Prevotella sp. UBA3288 | reverse complement strand
GTGTGGTGGTAGGTGTCGTGGCCCACCTCCTCCAGGTCGTTATGCTTGCCGCTGACACGCAGACATTTCTGTGTGTCGGCACGGCGGCGCGGCTCCGGGTCGCGCGTTCCTAATATAATATCTTTCCACTGGTTCATGCCGGCGTTGGTGAACATCAGCGTGGGGTCATCCTTAATCACCATCGGTGCTGAGGGCACGATGGCATGGCCCTTTGACTCAAAGAATTTCTTAAACGAGTCGCGGATTTCTTTTGCGGTCATCATGACGATTTACAATTGGACTATTTACGATTTACGATTTGCTGTTGTTTATTTAGGGTGCAAAGGTACTGTTTTTTTCCTAAACCACAAAGAATCAGCCTGTTTTTTTATCTGATTCCGTCATCACCACCAGCCTGACACCGGTCGTCTTCCCACTCACAGCAGCGCACGCTTTCCGCATGGTTTTTGCTATCGAAATCTTACCAGAGAAAATTTCCGCCGCAAGATACGCCCTAATTCGAAAATAATTCGTACCTTTGCGCCAAAATCAATAACCGACGACAAGTGAAGACAGAACGCACATCACGACTCACAACGCTCTCAGCACTGCTGGCAACACTCTTTGCAGGCAGCATGCTGACGGCATGCTCATCAGACGACATCCCCTCGGCCGACCCGAACAAGATGGAGGCCGGAAAGACATACACAATGACGGTGAACGCCTCGAAGGGCGGTGACGAAGGCGGCGATGCAAGCCGCCGCCGCGCTTTGGTTATTGACGGCAAAACCATCCAAGCCACATGGGCCACCACGGAGAATGTCTATGTGAAATATGAAAGCAACTGGTTCACTGGCAGCCTCCGCCCTGGTGCCAACGCCGCCACGGCAGTGCTGAACGGCGGCATCTCAATAGGCATGGACGTGCCTATACCGGCAGACCTGACGCTCCAGTTCCCCAGGCAGGAAATGACCTACACTGGACAGAAGGGTACGCTGGCCGACATCGCCACTAACTTCGACTATGCCACGGCAACGGCACATATCGACAAGATTAGCGGCAGCGGCATTTCGGCCGTCAGTCCGGTGACCTTCGAGAACCAGCAGGCCATCGTGCGATTCAACCTGCAGAACACAAGCGGAGCGGCCCTCAACGCCAGCAGCCTGCGCATCTCCGCCACCGGACTGAAAAAGAGCGGTAGCGAGACCGGCGACATCACCGTCACCCCCGCTGCTGCCACCAACGAGATATTCGCCGCCCTTAGCGGTATCAGCGGTGCACAGGTCATGCTGACTGCAACGGTGGGAAGCGACATCTATCTCTACCGCCGAAACAACGTGACATTCGCCCATGAGCAATTCCACAACATTACGGTAAAGATGCACCAAGTGACCTATCCCAAGGCGCTCGCCGAAGTCACTGAAGACTATATCGGCAGCGTGGTGGGACAGAACGGACAGGTGTATGCCACCCCCGTTGCGGCCGCTGCGGCCGGCACTACTGCCGTGGCCATGATAGCCTATGTGGGCAGTGCTTCCGACTCCTCCCACGGACTGGCCATCGCCCTGGCTGACGAGAGCGTCGAGAAGAACCAGGCCGATGCCATCACTGCCGCGGCAGGCCATACGGCCGTCAGCGGCGGCACATTCACCTGGCGTCTGCCTTCGGTAAAAGACTGGCAGTATATGATTATAGGCTGCAACGGCACTGCCTACACTGACAAGGCCACCACGATAGACTATACCTGTATGAACGCCAAACTGGCCACCATGGGCACGGCACTGGAGAATAACGTGGGCTACTGGTCAAGCAACGACGGCTACAGTCCCTTGTTCAAAGGAACCTTGGTAGACTTGACAGAAACGCGTGAGACAACATTAAATGCAAATGTCCGCGCCTGTCTGGCATTCTGACAAACCGGCCACAAATATATTAGAGACATAAAAGATTTTCGAGATATGGCACTGAACCTGAACAAGAACTTGAAACTCTACTACTCCATCAAGGAAGTGGCAGAGATGTTCGACCTCAACGAGAGCACACTGAGGTTCTGGGAGACAGAATTTCCCTATCTGAAGCCGAAGACCACGGGGAGCAACAAGGTGAGGCAGTACACACAGAAAGACATTGACCAGATCAAGTTGATACACAACCTGGTGAAAGTACGCGGCTTCAAACTGGCCGCCGCCAAGCGCATCATCAATCAGAACCGCGACGGTGCCGACAAGACGGCCGACGTGCTGACGCGCCTCATCTCCGTTCGCGACGACCTGCAGTCGTTAAAACACCAGTTGGACGGACTGCAATAAAAAAGGTTGAGCCCTTATGGCTCAACCCTCCATACGTCTTCACGCTTAAAGACATTCTCCAGCGTCACCTCCTGCGCTTCTTTCTTCGTCAACTGGCGGCTCCAGGCGACACGCTTGTCGGCGACAGCCCCTTCGCCCGTATTCTCGAACTCTAGGTAGCGGGCCGTCTGCTCGCGCTCTTTCTGCCAGTGGTGCCAGCCCTCGGGCCGTATCTGCTTGGGCAGCGAACAGTGCATGAAGAGCGTATAGCCATAGTCGCGCCAGGGACGGCCCAGATAGACCTTCTCCACCTGGTCGGCAGCCGTTATCTTGCAGTTGTTGAACACATAGCCGAAGGCCGCCTCTTTCGGTGTAGATGCCGCCGTGATGTAACTGTTCGCCTTACAGAAAATGTCACAGTCCTCGAACCATGCCGTTGAAGGGCCGAAGATAAAGTCGGTGGTACCTTCTATATAGCAGTGGTCGAAATAGAGGCGCGTGTTCGGCATACCGGTATACACCGTGTCCTGATGACCGAGGAAGCGGCAGTTGACGAACCGCAGACGGTCGCCCTGGGTATGCAGGGCCACGGCCTGTCCCAGCCGGGCCGAGTTGTTCTCGATGGTGATATTCTTCAGCGTGATGTCGTTGGCATCAATCCTGAGCGTAAACGAGCGGAAGGTGCCCAGTTTCGGGCGGTCGCCCATGGCCAGCAGTTGCGCCTTCGTCTCGGCTGGCCAGAAATTGCCGTCCATGCTGATGTTGGCATGGTCGTCGTAAGTGATGACGGTCTGGTCGCGGTCCTCGCCGCATATCTCGATGTTCTGCAGCCACTGGGGCAGGATGACCTTCTCCTTGTAGACGCCCTTCTTGACAAAGATTACCTTGTGGTAGTCCATGAAGGCACGGCACACCTCGATGGCATCGGTGACGGTGCGAAACTGTCCGGTGCCGTCGCGGGCCACCACCAGCGTGTCGGGATTGTCATAAGGCGAGGCGGCTTGCACCTCACCGGTGAATAACGAACAATGGACGGTGAACAGCGCAAGTACCATCCACCATCTCCGAGTCTCCAGTTCTTTTTTCATCATATTTCCTGTTCTAGTTTTTAGTTTATATTGTAGTCCTTCTTATCAATTAGCGAAGCGCATTTATCATTTAGGCCTTAGGCCTACATGATTTGCGAAATCTCCTTCAGGTCGTCCACCTCTTTCAGGCTGTCGATGATGCCATGCACCTCGTCGCGGTCGTGGACACGCAGTTCGATAGTGCCGTCGAAGATGCCGTCTTCTGTAGTGAAGACCACCTTGCGGATGTCCAGACTCATCTGTTGAGAGATGACACGCGTCACATCGTTCAGCAGCCCTCGGCGGTCGATGCCTCCCAGCCGAATAGTAGCATCGAAGAAGAGTTGCTTGTGCATGTCCCACTTCACATCGAGGATGCGGTTGCCGTAACTGGCCTTCAGTTTGTTGGCCACCGGACAGGTGCGCTTGTGAATCTCTATGCGGTTGTAGTTGTCGATATAGCCCAGCGTGTCGTCGCCCGGGATGGCGTGACAACAGTCGGGGAAGATATACTGGCGGATGTTCGACTCGTTGATATATATAGGCTTCTTGCGGTTGAAATTCTCCGGCACGACGAACAGTTCGGGCTGTTCCTCTTTCTCATCCTTCTTGGCTTTGACGAAGGGCACGAACTTGCGCCAGCCGCCACCGCCCTCGCTTTTCTTTTTCTTGTTCTTGCCCTTCAGTTCGTCGAGGTCTTTCTCACCCAGGATGACGCGCTTCTCGCCCAGTGCCTGGTAGAACTCGTCGCGACGGCCCACATCGTGGAACTTAGCCAACTGGTCGACGACGGCCGGTGTCTTCTCCATGCCGTTCTTTTTCAGCCAGGCGGTGAGCATCTCCTCGCCAGTCTTCTGCTGTTCGCGACTGATGCGCCGCAGGATGGCCTGTATCTTCGCCTTGGCCTTGGCCGTGCTGACGAAGTTGATCCACGAGGGCTGCACGTGGTGCGACTTCGAGGTGAGTATCTCCACCTGGTCGCCGCTCTGCAGCCGGTGGCTCAGCGGCACCAGTTTGTGGTTCACCTTGGCCCCGATGCAGTGAGAGCCGAGGAAGGTGTGGATGGAGAAGGCGAAGTCGAGCACGGTACAGTCGGCCGGCATCGTCTTAATCTCGCCCTTGGGAGTGAAGACGAATATCTCGCTGGCAAAGAGGTTCAGTTTGATGGCATCGAGGAAGTCCATGGCGTCGGGCTGCGGGTCGTCAAGTATCTCCTTGATGGTGCGCAGCCACTGGTTCAGTTCGCCCTCGTCCTCGCCATAGTCGTTCTCCTTGTATTTCCAGTGGGCGGCCAGCCCCTGCTCGGCAATCTCGTTCATGCGGTCGGAGCGTATCTGCACCTCTATCCAGTGGCCCTGCTTCGACATCAGCGTCACGTGCAGAGCCTGATAGCCGTTGGCTTTCGGATGGTTGAGCCAGTCGCGGGTGCGGTCGGGGTGAATCTTATAGATCTTGGCCAGTGCCACATAGATATTGAAGCACTCGTTGACTTCCTCGGCACGCACCTTCGGGGTGAAGATGATACGCACGGCCAGGATGTCGTAGATCTCTTCGAAGGTGACGTGCTTGTTCTGCATCTTGTTCCAGATGGAGTATGGCGTCTTCACACGCTCCTTGATCTCGTAGGCGATACCCATCTTGTCGAGGGCTTCCTCAATGGGTTTGGTAAACTGGTCGAACAACTGGTGGCGCGACACTCGTGTGGCCTCCAGTTTCTTGTCGATGGCGGCATACTCCTCTGGGTGCTCGAACTTGAAACTGAGGTTCTCCAGTTCCGACTTGATCTTATACAGCCCCAGGCGGTGGGCCAGCGGGGCATAGAGATAGAGCGTCTCGCCGGCTATCTTATACTGCTTGTTGGCGGGCTGCGAGTCGAGGGTCCGCATATTGTGCAGACGGTCGGCTATCTTGATCAGTATGACGCGTATGTCCTCACTCATCGTCAGCAGCAGTTTCTTGAAGTTCTCAGCCTGTGCCGAGGCCTGCTCGCCGAAGATGCCGCCGCTGATCTTCGTCAGGCCGTCAACGATCTGTGCTATCTTCGGCCCGAACATATTCTCTATGTCCTCGACGGTGTAGTCGGTATCTTCCACCACGTCGTGGAGCAAGGCGGCACAGATGCTGGTAGACCCCAGTCCGATATCCTCGCACACAATCTGTGCCACGGCGATGGGGTGCATGATATAGGGTTCGCCCGACAGACGTCGCACGCCTTTGTGAGCCTGGCGGGCAAAATTAAATGCTTTTGTGATTAGGTCAACTTTCTTGCGGTGGCGCGAGGCCAGATAGTCGGCTATCAGTTTGTCGTAGGCCGCAGAAATCATCTTCTCGTCGGCGACTTCTCGCTGTCTTTGCTCTTCGTCCATAGGTTGTCTCCTATACCTTATTATATATATATTAGCGCACCCTGATTTTCTGTCCGGCACGGATGCTGTTGCCGCGCAGACCATTCAGACGGCGCAGTTTGCTGACGGTCGTCCCATTGCGGCGGGCAATGGTCGAGAGGGTGTCGCCACGGCGCACCGTCACCCGCTGACCACGGTCGCGACCACGCTTCTTGCCCTTCTTCGCCGGTGCCACCTGCTCTTCCGCTATGTCGACCACGGCACGCTTCTGCACGCTGCTGCCGGCGGCATAGACGGAGTCTTGCATGTCGATGAACCGGGCCACATCGCCCACCGGCAGTCGCAAGGCTGAAAGGGCGGTGTTGCCCGGCACGATGTCGCGACGATACGAGGGGTTCAGCGAACGGAGCATCTGCAGGTCGAGTCCGCAGACGGTAGCCAACAGTGAGAAACTGACGTTGCGGTCGATCATCACCGTGTCGGTCTTCACCGGCAGTTCAGAACGCATCGGACAGATGTTATGCTCGCAGTAGTAGTTCATCACATAGTTGGCGGCGATGAAGGCGGGCACATAGCCACGGGTCTCACGGGGCAGATAGGGGTAGATTTTCCAGTAGTCGGTCTCGCCGCCGGAACGGCGGATGGCCTTGTTGATGGTCTCCGGACCGCAGTTGTAGGCGGCAATCACCAGATTCCAGTCGCCGAAGATCTTATACAGGTCGCTCAGATAGCGGGCGGCGGCATACGATGCCTTGACGGGGTCGCGACGCTCGTCGACCAGCGAGTTGACATCCAGGCCGTACATCTTGCCTGTGGCCAGCATGAACTGCCACAGTCCGGCAGCACCGGCCCGCGACGTGGCCCCGGGGTTGAGGGCCGACTCGATGATGGGCAGATACTTCAGTTCCAACGGCAGTTGGTAGGCCTCGAGGGCCTCCTCGAAGATGGGCATATAGAAATTGGAGGCTCCCAGCATCCAACTGACCTGACGGCGCAGCCGCCCGGTATAGCGGTCGATGCAGGTCTGCACCACCTCGTTGTAGGGCATCTCCATGATGGTGGGCAGACGGTGCAGACGGTCGATGTAGACCTCTCGGGCGAAGGTCGGGTTGTCGTCGGTCATCCGGCAGTCGCTGTCGTAGGTCATATAGGTCTTCGTCATATATTGACCCATCAGGCTGTCCAGTTGGTACGACATGGCCTCGGGGAAGTCTATCTCCTCGCGGTTGCCCCGGTCGTCGATCACGTCTATCTCATCATCGTCGTCGTTGGCATCGACCACCTCTATCTGGCCGAGGGCGGTCAGAGGCAGAAGGGCCAACAGACACATCAGTTTTTTCATCATGCTATATGTTTATATGCTTAATAAAAATGTCTAAAAGTTAATACTGCAATTCACGCCCACCGACGAGGCATAGATGGGATTGGCCGAACTGCCATTGCCCATCACCGTGGGGCGCACCTTCATGCTGAGGTCTTTAGAGATGTCGAAGTCCGACAGTTCGGCATCCACGTAGGCATCAATCACCGAGAGGGCATAGACGCCCACCATCACGAAGAAACTCAGGTCGCGCCAACGGCGGTACTTGTCCTTACGGCGGCGGAAGATGTCGAGATAGCGGTCTTTGTTGTCATCGTTGATCTGCTGGTCCAGATGCAGGAATTGGTTGTAACTGTCGGTCTTCGGGTCGTTGTCGGCCAGGTCGAGATAGGCTTGCGAATAGTCCTTATACATCATATTGTTCCACCGCATGGCGTAGATACACCCCAGAAAGCCGCCATAGACGATGGGCAGTTTCCAGTATTTGCGGTTGTATATCTGACCGCCGCCGGGTATGACAAGGGCCAGCCAGAGAGCCCGTTTCGGGTCCGGGCGCCAGGTGTTCCAGTCGCGTGGTGCCTTACGGCGCACATCGGGCTTCCCGGCCACGAATGGCACACCGCCGAGACTGTCCGGCTGGCTGCTCACCACGGCACTGTCGGCCATCATCCGGTTGTACAGCGAGTCGACAGCCATCACCACCGAGTCGCTGACTGCCGTCTGGACAGCCGCCACCACCGAGTCGCCGACTGCCGCCTGGACAGCCGCCACTACCGAGTCGCTGACTGCCGTCTGGGCAGAGGTACGCCCCCACCCCAGCAGCATCAAACCAACCACGATTGCCCACACACTCTTCATCGGCCTACTCTCCCCCGCCCTCTATGGCTTTGATGATACGTTCCAGATCCTCGCTGCTGGCAAAGGGTATGCTGATTTTGCCCTTGCCCGTCGGCGAGCAGGTCAGTTGCACCTTGGCCTGCAGACGGTCGGTCAGGCGTTGCTTGAACTCGGTGAACGCCTTCGGCATCGGCACCCGCGAAGTGATGGTCTTAGTGGCCGAATGTACATTCTCACCGCTCTTCAGCATCTGCACCATCTCCTCGACCTTGCGCACCGAGTACTGGTTTTTCTGTACCTCCTTGAACAACTTGAGTTGCATCGACGGCGAGTCGAGCGACAACAGGGCACGGGCATGCCCCATGTCTATCTCGCGGTCCTTCAGTGCCATCTGTATCTGGGCCGGCAACTTCAGCAGACGCAGATAGTTGGTCACGGCGGTACGGCTCTTGCCCACCCGCTCCGAAATCTTCTCCTGCGTCATGCCGCTGGTCTCGGCCAGATGCTCGTAGGCCAGTGCTATCTCGATGGCGTTCAGATCCTCACGCTGTATATTCTCCACCAGGGCCAGTTCCATCACACTCTCGTCGTCGGCCGTACGGATATAGGCGGGGATGGTCGTCAGGCCGGCCATCTGCGAGGCACGCCAACGGCGCTCGCCGGCTATAATCTGATAGTGGTCAGGAGCCACCTGGCGCAGCGTGATCGGGGCGATGATACCCATGTTCTGAATGCTGGAAGCCAGTTCCTGCAGTGCCGTCGGGTCAAACTCGCGGCGCGGCTGGTCGGGGTTGGGCTCTATCTGGTCGATAGGTATCTCGTTGAGGTTCGACGACCCCTGGGTCTTCACGTCGCTGGTGTCTATCAGCGCATCGAGGCCCCGGCCGCTACCTATTTCGTCCAGTCCGCGGCCCAGCACGCTCTTGTCATATTTCTTTTTAACTGCCATAGCAATGCTCAATTCTTAATTCTTCATTATGATTTCCTTTGCCAGTGCCAGGTAATTCTTCGACCCTGTCGAGTCAGCATCGTAGAGAATCACCGGCAGACCGTGCGACGGACTCTCCGACAGTTTCACGTTACGCTGGATGACGGTCTTGAACACCAGTTCCTGGAAGTGACGCTTCACATCGTCGTAGATCTGATTGGCCAGACGCAGACGAGAGTCGTACATCGTCAGCAGGAAACCTTCAATCTCGAGTTTCGAGTTCAGTTTCGACTTGATTATCTTAATGGTGTTCAGCAGTTTCGAGATGCCCTCCAAGGCAAAATACTCACACTGCACGGGGATGATGACCGAGTCGGCGGCCGTCAGCGAGTTCACCGTGATCAGGCCCAGCGAGGGCGAACAGTCTATCAGGATATAGTCATACTCGTCGCGGATGGGCTCCAACAGTTTCTTGATTACCTTCTCGCGGTTATCCAGGTTGAGCATCTCTATCTCTGCGCCCACCAGGTCGATATGGCTGGGGATGATGTCCAGCCCGTCGATGTCGGTCGTATAGATGGCCTCACGCACATCGGTATGATTGACGATACACTCATAGAGCGAACAGTCCACCGTCTTGAGATCGACACCCAGACCGCTGCTGGCATTGGCCTGCGGGTCGGCGTCAACCACCAGCACGCTCTTCTCCAGCGTTGCCAGCGAGGCGGCCAGATTGATTGTTGTCGTGGTCTTGCCCACGCCACCCTTCTGGTTTGCTAATGCAATAATCTTTCCCATTTCAATCTTTCTTCCTTAATATTGATAATAGAGTGCAAAGATACTAATTTTCCGTGAAACAACTTGCATTCCCACCAATATTTAAGTATTTTTGAAATTTACCACCACTTAATATATATAACGAATGGGAATAATTACAATAACCCCTGCCCTTCCCTTGTTAGGGGAGAGGACAGGGGCAAGGTCTGTTTACTAAGAGTTACGTATAAGAATCAATAGTCTTCCTCGTCTTCCCAGATAAAATCCACGGCAAGTAACAAATCCTGCTATCTATTTTGCCCTGATGGAATAAGTCTTTCCCGGGCGGGTCTCCAGGTCGTATTCGTAGACTGGACGGAGGGGGAGGGCTGAGAAATCCTTCAGTTCGGCCGACCGGAGGGGCTGCTTGATCCGGGCAGGCTGCATGAGGGCATTCGGGCAGTCGCCGACGGCAGGCCGGAGGCCCTTGCCCTGCAGCGGCACATAGGAACGAAGGCGCAAGGTGCCGCCAATGGTGGAGCGCACCACTGCCGAGCGCAGTTGTCCTGCACTCCATGCCTCGTCGACGATGAATCCGCCACGGGCCCGGAGGCCGCGCACATCGCCCTCCAGCCATTCGTCGGGTAAGGCGGGTAACAGGTGGACGGCACCGTCGTGGCTCTGCAGGAGCATCTCGCAGATGCCGGCCGATACACCGAAGTTGCCGTCAATCTGGAAAGGCGGGTGGGCATCGAAGAGATTGGGATAGGTGCGGCCGTTGGGATACTGTCTGGCCTGGCCGTCGCTGGGCAGCAGGTGCAGCATATTCTTGATGATGCGGAAAGCATGATTGCCGTCGAGCATACGGGCCCAGAAATTGGTCTTCCAGCCCAGGCTCCAGCCGGTGGCCATGTCGCCGCGCTGCTTCAGCGTGTTGGCGGCAGCCGTAAAGAGGTCGGGATGGCTGTAGGGCGACACCTGGTTGGATGGGTAGAGACCGTAGAGTTGTGAGATATGGCGATGCTCATCCTTGGGGTCGTCGGCATCGATGAGCCACTCCTGCAACTGACCGTGACGGCCAATCTGCATGGGAGGGAGTTTTTGTAATCGGGAATTGAGAATTGAGAGTTGAGACTCATCCTTGCCCAAAATCTTACCGGCCTCGATGGTCTGCGAGAGCACGTCGAAGACGATCTGATTGTCCATCGTGGAACCGGCCGTGACATTAGTGCCCTTGCCCTGCGGTCCATGTTCGGGAGAGACGGTAGGCACGGTCATCACCCATCCTGCGGCAGCCTTGACCTCGCCCGTCGAAGGATATTCCTGCATATAGTCGCAGAGGAAGTCGGCGGCACCCTTCATCACCGGGTAGTAGTCGGCTAGGAACTGGCGGTCGCCGGTGTAAAGATAGTGCTGCCAGATGTGTGTGGTGAGCCAGGCGCCACCGGTGGGGAACATACCCCATGGTGTGCCGTCGACGGGTCCGGCGATGCGCCAGAGGTCAGTGTTGTGATGGGCCACCCAGCCGCCACAGCCGTACATCGTTCGGGCTGTCTTGGCACCAGTCTGGCTCAGGTCGCGCACCATCGAGAACAGCGGCTGCTGGGTCTCGGCCAGGTTGCCGACGAGTGCCGGCCAGTAGTTCATCTCGGCATTGATGTTGATGGTGTATTTCGAATCCCAGGGGGCGTTCATCTTGTCGTTCCACACGCCCTGTAGGTTGGCAGGCTGCCCGCCGGGCTGACTGGACGAGATGAGCAGATAGCGGCCATACTGCATCATGAGCGACACCATGTCGAGGTCAGGGTATTTTCTATTTATTCCTGACGACTGACTATATACTATTGACGAATCGCTATAATTTTCGAAAGCCTGCAGACGCTTGTCAGTTTCAAGCATCGAAGCCTCGCACTTGGGCAAGGTCAGGCTTACGCGGTTGTACTGCTCCTGATAGCGGGCCACGTGGCGTTTGAGCAGGTCGTTGTACGACCGTCCCTCGATGGCACTCATCGCTTGCTTGGTTTTCTGCAGCGGGTCACCGCCGACGTCGTGATAGTTGACGAAATTGGTAGCGGCGGTGATGTAGAGTGTGGCCGTGGTGGCACCGTCGACGGTGATGGCCTCGCCGTCGATCTTCACCTCGCCGTCGGCCTCTATCAACACCTGACACTGGGCCTTCAGTCCGGCTTTGATGCCTTCCTGCTCCACACCCTCGATGGTGGCCGAGAGCACATTCACCTGACCGTTGCCGCCACGGGCAATGGCAGGAATGACACGTGACTGCAACCGGCTGTCAAGATTCACGCCGAACGCCAGGGCCCCCTTCTTGTTGGCCGTCAGCCGAACAACAACCAGATTGTCGGCCTGCGAGGCAAACACGGTCCGGTCGTAACGTACCTTATTATATATATAAGAGGTGGTGGCGGTGGCATTGCCCAGGTTGAGGGCACGCTCATATTGGCTCACCTCTTTGTGGCCGAAGTTCAACTTTAGGCTCGCCATCGGAAGATAGCGCATGCCGTGAGGACCGGGCACGAAATGCTGGTCGAGCAGTTTGGCAGCCTCTGCCTCGCGGCCGGCAAAGATGAGCCGGCGCACCTCGGGAAGATATTGCAGCGACTCACGGCTGTCGTTGTCGTAAGGAGAACCGCTCCAGAATGTCTCCTCGTTCAGTTGAATCTCTTCCACGTCGGTGCCGCCATATACCATAGCCCCCATGTGGCTGTTGCCGATGGGGAGGGCCTCCAACCAATGGGAAGCAGGGCGGGCATACCAAAGACGATGGTTCTGTGCCGAACTATTGATGACAGTCAGACAGAAGAAAAGGATAGTGGCTATCAGTTTAGGTTTCATGGGGTATTGTTTTTAGTTAATGTTTAAAGTTCAATTTCTTATTATCCGCTCGACCTTTGGTCACTTGCTATCGAAGGGACGCAAGAATTCTCAACTTTCAATTCTAATCATAATTCTCAACTCTCAATTCACTTCGGCTTATAGGGCATCTTCATCAAGATGAGTCCGATGATGATCCAGATGATTTCACGGACACGGCAGATGATGCTTACGAAGATGCCAAGGGCGGCCGATAGTCCCAGGGCGGCGATGGAGAGGACGAAACCACCCTCCTGCACGCCGAGTTGCATGGGAAGGAAACCTATGAGATTGGCAAACAGGGTGGTGAAGGCCACGATGAGGATAGAGTGCAGATAGGTGATGACGAGTCCGGTGACGTCGCCACCGTTGTCGATGCCGAAGAGCAGGAGCATGAAGAACACCTCGGCGCTCTGTACGACACGCGAAAAATATTCGAGCACCAGACTCTCGTAGAAGGCCCGCTTGTGCTCCTTGTGCAGCGAGGCTATCTGCTTGTCTACATTCTTCAGCGTGTCGGTATGGCGGTCCAGGAAGCGGGTGCTCCAGCCTTTCAGTCCGGGAATCTTGCCTATCCAACGAATGGTCTTCACAACCAGCCCTTTGCGATAGCCCATGGAGAAGAGATAGAAGGCCAGCAGGCATAAGCCGGCAATGACGGCCATGACGATGGCGACGGGGGCCGTCAGCGGCAGGTCGCCGACAAGGGCGAGGGCCACATAGAGGAACACCGAGAGAAACCAGAACCAGAAGTGGGCGAAGATGTGCATCATGGCATAGAGGATGACCGAGGCGGCGGCATGGTCCTGCTGGATGTTCTTCGAGAGTTCGATGATGCGGTAGGGCTCGCCGCCCAGTCCGCCCACCGGCGTGGCGTAGTTGAGGGCATAGCCGGTGATGGTCAGGCGGTAGACCCTGAGAAACGACACATGCTCGTCGGGGGTCTTGGTGCTGCGGATGATGCACCACCACGCCCAGGCATTGATGCCGTAGATGACGATCCACACTCCGATGATAGGCAGCAGCCAGTAGCCGGCATGGCAGATGTGATCCCACAGTTCGACGAAACTGACGTCGAAGGTGAACATCATCACCACCACCATCACCACGCCAAGGATGAAGAACAGGTTATTGATGCGCTGCTTGGTCCACTTCATTTCGATTCACAATTTTACTATTTACAATTGGCTCTTCGATTTATCAATTTTCCCTCTGCCAATCACGTTAAAGACTCTCGGCGATGCGCTTGCAGAAAGCCTCGTGGCGGTGCACCACATACCAGGCGATAAACTGCATCACGGTGACTTCGAAGACGAAGGTCAGCACGGGTACGTCGAGCAGGCAGAAGAGCAGCAGATAGGCTGTGCGGAAGTTGAACACGAGCATGAAGACATACTTCATCAGGCCCTTCGACTGGCGGCAGAACTCGTCGCGGACCTTTTGGGGAATATTCTCCGAGGCACCATACTTCTGGCGCAGTGCGGCCAGCAGACGCTGGAACTGCGGGGTAACTTTCTCCTGGTTGAGGGTATAGCCCACGTAGGTCTTCTGGAAGAGTTTCTCGGTGAAGTTGTCCTTCCACGTCAGACGGGCGTACTTTTCTTTCTGGGCCTCTGAGTTGTCGAGTTCGGCCCCTTTCTCACCTTTCAGGAAGAAGAGGTGGGTCTGGATGTAGTAGTCGGCGATACGCTGCTGCCCGGACAGTCCGCCGATGCCGGAATAGAGGGCGAGGGCAAAGACGATGGCCGTTGCGATGAGCACAGTTTGTTCGTCATTGCCATCGAGGCCCAGGAAGGAGAACTCCAGATCGTGGTGCACATAAAAACGGTAGACCAGTGCCACATAGATAGGCACATACCAGGTGAAGCCGGCAGCCCCGTCTAGGATGCGTCCCAGCGCGCTCTTCTTGTTAGTCATGCGGGCCAACTGCCCGTCGGTGTTGTCGAGTATGTCGGCAATGAAGAGGAGCAAGAAGGCGATGAGATTGTAGACCAGGCCCCACCCCTGCTCGTAGTAGTAGCAGCCATGGGCAAAGAAGAAGGCACTGCCGGCCCCGATGAACATCGAGGCGATGGTCACGGTGTTGGGGTGGATACCCAGTTTGGCGAAGAAGACGGCCCAATAGTAGGTGAATGGCCTTACGATGTGATAGTCCACCCAGTCTTCGGTGTCCGATGACTTCAGGCTTGCATATATTTTTTCATTCATGCTTGTTCGATATTTCGATGGTTCGAAGTTCCGATGGTTCGATATTTCGATGCTTCGACTGTTACTTCAGTTTAATCCGGAAATGCTCCAGGGCCTGCTTCAGCACCACGAAGAAGTCGTCGATGTCGTTCACGTCGATGGCGCCCAGCGAGCAGAGCCGGAAGGTGTTAGTGGTGCTGATTTTGCCCGGATAGATGGTGAACCCGCGCTCGTAGCAGTAGTCGTGCACCCGCTCGAAACTCCAGTTGGGGTCGTCGGGATATTTTACTGATACCACGAGGCCCGACTCTATCTTCGGGTCGATGACGGTCTCGAAGCCCAGTTCGGCCACACCCTTGCGGATGGCCTCATAGACGCGGCGATGGCGGGCGAACTTTGCCGTCTCGCCCTCAGCGAAGTATTCCTTCAGGGCCTGGATGGTGGCATAGATGGTCTGCACGGGCGGTGTGAAGTGCATCTCGCCGGTCTTCTCGAAATACTCGTACTGCAGGTAGAGGTTACAATAATAGGAACGCGTGGGATAGTTCTTCGAGGCACGGATGATATCCTCGCGACCGATGATGAACGAGAGGCCCGACATGGCCATCAGGCCTTTCTGGGCAGAGGCCATGCAAAAGTCGACATTGTCCTTCACCACGTCGAGGGGAATCATGCCCAGCGTTGAGGTGGTGTCGCTGACGAAGATGGCACCGTACTGATGGGCCAGGGCACCAATCTCACGGATGGGGTTCACCACGCCGGTACCCGTCTCGTGGTGGCAGCAGTAGACGACGGCCACGTCGGGATTGGCCTTCAGTGCCTGCTCCACAGCCTTCAGGTCGGGCTGCTCGTAGATGCTCGACTTCAGGTCGATATGGGGTATGTGGTACATCTGGCACACCTCGACGGCACGCGAGTTGTAGGCTCCGTTGTTCACCACGAGAATCTTCTTGCCCTCCGGCACCAGCGAGTTGACGCAGATGTCGATGTTGATGGTACCTGAGCCGCAGAAGAGCACCGAGGTGTACTGGTCGGCTGGGGCGTGCACCACCTTCAGCAGGTCGTTGCGCAGACCTTTCATCAGGCCGGCAAACTCTTTCTCACGGGGACAGATATCCGGCACCACCTGTGCCATCTTCACCGTGTCGGTGGTGGTGGCGGGGCCCGGGTTCAGCAATACGTTTCTTTTTATCGTTTCCATTGTTTATTTCTTTAATTTAAGTTTACCATCTATTTATCGACTACTCATGACATTCGTAGTTCTATAATGAATGAGGGTATTCATTGATTTCTTCTTTATATAAGATATGGCAGCACATGCTCCTCGGCATAGGCCAGATCCTGCGGGTCGTCAATCTCGTACCACTTCAGACCGTCCACCTTCAGCACGTAGACCTTCCGGATGCTTTGCGACATCAGCAGCAACTGATATTCGTAGCCCAGTTTTGGCTGTTCGTCCACCTTACGGGCATAGTCGGCGCACATCTCCTGATAGAAGTCGCCCGACAGTTTATGTATGCCCACCAGTTCGCCCTTGGCATCGAGTTCATCGGCATGGGTCGAACAGCGCGTCAGACAGTGGTCGGGCTCGCTGTACTCCACGTAGTACTGGTCCTGGAATTTCGTCACCGGGGTGATGAGCATCACGTCGGGTTCCTTGCAGTCCATCAGCGACGTGATGGCGCGCCGCTCGAAGACGAGGTCCGACTCCAGCAGCAGGAAGTCGTCGTTGCCGATGGCCTCGCGACAGTTGTAGAGCGTGTACATACTGTTCGTCTCGGCATAGCGGGGCGAGAACACACATTCTATCTGTGGGTAGACGCTGGCCAATGCCTCATATTTTTCGCGGTGATAGCCGGTGCCGATGATGATGCGGCTGATGCCGCAGTCGATGAGGGTGCGGATGCTGCGCTCCACCATCGAGAGGCCGCCGCACTCCACGAATCCCTTGGGAATTTTCTCTGTGTACTGGCCGAAACGGGTTCCCATGCCCGCTGCCATAATTACTGCAGTCATTTTGATTTACAATTTGACTATTTGACGATTTACGATTTATTTACAATTTGACGATTTACGATTTATTGGGCTATTGTGTTATTTTACGATTTGACAATGTCCAATCTCGCTCAGGAAGGCCATCAGTGCCTCTTTGTTCTGCACCGGTGTCGTGGTGGGGCGGCCCAGATCCTTGCGGTTGCCCTTCCTGACCTGCACCTCCAGGAACACCGGCCCTTCAGCAACGGCGGTGAGGGCCTGCCGCAGTTCATCCTTCGTCTTGACGGAACACACCTGACGGTAGCCCACGGCACGGGCCACGGCGGGCAGGTCGATATCGAGTCCGACGGTGGGCTGACCGCCCACGCTGTCGTGTGCACCGTTGTTGAACACCACATGGACCATGTTCTTGGGCTGCATCTGTGCCGTGATGGCCATGTTGCCCATGTGCATGATCGAGGCACCGTCGCCGTCGAAGCAGAACACAGGGCGATGCTTCTGCTGCAGGGCGATGCCGAGGGCTATCTGCGAGGCGTGGCCCATGCTTCCCACGGTCAGGAAGTCGTGGCCGTGGCCTTCGCCCCGCCGTTCACGAATCTCAAAGAGTTCGCGGGAGATCATGCCCGTCGTCGACACCACGGCGGCCTCTGCAGGCAGGGCCTCCACCACGGTCTCGATGGCTTCCTCGCGACTGAGCGTCAGTGCGCTGTCCACCTTGCTCTGCAGGGTGTAAGCCTCGAAGGTATCTTTCTCAATGACCAGCGCATAGGGTTCGTTGGTGCGTGTCATGTGGTTCACGGCGGCGGCAATCTGCTTGGCGGCCTGAGTCTCGTCCTTGCTCAGCACGCTGTAGTCGATGCCCATCGTGTTGAGCAGTCCGGTGGTCACCTTGCCCTGCTTGACGTGCTGCGGCTCGTCGTGCACACCGGGACGGCCTCGCCATCCGATGAGCAGCAGCACGGGAATGTTGTACACTTCGCGGTCGGTGAGCGATGCCAGCGGGTTGATGATGTTTCCCTCGCCGGAGTTCTGCATATACACCACACCAATCTTCCCCGTTGACAGGTGATAGCCGGCGGCGATGCCCATGGCACCGCCCTCGTTGGCGGCAATGATGTTCTGCTCTTTCGGCAGGTTGTCGGTGATATAGGCACAGATATTCTTCAACAGCGAGTCGGGCACGCCGGCAAAGAAGTCAATGCCGGCGGCCTTCAGTTGTCCGATAAAAAAAGATGGTTGCAACATTTTCCTTTAATATTCAATGTTCAATACTCACTTCGTTCCCGGAATGAGTTCGAGAATCTCCTTGATGGGCATGCAGATATCGTTGACCTCCAACGAGCGGTGGTGCTTGAGGATGGTCTCGGCACAGCGGAACATGGCGGGATAGGCGGCGCGCAGCATGTGGTTGGCATAGATGACGATGTTGACGCCCCACTGGTGCAGTTCCTCTTCGGTGAACTGGTTGTAGGTGGTGGGCACCACGACGATGGGCACGAGGGGATGGATCTGGCGGAACCGCTGGCAGAACTCGCGGATGTCTTCGCCCGTCTTGTGCTTGCTGTGAATCATGATGCCGTCAGCACCGGCCTTCACATAGGCATCACAACGCTCCAGGGCATCGTCGACGCTCTTGCCGGCAATGAGGCTCTCACAGCGGGCTACAATCATAAAGTCCTTCGTCACCTGGGCCTCTTTGCCGCTGCGAATTTTGTGGCAGAAACCCTCGATAGTGTCCTGCGTCTGGATGGCATCGGTACCGAAGAGCGAGTTCTTCTTCAGTCCCACCTTGTCTTCGATGATGACACACGAGATACCATTGCGCTCCAGGGTGCGGACGGTGAACACAAAATGCTCGGTCTTGCCGCCCGTGTCGCCATCGTAGATGATAGGCTTCGTGGTGCACTCCAGGATGTTGGTCAGGTCCTGCATGCGGGTGGTCAGGTCTACGGCTTCGATGTCGGGCTTGCCCTTGCTGGTGGAGTCGGTGAGAGAACTGGACCACATACCGTCGAAACGCTCAGTGTGGGTGCCGTTCTGCACCTCGATGTTCTCGCAAATAAGGCCCGACAGTCCGTCGTGCACCTCCAGGATGCGCACCACGTCCTTGGCCTGTATCAGGCGGCGCAGCGACTTCAGTCGCACGTCGGGTGTGGTGCCTATGCCCTTGATTTCCTTGTCGAGCGACGACGAGTCGATGCCTTTCGTATAGGGAATCTCGATGACCTCGCCGCCCAGTTCCTTCATCACCTCGAAAACCTCGGAGCGCAGTTCCTGGTCCTGGTTGGTCTTCCAGTCGTCGCCGTGGATGATATAGTCGGGGCGGTATTTACGGAGGTTGGGCACATAACTCCACTCGTCCTGCGGCACAATCGAGGCCACGCCCTTGATATTCTCTATCACCCGCTTACGCTGGTCGTAGGTCAGGTAGGGCAGCCGCTTATGCTCGGCGATGGCCTTGTCGGTGAAAAGGCCGATCATCACATCGCCGTGCTTGGCACCCTCTTCGATGATATTAATCAGGCCCGGATGCATGATATCGCCTATCATGCCCAAATAGACTGTTTTGGATGTTTTTTCCATGACTTTTATGCTTATTTTGTATGTTTCTACACCTTATTATATTATAAGACGCTGCAAAAGTAATCATTTTTTTTCGAATAGCAGTCTAATTTACCAAATAAAATAGGCTTAATTCGAGAAAAAGCCGTAACTTTGCAGCCCGATGAAGATTGTGTTCTACCCTGACGAGTGCTACAGTGACAGCCTATGTGCTGCCACTATCGGGGTGTTTGACGGTTTGCATCTGGGCCACCGCCACCTGCTGGACAGGCTCAAGAGCGAAGCCGCAAAGCAAAGGCTGAAGTCGATGGTCGTCACCTTCGAACGACCACCGCGCCAAGTGGTGCACCCCGACTGGCGACCGGAACTGCTCACAACACTGGACGAAAAGATAAGACTGATGGACAAAACAGGTATCGACGTGCTGGTGATACTCCGGTTCAACCAATACATGGCCGGTCTGTCGGCCCATGACTTTATGAAAAGGGTGTTGTTCGGCCAACTGAACGTGCGACTGTTGCTGACAGGCTACGACAACCGCTTTGGGCACGACCGCACTGAGGGTTTCGACGACTACCGACGCTACGGCGAGGCCATCGGCATCGAGGTGGTATGTGGCGACCCGCTGACTGTCGGCACATCGAACGCCAGTTCGTCTCGTATCCGGCACTTGCTGAAAGAAGGACGGGTAGAGGAGGCCCGCCAATGTCTTGGTAGGCCCTATGCACTCTCCGGCCTGGTCGTGCACGGCGAACAGATTGGCCGTAAGATCGGATTCCCGACAGCCAACATGATGCCTGCCGACGACAAGATCATACCTGCCGACGGCGTCTATGCCGTCATGGTAAGAACGGAAGGCCACGCCCTGAAGAGGGGCATCACCAACATCGGCACCCGGCCCACGTTCAATGGCCGGAATCGTACGCTGGAGACTAATATTTTCGATGAAACGGGAAATTTCTACGAAAGGAGTATGACCATCTATTTCATCAGCCGACTGCGCGACGAACGGCCGTTCCCCTCTGGCGAAGCCTTAGCCGACCAAATAAGAAAAGACAAAAAAGAAGCGGAAAAACGATTAAACTTATATGAGCAAAAATCTTAACCCTTTGATAGCCATCGCCTTTGTATTGGTATTTCTGGCTATTCAGACGACGGTTCCAGTCGTTGTGCTCATTGCACAAGTGATAGTCAGCGGCGATTGGCACAACAAGGAGATGTTGGCCAATATAGAATTGTCGCCCGGCGGACTTATCATCGCAGAGGCCATCTGCTCAGTAGCAGCCATCGCCCTGTTCACCATCATGAAGTGGGCCCCCGTATCCCGCCAGTTCGTCGAGAAACGTCCGTGGGGCGTGCTATTCTGGTGCATACTGGCCTCGGCAGGCCTCATCCTGCCGTCGATGTACTTCCAGGAGGTGACGATGCCCGAGCAGTGGCCCGACTTCATACAGAAAATGATAGACCAGGCGGAGCAGACTCTTTCGCTCATCATGTCGACCACGGGAGGCTATGCCGTCGTTTGCCTGCTGGCGCCCATTGCTGAAGAGTTGGTGTTCCGTGGTGCCGCCCTGCGCGTCCTTTTAGAATGGAAAACTGAACGACGATGGCTGATGATCAGCCTCTCAGCATTACTGTTCGCCGTGGCTCACATGAATCCGGCCCAGTTCGTCCACCCCTTCCTCATCGGTCTGCTGCTGGGCTGGATGTACGAACGGACAAGGAGCGTTCTGCCTGGCATCATCTTTCACTGGATCAACAACACCGTGGCCTATCTGATCTTTCATGCCTACCCCAATCCAGACATCACGATGACCGACATCTTCGGTTCTACCACGCATGCCCTGATGGCCGTCGGTTTCTCACTGCTCATCGTGCTGCCGTCTATCTACCAACTACATCTTCGCATGAAATAAGAGAGCCGAGCATCGCACCGCTGGCAGGCAACTTGTCGTCAAAATTCTCTTTAGCCCAAGACATTACCATTTCCATAATACTCGCAAAACTTCTATTATTTCAATGCTGCCCCAAAACAGGTAAGTATGTTATCTTTTTAAACTGAAATCTACCGAATACCTCCAGTGACCTTAGTCAGCCGTTCGTAGACTCGCCGGCCTAACAACTCGGCTCCATTGCTGTCAAAATGCAATCGGTCACGCTGTATGCTTGCATCCTCGATGTCAACCACGTGGAAATTCGGGTCTTCTTCTGCAAGGCGATGCAGGGACTTCACAACCAACTCGCTACGGTCACGGCTTTTCTGCGAATAGGTACCGCAGATAAATGGCAAACGGGCATATCGCTCGTCATTTGTCTTGCGGACCAGATAGTCGCGCACATAGGCCACAACGGCTTTCAGGTTGTCATAGTAATGTCCGCCCATCTTCTTGTCGCTTTCGCCTTGATGCCAAAGAAACGCCTTCACCTCATAGCCTTCCTTCAACTGCGACAACTCATTGTCGATACAGGCACCGATATTCTCGGTAAAGGCTTTCAGCAACGACTTCCCGCCTTTGTCGGCGGCATCGGTAGAGGCAAGGAATTCGGGAGATGCACTCCAGTACATCCCGCTCGTACTTACACAGGCCGTGTCAATGGCAGTACCACCAAGCGACTCTTTGATGACATAGAAGTTACGTTTGATGTGCCGATCTATAAGATAATAGACCACCGCATCATAACCCCAACGCTCAGTGTTGTCGGGCTTGGCCACACGAGGCCAGAAGCGCTCGAAACGGCCACCGCCTGAAATGGTATCGCTGCCATATGACCACCAGCAGTGGCGATAGCCATGCTGCTTGATGTAGCCTGGCAGTTCTTCGTTGTTCACACGCCCGTCTGTATTCGACTGCCCGGCCACAATGACAACGGGCACAGGCTTTTTCTTTGCTGATAATCCCGTACCGGCGAATAGCAGCAAAAGCATCAATATTATTCTTGTCGTCTTATTAACTCTCGCAAATAATGCAGAGTCTCCACGAAATAGTAAAATTCCCGATAATAGCCAAAGATTCCTTATAAAAATACTACTCATTAATAACTTAATTAATCTCAAAACTTGCCACAAAAGTAATAAAAATCGGGCAGAAATGAGTATATTTGTCCCGTTTTACAACAAAGTTTAAGAGAAACGTATGATTATGAGAAAAGTTTTATTCTGCCTTATGGCTCTGTTGGGCGTGCTGACTCTTTCGGCACAGCGTATTTATGATTTCAAGGTAAAGAACGACGCAGGACAGGAGGTGTCGCTCTCAGACTACAAAGGAAAGGTATTGCTGATTGTGAATACCGCTACCCGATGCGGATTCACACCACAGTACAAAGACTTGGAGCCACTCTATCAGAAATATCATGCTCAGGGTTTCGAGATTCTTGACTTCCCATGTAATCAGTTCGGCCAGCAGGCTCCTGGAACGATTCAGCAGATTCACAGTTTCTGCACAGCCAATTTCGACATCCATTTCCCACAGTTCGACAAGATTGATGTAAACGGAGAGCATGCCCATCCTCTTTATACCTGGTTGAAAGAGCAGACTGGTGGCGGTGACATCAAATGGAACTTCACAAAATTCTTGATAGGGCGCGACGGCAAAGTCATCAAGCGTTATGAGTCGCGTGACCAAGTGTCCACCATCGAAGCCGACATGCAGATGGAGGTTAATCCGGTGCTGAGCAATATCATGGCACGTCGCTCCATCCGCAAATACCTCGACAAGCCTGTGGAGCATGAGAAACTTGAAACCATAGCCCTTGCTGGCATCAATGCACCGAGTGCCATGAACCGCCAAAATTGGGCTGTACGTATCATCGAAGACCCACGGCTGATGGCTGATGTAAAAGGGCAGACCCGTAATGCGCCCAACCTTATTTGTGTCTGTACTCCGGCAAACGGTAGATTCGACCTTGACGCAGGTCTTATGGGACAGAATATGATGCTGGCGGCACAGGCATTGGGGCTTGGAACTTGCATTCAGACTGGACCAGTTCGATTCCTAACAAATGACGAGAAAGCCAAGGCTTTCCGCGACAGTCTTGACATCCCTGCCGACTACAAACTGCTTTATGTCATCTCCATTGGCTATCCCGATGAACAGCCTGATGCCAAACCCCGTGATGCTTCGAAAGTGAAATACCTGTCAAATAAGTAATTATGTATGAACTGGAACCAGCCAGATATCAGTTCTTCTTGCATTCAGCCCGGAGATCTTCGAGCGCTTTATATTCTGCCGGATCATATTTCACGATAGGAGCGATAGTCATTCTGGCTGCATGGCCAAGTCTTTTCTCAAGAAGTTTATACTCCGTGTATTGCGAAAGAATCAGTTCCTTCATCTCGTCGGTCAGGGGGAGTTCGCGCTCTAAACCCGATTCCCGCAGCATTACCCGACTTCTGGATGCTACCGACAGTTCTACATGCAGTTGTACATAACAGATAATATCGAAGAAATCCTCTGGGGGGAAAGCGTCCTTGACCGACTCGAGGAATTTGCCGGTTGAGGTGTCGTCCAAATGACCAGCCTTGATGGAGTCAAGTAGGTTTAGTTGTTTGTCGAGCCCAGTGTCTATCCAGCGATGGATCATTTCTACGTCGTAGAAGTAGGTCCATACCAATAGGCCTCCCAACGTGCCAGTAACGAGAAGGAACTGCACCAGCGGCACGAAATGGAAGGTGTTGTGGAACACGTGCAGCACAGGTGCTTCCGATAACAGGAATACAGACATTGCAATGTCGCGCTTTTTGACGACTGATCGGGAACGGGAATATTCAATCATACGTACTATCAGCATGAATCCGGCAGCGGCAATGGCACTGCAGCCCATGTGGACAAGGGCCACCTCCAGACCTCGGAAAAGAACGGTGCCAAGACCCATTCCATCGCCCCACAGCAGGTAGAAGATGTTCTCAAGAATGGAGAAACCGCCACCGACGGCTGCACCGCAGATGACGCTGTCGATGAAGAACACGATTTTCTTGCGGCTGGCCAACCAAAGAAGCGGGATGCCTTTGACAATCTCTTCTATGATGGGGTTGACGGAATCAGACTGACTTTCGGGAATAATCTTACCCGTCAATTGGAACAGGGCAAAACAGGCCAACGCTGTCAGCATACCACATAGAATCAATAGGAGAAGGCGCTTCACGCTGATGAGCGAGAAGTTGTCGATCTGATAGACGACAAAGATGTAGATGACAACGGGGAGGAGAGCAGCGACAAATAACATTATAACAGTTTGAGGGAGATCATGAATTCATTGTTTCCACGTTTCCCTCCATCGAATCCTGCTGGTGCAAACAGATGGCCGTAGCCAATAGACAATGTTGTCTTGAGATAATTCAGGAACACCAGTTCGGTGGTCAGTTGGATACCTGTACTATAGTACATCTTGTGGGATTCGTGGGGATTCCAGGCGGAGAGTCCCGTTCCGAATAACGAGCACTGGATCCACGTCGGATAGCAGAACAGCGCACCGAAGTTGTTGAGACGGAGCGGGCGCAGGTTGAGTTCTGCCGTCGCCTTGGCATAGGAGTGTGCCGGGATAGCATCGATGTCAGCACCTGGCATCGCTAAGGTCGTACGATATTGGAAGGCATTCCTATTATCAACATAGTTATTGCGGAAACCACCGAAATAGGTATTGCCAAACACAGACTCTTCATCTCCGAAGTTATGACCTGCTGACGTACGGAGCCAGAACGAGGTGTTTCTGTCAAAGGGAACCAATGTGCCGAAGTTACCTGTAGCCTCTACTGAGGGATAAAACCGTCCGCCTGCCAGATAGCCGTAGCCTTCAACGCCCAGTTCGTAGCCCTGCTCTTTCATCACACCACCCAACGAGGTGCGGGTCTTTGACCACTTCCCGTAAACCGATGCCGTCTGCATCGAACTGACATCCTGCACATCAATCTCCTGATACAAGGGCAGCGCATCCATGTCGCCGTAGGCAGCGACAGAGAAGCCCCATGATTTGTTATACGGCGAAATCAACGTGTTGGTATAGTCGTAGGCCAGTTGCACCACATAACCCTTACGGCTTTTCCGCATCGGACCGAAGAGGTCGTAGAAGTCCGTATGGTTCCAGGCGGCCTTGACGTTCCAGAAGAAGTAATTCCAGTCGAAGTCAACATGGAATTTGTTCTTCCAGGAATTGTTACTCCAAGGGGAGAGGCCGACTGACATTTTCATGCTGCTCAGTCCCACGGGGTCGTTCACGTTAAAGCGATAGCCTAACACGGGGGTCATGTGATTCCACGCTCTGGAATCGGTAAAGCCGCTGATGATTGGATAGGCTCCTGCGAACCTCATCTCTTTAAAGACATTGTAGGAGGTGATGTTGTTATAGACATCGCCAAAGTTCTTTCTGGGATGCGAGTCTCTGAGCAGACCAATCTGTTCCATCGCCTCCCTGTTGTTCTCGTATGTCAGTTGACCGTAAAGTTTCACGGCATTGGCATCTTTCACCACCTTACGGGAAAGTAAGACGGGTTGCAGTCCGTCGCGCTTGAACTGGAGCGCCAGCAACTGACCAGGCGTAATCTCCAATGGTGCAAAGAGGCCGATGTCGGTATTGGTAAGCATCTCCATCTCGCGTGTTTCTATGTTAATCTGCCAGAGGTTGGAGACGCCTGTATAGTAAGAACTGCCAATCAGGTACTTGTCATCCAGCGAGAAGCGGAACTGTCCTAAGTTGCTGTCTTTCCAGGTAATCAACTTCACGGGCTTGAAGATGGCCTTTGCCAGTTCCTCAGTGTTGAACAGCAAAAGTGTGTGCTCGCCGTTGTCGCCTTGGCTGGTGAGCGACAGCCATTTGCCGTCGTGACTGATATCTGAGTCAAAAACGCTCACACCAAACGGGAAGGCATAGATCACTTCTGGATTCTCCAAATCGCGGTCCATGCGCACAATCGACTGTGTACCACCGTTGGAGAACAGGCCGTAGAGACAGTCGTGGGTGTTGTCATACACAATATTGCCGATGCGCTGGTACTTCTTTTTCTTCACCACCTCCTTCTGTTGGATGTCATAGATTTCCAAACCACGCATCTTCGAATTGTTCGTTGTATAGATGAGGCGCTGGCCCTTACGGTCGAGGGCAACGAAAGCAGGGTCATAGAGTTGGATGCCGTAGATGTCGTTCAGTCGCTTCTGCTCGCCTGTCTGCAGGTCAATCTCAGTCATGTGTGCAAAGTCGCCAGGGGCATTCATGGCGGCGTATGCCTTTTGGGTGGCAGGGTCATAGACGAATGGCGACACGGAACCCAACGGCTCTCTGGTCAGCGGCTTGGTTTCTGTGATGGGATATTGGCGGATGGCGGCGAGGTTCTCTTCCTGATGCTTCTTCTCGTCCTCCTTCCAGTCGTTCCATACTTTTCTGAGCGACTGTCCATAGACCTTCTTGAACTGTTTGCCGAAGAAGGTGCGACTGTCTGCCGTTCGGTTATAGAACTGGATCATCTTCTCGTAGCCGTAGGTCTTGGTGAGGTAGTTCACGAAACGGGTACCATAGAGATAGGCATTGGCGCCCACTTGGAAGTCCTTTGTGGAGCCTTCCGTTTCCAGACCCACCACCGAGTAGAGTTTGTCACCCCCGTCGATGATACTGCGGAAGTACATCTCGTCGTAGCCCCCTAAGGCGCGTCCTACACCACCGCCGAGCCAGGTCTCCATGAAACAGGCAATACCCTCGTGATACCAACGGGGCGAATACCAACGGGGCACGCTCAGGTAACTCCATAGGGCTGAGATGGGCTGGGACTTGTCGGTATCGACCTTCGTACCGAAGAAACGGCGCCAGTTGAGGTCGCGCCGATTATACTTGTCAGTCATGACGATGTGCGTATATTCGTGCTTGAACAACTGACTGTACCTTTCACCTGAAGGGGTGATGTAATACGACATGTTCAGCGGAGCCATGCCGATCTGTATAAAAGAACGCGGTAATGGCGATGC
>DETM01000021.1:0-2857 GCA_002361655.1 Prevotella sp. UBA3288 | reverse complement strand
GCTTCTGGCTGATAGATGGAATCACTGGTCCATATCTGCTCATGAAGCGCTTTGCCGTTCTGGTACATGCGTATCATGTGAGGGATGTAGCGCGACAGGTTCTTGTCAAAGAACACCAGCGTGGCTTCGTCCGTCTTATACTGGTAATAGGTCTGGTTCTGCCCCCTGGATATACAGGGAATCATCGACAGCAGAAAGACAGCAATCCAGTTACGCATGTACAACGCAGTAATTATTTATCAATTTTTGGGCCTTTGTTCAGCTTTACACTGTTGTTTGCTGCTGCTGTCTCACTGATTACGTTGCCAATCACACGGCCGAGACCGATATTCTGGCTCTGATTCAGGGCATGATTTTTCGCGACATTACTCAGTGAGGTGTTGAAAGCCTCCATAACCCTGCTGGCGCTACCTATCATCCATGCATTATAGGAATCAATCTTACGTGGTTTACCGGCAAGAACATTATTCGAAGCATTATAGGAATCAATCTTACGTGGTTTAGCGGAAAGAAATTCCTGCTGGGCATTGCAAAGCTTACTGATCTCATTTTCGAGAACCTTTGGGCGAATGACGCTTCCAATCTGGTTGCGAAGCTTCATAGCCTGAGCCAACTCGCAGCTTTGTAGCACAACCAAACGCTCAGCAATATCGAAATTAGCTACGGCTGCAAGAGCCTGTTCACCACTAAGCAGGTTGCCCTTCTTAGCCAAAGCCTCTGCACTTGCCTTGTCACCCTCGAGGGCAGCGGTCATCTGCTGGTACTCCAACCACTGGTCGCGAACTAACTTCAGTTGGTCATCACCCTGGGCTGTCTCCAGATACTTGTCGGTGGTCTCGATGAAACGGGTGGCCAGATTGTTCTGCTTCTGCAGCGTGGTGTAAGCCAGGGAGGCGTTGATGGTTGACTGGGCCAAGTCGGGACACTCCTCACCACCAAGGGCGGCATTCAGTTTGTCGGCCGACTCTGCCAGAGAACTGGCAACATTGTCCACCATCTCACGGCTGGCGTTCATTTCCTTCAGCACCTCGGCAAATGCAGGGATTTTGCCTGCTACCTCATTTGACATGTCAACCAGCGTGGCGAACTGGACGGTGCGTGTCTGCATCACCACCTGGGCTGTCACAATATCATCCTTGAAGGCTGAGTCGGTCTGAAGGAGTTCTTCCATATTAGTTAACTTCTCGGCAACTTGCTCACGAGAGAATTTTGCAGCCTTGCCAATATCACCATCGGCCTTGTTAAAATCTACTGGCCAATCAACGAAGAAAGAGGCAATCAAGCCAATTACAAATATTGCTGCTACTGAGCACAGGATAATACGTTTTTTTTTCATAAGCCTAAAAATTTAAGTCTTTAGTTAATCCCTTCTGATGTCAAATATCATGTTTATGAATACTTTGATTTTGCAAAAATACAAAAAATCTTGTATCATCCATACTTTTTTTAGTTTTTTTTTGCATATAATTATGTGCTTGATCAGTTCGCGGTAGGTCATCGTCTGGCTGCTATGGGAACTATCCACGGACTTTTCCCCCTGCGCCGATTTTTCTCTTATCCTCCAACCATTTTGTCTCTTTTCTGTCTCTTTTTCCGTAAAAACGGTTAAAAGTGAATGCGTTTTGAAGATTTTTGGGAAAAGATGATGGGGAATTGAAAAATAATGTTTATTTTTGCATTAGCGTTTCATAGAAACCAATCATTTCGAGATAAATTAGTTCTGGTAGTTCGCGTAGTGAGCGGGCATAAGAGATTTATCGAGAAACTAATAACAGAATAGGGTATAATTATGAGTGACAATAACGGGAAACAGGGCGAACTTTTGAAGAATGTCACAATGAATAATATGTTCGTCGGTGAAAAGCACCTCTGCATTCAACAGCACACCCTGCTCAATACGTCAGTATCTGCTTTCCGTGAAGAAATACTGAAACAGACTGAGTATAGCCTTTATTGCGAAGACGACCAGAGAAAAACCTTTGAGTGTAGACTTCCCGTATTCGGCCGATGCTCCATCACAGTTCACGACTCCAATATAAGCGGAAAGGATATGGTTGGACTGGTGGTTGTGATGACTAAAAGAAAAATCAGTGAGGGCGAAATGATGCCGATGCTTGAATATATGAAGCAGACCATAGACACGGAGCCGTATTACGATGACCACGGGTATGGTGTGGAGCCAAAACCTCACGAAATCAACCTCTGCTGGGATTTGCCACAGGGCAGGGTTGGCATGACTTGGGACGGATTCAGCAGTCCTTATTTAACGGACTGTGTTACCATCTTTCTCAGAGACCGTGCCTTCCTGCAAGCCGTTGAGGACAAGGAGAGTTATGGTTATTTGCATTACGAGGATATAGACTAAGGAAAATGATTTCAGGTATATGGACTACCTACCCAAAGATCCTGCAATACTGGTTTCGAGCGTCAACATGCTTCTGAGAGACGAAGAGTTTGACACTTTGGAAGCGTTGTGCTACAACTTTGGGACGGAGCCGAAAGATATAAAGAATTACCTATACAGACATGGATTTGTTTATAGCGAAAAGCAGAAGCAATTCCGTCCGATAGGATATGACAAGAAAGAATGATAACGAAAGACAGTATAGAGACAGCCTATAGTTTTCTGCATCAGAAGCAGAGGATCTATGTTCATTCTACGCTCGACTGGCAGAAAGATGACATTGAGATTGCCATTGCCTCGTATGCAGATGAAATGAGCCAAGAACTGCTTGATGTTATTTCTGGTGGCAGAGCTGACTTCCTGAGAGACCACAAACGGTTTAAAGAGGACATCACCAAGGCTGTTAAAATATTGGAAAATATGATATAACGATGATAGATAAATTTGAAGAGC
>DETM01000011.1 GCA_002361655.1 Prevotella sp. UBA3288 | reverse complement strand
TTGCCAACATCATTGGCTGTGCCAGCATGGTGTCGTTCCCCTATAGTGCTGCCGAATCCGTCAGGACAACGGCTCTTGGCGGCATCGTGGGGAAAAACACCATGAGAATAGCCAACTGTGTGTATAGCGCTCATATCAACAATCCCGGCACTGGCGAGTTTCATGGCATTGCCGGAGAAATGGAAGAGGATAAAGGCATATCTGTCAACTCTCTGTTCCTGGGTACTATGCAGACCAGCAACAACCAGAAGCCACTGTGGAAGAGCAATGGAGACGCTGAGTACAATTATTGCGATCAGAACCTGTATGACGACTATTCCGACCAGCCCTCAGTCTATCAATCGTTCCAGAGTCTGACAAGTACCGCTACCAGCGACCTGTTTAAGGAAACAGGTGCTTACTATTTAACCTATACGAATTATAGGTACAATACCATCAATGTGGGGCTCAATTCGATGTGGCAGTGCAGCGACGGCTTCTACCCACGTCTGAAAATTGCCGACAGCAACCTCACCAATGCCACAGAAGGCGAACTGGCTAAGATACACGACTACGTCATAGAACATGCTGCCGACGTCTTTGGCGACGACAAGACAGAGATACACAAGGCAAAACTGTTTCCTGCCTATGCCTGGCTGGCTTGTGTACCAATAGGCTTCAACCACAATGGCCAGTATGCCTATTACCTTGATCTCTCGCTGTCGCTGGCCATGAAGTCGCAAGATATGGAGACGGTGGGCAATGTGACCTACATCAAGACGGCGCGCTACTCGCTGCCTGCCGACCAGAACGTGCTCACCATCAGCGGCGAGACCGATGCCCAGACGGCGACGCCCATTGTCAATGCCGAAGGCGATGTCAGCCTGACCATCACCACCAATGACAAAATCAACAAGCAGTTGTGCCTGCATGTCAATGGCAGCAGGACGTGGGACGGTAAGGTGGCTATCACTTTTGACGGGGGCAATGGCACTGAGGCCAATCCTTACATCATCCATAACGCCCGTCAACTCATTCTTGCCTTCAAAGCAAACAAAAAGGGCGAGTATTACAAACTGAGGAATGATATCTGGTTCAACGACAACCTTCTGACCCATACGGGTGGGCCCAAAGATGGATGCAGCAAGTGGGACCACGAGTCGAATCGTGACAAGAACAATTGGTTTGCCCACCTCGACGGCAACGGCTACCTCATCCGCGGACTGTTCTCCACCAATGCCTTCGGACTCATAGAAAAGATTCACAACGATGCCTCCATCGTGAACACTGGCTTTGTTGACTGTCTGACGTGGAGTCCGGAAACAGAGGACTACAAGTCTGGCTTTGCCAATCCCTTTGCCTTCCTGAGTCCAGAAATCGGAGGCTCTGCATCTGTCCGAAACTGTCTGTTCGACGGGGTTGTCAAAGACCGCAGAAATACAGATGCAGGAATTGAAAACAACTTTTGTGCCTTTATACATACAATGGATGTCAGCGAGAAACAGGTTAACGAACCCGTCGTCGAAGATTGTGTAGTCTCTGTTGTCGCAAAGTCCATCAAAGCAGACGAGGTGCCCGTAAATGCTCTTTTCGCTTTTAAAACTGAATTGAACAACCTTAAGACTTCTGCCCGGCGAATCCTGGTATTGAACAATAGTCATGCAACCAGAAAATTAACCAACACCAGTTTCACCCTTGAGGAATGCCATTGGCCTAAAGGCTATTTGCCAAGTAACCAAGGGACAACTCCCAATGACATGACCGACGGCAAGTTCTTTACGGGTGACGGCTTCGACAAGTGGACGGTGAAGAAAGGACGTTTCCCCATGCTGAAAAGTTTCGCCGAGACGGCTTACGGCAAACTCATCTCACTGCCTGTCTATACGGATGAGAACAACCGTCTTGACAACATGAACTACCTGCTCGACTTCATGCCTGGCACGGCAGACTGGCAGGTGACGGACAACAGTGTCATTGCGGTTGACAAAGACATCCGCGTGCTGGAGCCGAGGAAAACAAGCAACTCCGTCTATTTAGTACGCTCCTTAGACGAAGCGAAGGTGATTACACCTATCATGACGGATGCCACCATCACTGCCGGCATCAAGTTCGAGGACGAGGAGGCTAAGAACTTCTGCGTGGCTCACTACGATAACGACGGCGATGGAGAAGTGTCGCTCAGTGAGTTGAAGGGCGTGTCGCTGGATGACTTCCAAGCCGACATGAACAAGAACGACAATAACCCCAACGACAACGACGGAGACCTGATTAGCGCGTTCCCTGAGTTCCACTACTTCGCAGGCATCAGCGACCTGGGAACCTCATTCCAAAACAAAGAAAAACTGCGGACGCTCGACTTCTCCAACAAGATTACCGAACTGAGCGACGATGACTTCAAGGGCAACACCAGCATGGAGTCGTTCACCATTCCCGTCAGTGTCGGCACGGTGTCTGGACAGGCTTTCTACAACTCAGGACTTGAGAACTATTACGTCGAGACAGACCACCAGAAGTTTACAGCAACAGACGGCGTGCTCTATGACATGAGCCAGGAGACGCTGCTGAGTTACCCCAACGGCCGGAAGAACACCAGAATTGAAATTACGGACAACGTGAAGACTATAGGCAGCAAAGCCGTCTATAAGATGGCGGAGGTAGACACGGTCATCATCAATGCCGCCGACTACGACTACGAGACGGTGGTGGCGCTTGAAGAGAACGCCTTCACCGCCGCCGACGGCAAGCAACTGTTATTCCTGATTGAGGACGGCACCCAGGATTTGTCCGACGACGATCTGGAAGCCCGTGCCTACTCCGCACGCCGTGCCGGTGCGGTGGACCACAGGGGTAAGGGAGCACTGCTGAGCAAATATCAGGAATCAGACTTCTGGATCGGCAAGAACCTGGAAAGTTTTATCTATCTGGACATCAGTGATAAGAGTAACGACAGCGAGGGCTACTACTGGGCCACGCTGTACTGCGGATTCGACACGGAACTGCCCGACTTCATGACCCCCTACATCGTGGATAAGGAAAAAACCGCGGAGACAGCGGCAACGCTGGTGCTGCGCCGCATCAGCAACAAGGTGCGCATGCTCACCCCCGTGGTCATCAAGTCCACCAAGCCCGTCACCAAACACATCCTCTCTCCCTCCAAATCGTCCACCGTCTTCACCTCCATACCCATGTATGAGAACCTGCTGGACGGCATCGGCAGGAATGGCATGCAGGTGTATCAGTCGGACGCCAACGACGGCGGATGCCTCACATTAGGAAGGAACTCGAAAGGCGAGATAGGTTTCTTCATCTACAAGGGCAAGGACAAGATTCCACCATACCGGGCATACATCTCTGTCAACAAGGTGGCTTATGCCCGTGAACTGACGTTCACCATCGGCGACGACTATTCGACGGACATCCGCAGCGTACAGCGCAAGGCCGCCGAAGATGACGCCTACTACAACCTGAACGGACAACGTACTGAGCATCACGACAAGGGCATTTACATTTACAAAGGCAAGAAAGTCATCAAATAACAAGAACATGAAGAAGAAAACGTACACAATACCCGCCATCAAGGTGCTCAACATTCAGAACTGCGGCTTTCTCTGCACCTCTGAGACCAATCTCCGCTGGTCTGGAAACAAAGCAGGTACAGCCGGTCCCAATGATATCGACGAGAATTCCACCTACGACGCTTTTTAGATTATTTTGTCTCGCTACACGCTATTTGCTGCTATAAAACCTCTCAATGAATTGCGTTATCTTCTGGAAGTCGAAGAACTCCTCAGGCGTCTCTAACTTCAGGTCAGGCTCCACTCCCGGGTCGACGTTCTCGCCTTTCTGGTTCATCAGTCGGCTGCGGTGCGACGAATAGCGGTAGGCGTATCCGTCGGCCGACGGGTTATAGAGCACGCAGCAGGACCCTCCGCCTGTCTTCTGGCCGATCAGGGGGATGCCGAAGTCCTTCATCAGTACGGGCAGCATGTTGCCGCACGAGAAACTGTTGGGGCTCACAAGCAGGGCAAAGTTGAGGTCGTATTTCACCTCGGCGTCCTTCTCGTCGAACTTGCCGTCCAGGTTGCGGTCCACCTCATAGTATATCTTCTGCTTCTGTCCGAGCAGTGTGTTCTCGCTGTAAGCCTCGGCCTTGTTGCACATCAGTGAGGTGATGACCATCACAATGTCCTCCGACCCGCCGCCGTTGGTGGAGAGGTCGAGCACGAAGTTCTTGACCTCAGGGTCTTTCTCTGCCTTCTCCAGTGCGGCGAGCAGCACGGCGAGCCAGTCGTTGGGATGGTTCTCGACGGTTGGCTTGGCACCTTCTCCCTTGTAGAATTTGCGCCATGCCGCGAAGTCGCAATCGAAGGCGTTGAACAGACAGTAGGCCGTGTTGCCCTCCTTGTAGTAAGTGACACCCCTGCCTATCTTCGCAATGCGCGCTTCGATGAGTTTTCTGCTTAGTGCTTCGATGTCATCGTCCACCTTTATCAAAGCGGCATATTCGGGACAGTAGCCGTAGAACTCCTCGAGTTTAGCCTTGACGGTGTTTCCCATCGTCTTGTAGAAGTCCGTCGATGAGTCCATTTGGCTGGTGTGGCCAATGCCAGTATCGGTGTGGCCGCCGTCATTGAGCAGACAGCCCAGCGTATTGGTACCGGCGATATACTCATACATATTGGTGGAGAGCAGCAGTTGGCGCGTCATCTCGCCTGCATGGCCATAGGCCTTCAGCGCCTGGTCGAGTCCTTTCTCCTTCAGACCTTTTTTCTCAAGCAGTGTGCGACCGGGGTATCCGAAGAAGTTCGTCAGCGTGAAGCACAGGTTGTTGTAGGCAAAAGTGGCCATGTCTTTCGGGCGCGTCTCCTTCAGGATGGGGGCGATGAAGTATTTGGGGTAGCCGGCTTCCAGTTCCTCCGCTCCCATCGGCGCCACCATCACCTGCTGGCCGTTATAGTCGGCGGTATGCATGTAGATGTCGGTATAGAGGTCGGCTATCGTGGCCAGCGGGAAGTAGACGTCGTTGCCGTCAACCCTGATGTCGATGCCAAACTTACCGTAGTCGAGCGTGAGGTGTACCTTCTCCGGGGTAGCCTCCATCGATTTCCAGCGCACCAGGGGCAGTCCGTCGAGGCTGACGTTGGCCATGCCAGGCTGCACCATGCCCATCATGTTGGTGAAGGCCTCGTAGTCGTCGCTATCGAAGGTGTCCTTGTCAGTATTGACGACAGCCGTACCGCAAGGGCTGGTCAGTTGGTAGCGCCCATCGCCCAGAGCCTGCGTCTGGATGGCCGTGCCCGGATACATCATGGTCTGGAAGTGGCTGACGTTGATGTAGGCCACACTCGGCATGTCGTCGTAGAAGCGCAGCATGACCGTGCCTTGCGCCTCGCCCTTCGGGTCTACTACGGGCATCCACCGCTCCACGTAATTCTTCTCTGCCGTTTGCGGCTCAGGAACTGGAGAATTGTCATCCTCCACACAAGCCGTCAGCAACATCATGCAGCATACTGCGACAGCCATCAACCGGCTCATCATTCTAAACATTGTTTTCATCGTCTTTATAAATTGTGTAAAAGCAGTGCAAAAAATTGTCGAATTGTTTTTTAATTTGCAAAAATATAAAAAATACAGCAAAAAAGCGTTGCTGTCCCATTAAAGATTGTTAAACAAGCCATTAAGCCGACTTGGCGGAAGTAACGGGCGCTTCATTTTGAAGCGCCCTCTTTACGTACAAGAAAAAAAGGAGGACATCCACAGCGGATGTCCTCCTTCTTTTTGCTTTCACCTTACTGTCACTTGGCTGCTGTTCCCAGATAGGTGTTCAGTGCACTGATAATGGCCTGCTTCGA
>DETM01000065.1 GCA_002361655.1 Prevotella sp. UBA3288 | reverse complement strand
TGGCCTTCGACCTGAAGATAGCCAACATCGCCCGCGACGGACAATTGGTGCAGATGGCCCGCGACGAAGCACAGAAGATTGTCGACGACGACCCCGACTGCCGGTCGCCCAAATACCAGATGCTCTGGAACAGACTGCGCGAAATACGTAAGACAAATGTTAATTGGGGCGCCATTTCATAGCAGGAATGTTAAAAGTATACAAAAAATCCGTCCCAATCCGTCTTTATTCCATATATATTTATTATCTTTGCAATGACTTATCGGCAGAAGGATGCGTCATTGGATTGTAATGTACGCTACTGAGGCCGTTCCTAACAGAATAACGAACCGAACAAAAATAGAATACAACCTATGGTTTTCAAGCAATTGAAGAAACTGTCACTTATCGCAATAGCAACATTGGCATCGCTGCCTATGGCCGGACAAGACCTGCTGGCCAGCCAGGCACCCATCGACCGCAAGATGAAGGCCGTCGACTCGCTGATGATGCAACAGTTGATTATGAACGAGGTGTGGGAAGCACCCGCTGCCGACCTCTACAGTGAGTGGAGCAACGACTACACCCACGTGCCGGCCAACCTGCCCGACTCGTTCCGCATCGACCTACGCGATTTCTGCATGCCGACCACCAGCCGCGTCATCACCTCGAACTTCGGTGCACGCTGGGGGCGCCAGCATAAAGGCTTGGACATCAAGGTGTACATCGGCGACACCATCCGCGCTGCCTTCAGCGGCAAGGTGCGTATCGTACGCTACGAGCCCCGTGGCTATGGCAAATATGTGGTGATTCGCCACCCCAACGGACTGGAGACCTACTACGGGCACATGTCGAAGCAACTGGTCAGCGAAAACCAGGAAGTGCGTGCCGGTGACGTCATCGGACTGGGCGGCAACACCGGTCGTAGCACCGGTTCACACCTGCACTTCGAGACACGTCTGGGCGGCGTAGCCCTCAACCCCGCACTGATGTTCGACTTCCGCAACCAGGATGTAGTGGCCGACGAGTGGACCTTCCACCGTTCGACCTACAACCGCGAGTCGTCGCAGGCCACCCGTCTGCGTGGCACCGGCGGCATCTATCGCGGCGGCGACGGTCTGAACTATGCCGAGGTGCCCGGTTCCGACAGGCAGCAGGCCTCGGCCAATGTGCGCTACCACAAGGTGAAGCGTGGCGAGACCCTCTCTGCCATTGCCCGCAAGCACCACACCAGCGTGAAAGCCCTCTGCAGTCTGAACCGCATCAAGAAAAACGTCAAACTGCGTCCCGGACAGATTCTGAAGTACAACTAATCTAATAATCAAAATAAAAAATCCCGAAATGTTTTGCGTTTCGGGTTTTTTGTGTACTTTTGCATCGGAGTTTTCTGAAAAGTTGTATCTTTGCAACCAAATATGCGAGTTCTGAACATATAACCAAGGTTTAACTGGCATAGTAAGAAAAGAAAGTGTTTGCTTCTACTAGGAGTACTCAGTAGAAGCAAACACTTCCTTTTTATTTATGTCTGTCAAACTGCGTCTGTTGATGTAACAAGACACATATCCGATGCAAAGTTAGTGATTTTTCTTTATTCTTCCAAATATTTCCGTTGATTTTTAATGCCGTCGCCATCACCAGTGGCGCTGCGGTCACAGACCATAGGCCTGACCTGTTTTTATCGCAAAAGGATTTTCTTGCCGTGCTTGATATAGATGCCCTTAACGGGGTTATCAATACGTTGACCCTGAATGTTGTAAACTTTGTCACGGTCTTTTCCTGTAGAACTGCTAATGTTGTTGATGCCTAAAGTCTCTGATTCCACGATGTCTGTGAACTGATTCCATCCTTTATTGAGGTATTCAGTTTTTGTACCAGCAGGGATATAGAGTGTGGCAGGCGAGAGATGGTCATCCCACTCTTCCCCATTCCATTTAGTATAAGAGAATGTGTGGTTCTTTATAGTGAAAGGTGTTTGAATGGACGAAATCACACTTTCCAGACTGTGACAATGACTGAATGCTCTGTAGCCGATGGAAGTCAGCGTGGTGGGCAACTCAACCTTTCGTAGGCTGGACAGAGAATAGAATGATTGTTCTCCAATGGATACGCAACCCTCTGGAATTGTGATTTCTTGGATACCACTACAGCCTTGGAATGCGAAATTGTCTATTTCTTTGACTGTGGTGGGAAGTGTTAGTAAGGTGACTTTGTAACAGTATTCGAAAGCATTCTTTCCCACTTTTTCTACTTGATAATACTGGCCATCGACTTCAATCTGTGCAGGAATATTGATGACGGTCAGATTTTTGTAACTGTCATCGGCAAGCAATTCAGCGGTGCCGTCATCAAAGCATTTGTATTTAAAGCCGTTGACTATCGTTTCAAAAGGTTCTCTTTCAAGAATCTTGGCAAACATAGTCCATCCGGTAGTGGCCTCGTATTTCGATTTCGTGCCTTCGGGAACGAACAAAGTGGCAGGCGATGGCTTGCCTTCTGGTTTTCCCTCTGTTTCGTTCCAATAATAAATCATAAATGTTTGGTCGGATATCGCAAATGGCATTTGAATGTGGGAAACCACGCTTTCAAGATTACTGCAATCGTAGAACGCATAATTGCCTATACTGGTCAGTGTCGAAGGCAATTCTACCTTTTGAAGATTAAACATATCAGAGAATGCCCGTTCTCCAATGGTCTCACATCCCTCTTGGATAATGAACTCATTGATATTACCGCACCCACTGAATGCATATTCCTCGATGGTCTTGATTGTAGTGGGAAGTGTCAGGGTAGTAATTCGGGAACAGTTATAAAACGCGTATTTGCCTATTTCAGTAACTTGGTAGGCGGTACCGCCGACTTCGATTTGTGCAGGTATATTGACTGCAGTCAGTTCCTTGTGGCCGTCGTCAGCAATCACCTTCGCTGTCTTGGTATCAGCATCGCACATATATTTCACACCATTAATAGTGGCTTCTATAGGTTCACCTTCAACAATCTTGGCAAACATGGTCCATCCGGTAGTGGCCTCGTATTTCGATTTCGTGCCTTCGGGAACGAACAAAGTGGCAGGCGATGGCTTGCGTTCTGGTTCTCCCTCTGTTTCGTTCCAATAATAAATCATAAATGTTTGGTCGGATATCGCAAATGGCATTTGAATGTGGGAAACCACGCTTTCAAGATTACTGCAATCGTAGAACGCATAATTGCCTATACTGGTCAGTGTCGAAGGCAATTCTACCTTTTGAAGATTAAACATATCAGAGAATGCCCGTTCTCCAATGGTCTCACATCCCTCTTGGATAATGAACTCATTGATATTACCACACCCACTGAATGCATATTCCTCGATGGTCTTGATTGTAGTGGGAAGTGTCAGGGTAGTAATTCGGGAACAGTTATAAAACGCGTATTTGCCTATTTCAGTAACTTGGTAGGCGGTACCGCCGACTTCGATTTGTGCAGGTATATTGACTGCAGTCAGTTCCTTGTGGCCGTCGTCAGCAATCACCTTCGCTGTCTTGGTATCAGCATCGCACATATAATTCACACCATTAATAGTGGCTTCTATAGGTTCACCTTCAACAATCTTGGCAAACATGGTCCATCCGGTAGTGGCCTCGTATTTCGATTTTGTGCCCTCGGGAACGAACAAAGTGGCTGGGGAGGGGGAAACAACAATTCTTGGCTTTTCCTCACTCCATGAACTGATGGAAAATGTGTTGTCGTCTATGACAAATGGTGATTGGATGTGGGAAACAACAGTTGTTAGTGAAGTGCAGTTGAGGAAAGCATTCTGACCGATTCTTTTTATAGTGGCAGGCAGTACTACTCTCGTCATTTGTTTATTCTGGATAAAGGCGTCTTTGGCAATTCCTATTACTTGATATGTTGTACCTTCGGATTCAAATGTTTCCGGGATATTGACTCTCTGGTGCTGCCATTGGTTGTTCATTTTCTTCAGGATGGCATGTCGGGTCGTAGGGTTGGTGTAGTAGACAAAATCTCCGGAAGTGACCTCGACAGGTGTCACTACTTGGATGGTGGCCGTAGCCTTTACAGTCGAACCATCATAGTCTGAGGTTATCTTCACTTCGTAGGAACCTACGCTGGTAGGTGTGAATGTCAGGACAGCCTCGCCGGACTTTTGCGCAGCGATAGTGGCATTAGTAGACGCGATTTTTTTCCAGACACGATTCTGTTTAATCCAAAGGAAAATTCTCTCACGGGGAGTGATGCCCATATTCTTGAGGGAGATGGTGGCTGTGGTCTCTTCATTAACAAAGATGTCTTCGGAGAAGGTTACTTTTGTCACATCATAATCGGAGGCGGATATTTTGGGCTTCATACCGATTATGGCCACCTGATATTCTGAGAAGCCGAAATCTTCTTCGTCGTATGGATTGGCAATAGATAGTACATAATAATCATCGCGATGACCTCCCCATCCCCAATTGATGTGGAAACGTCCGTAGCCGTCATAGCCGTCACAGATAAACGCATGACCTGATCCTCCGGTGTTTTCTGGCGGAGTACCACTGTAAAAGACGGGTCTGCCTTCGTCTAATTCCTGATAAATCAGATTTTCCCATTCTTCTTCATCGGTGTATTCATTTCGATAGATTTCTGTAAGGTTGTCATCGTAGTCAAAAACGTCTTTTAGAATTTGTGGATCTGCATAGGCACCAGATTCTTTGGATGTATAATCCATTTGGACCGCCTGTCCGCAGTATCGCATCAGTTCTGCTACTGCCTCTGCTGCCTCGCCTGTTTCTCCATTAGAGTAGGTATCTTTCATGAGACTCCACTTGAAATCAGTGGCTGGTAGTGAAGGCACATAGATATTTTCCTTATTTGTCCTGTAGGATGGTAGAGCGGGACAGTGTTCGGGCCATTTGTGGTAGTTAAAGACTTGGGCCATGGCTGTTGCTACACATCCTGTTACGCATGTTAAATTGGTGGAGGGGTCTTTGGGGCATTGGTTATTATAAGGAGTGAATTGATTCCACTGGGTCTGAATCAGTGGTTCAATAGCATCTCTGGAGATACGGTTTGTGGATATCTTGGCAGGTGTGAATCCATGGTTTAGACTTTCTATCTGCCGAGCATAAGAGTCCAACCAATAGCGGAGATTGTCGGGAATATCCGACAGGTCGAGATTTCCGGTTCTTGAATAGCCTAAAATGGCAATCGTTCTGTCATCGCCAGAAACAAGTACATAGCCGCCGTTATCCTCTGCGTTGAAGATATAATAAGGGCGTGAGACTCCTATTCCTGAGGCTCTTGCGCTTGGGGTAGAAGCACTTTGCTTGAACTGTTTGCCAGGCATGAACTGTTGGGCTTTCTGTAAAGCCTCGTCCTCAGTTACTTGTTCGGCGAAAACTGTCACGGAAGCCAAAAGGCTCAAGGTGAGACTTAAAAATCGGTAGAAATTGTTCATAGTGATAGGTTTGTATGAGTTGGGGGTTATTTAACGATCTTCACCGTGCGACCGCTTTGTTGGCGGACGATGTTGAGGCCGTGCTGCATCTGGGAGAGGCGGCGGCCGTCGGGGGCATAGATGGCAGCGGGAGCGGCGGTGACATCGGCTGAGGGACGGCTGATGGCGGTGGTGCTGTAGTGGTCGTAACTGAAGGGCTCGTTCTGTTTGGAGCCCCAGATATACTGTTCCAGTCCCGGGTAGTCGATGAAGGGGTTGCGGTTGTGCTGGATGGCGGCGACAGCGTTGTTGCGACTGGTCTCTTTCTGGCTGACGGGGTCGCCGGCGGCCCACTTCATGAGCAATGACAGTTGCCATGCGGTGAGGCCTGGATAGGTGCTGCCGTCGATGGTGGGCTTGACGCCCTCTTTGCTGCCGTAGCGGTCGAACCAGTCGGGCAGTTTCTCTTCGTAGCAGGTCACTATATAAAAATAGGTACGCGCGAAGTCTCCTTTATATTCGTCGCCGGGTTCGAAGACGGTGCCCGTGTAGCCGTCGTAGGTGCATTTTCCCAGTTTACTAAAGTCGTTGGCCGAGCGGTAACTCTCACCGTTGGTCTCGCCGAAGGGGTAGTTGGCGCGTTTGTTGTTGACCCATCCGTCGGTGGGGTAGAGGTGGTGCAGGTCGGTGTACATGGGCTGCACCTCGCCGCCGAACCAACTGTTGGGCCATGAGTGTTCGCGGTTGTAACTGTCGCCCTCCTTCTTGTAGTTGGCTCCCTGAGCAGCACCGCCCGGCTCGTAGTTGGTCACGGCGGAATACATGTCCCATATCTTGCCGTCGCTGCGTACGTCGGTTGTCTTAAAGTCGATCCACAGTTGCTTGTAGGTACGCTCTGTCCGGTTGTAGATGATGCCGCAGAGGGCGGTCTTCAGGGCGGCTCCCTTCTTGCCGTCGGCAGCCTGATAGTAGGTGCCCGAGTCGTTGGGGCCTTGTGCCCATGAACCGATGGCGATGGCGGTGAGCCATAGGGTGGCGAGTTGTCTCATGTTCACAGATGTTATTTATTAATGTCGAATCCTGTCAAGTAACTTCTAGTGGCGGATGATGTCAAGTAACTGTCCGAAGTGTGTAATCTGCACCATGTGGGGATGGTCGAAGTGGTCGGTATGCTCCAGTTCCCAGATGACGTGGAAGGGGATATATACTGCCAGAGAGCCGATGGCCAGGGCCGGTGCGATGTCGCTTTTCAGCGAGTTGCCCACCATCAGCATCTGGTGCGGCTCGATGTTGAGTTTGCGACAGAGGTTGCTGAACTCTCGTTCGCCTTTGTCGCTTGTGATTTCCACATGGTCGAAGCAGTCTTTCAGTCCGGAGCGTTCCAGTTTGTGCTCCTGGTCGAGCAGTTCGCCTTTGGTGAAGCAGACCATTTTCAATGGCCTCTCGGTGGGGAGGCTTTTTAGAGCCTGTAGGGTTTCGCTGACTTCCGGGAGCGGGGTGCACGGAAACTCGTTGAGGGTGTAGCACAGTTGCTGGATCTCGCTGATCTTCGAGGCAGGCATCTCGTAGCGGCTGACCCGCATGGCTGTTTCGAGCATCGACAGCGTGAATGCTTTGGTGCCGAAGCCCAGCAGCGGCATGTTCTTCCGCTCGGTGGCAAACAGTTCGAGGGCGGCCGTCTCACGGTCTACCCACGGCACGAGTTCGTCGTAGAGCCGTTGCATCACCCGTTCGAAGTGTCCTTGACAGTCCCATAGGGTGTCGTCGGCATCGAAGGCCATCACCTTGATCTGTGCGGTATCCATTCCCTCTTTTAACTTTTCACTTTTTCACCTTTTCACTTGTGCTGTTGTTTTCGGCAAAGATAGCCATGCGCTCATCCAGCAGGGCGTACTGGTGGTCTTCGATGAACGAGGTGCAGACGCGCAGTCCCTCCTGATGACTGCCGGTGGTGATGAGGCAGATGGCCGACACACCATAGTACATCAGTTCGCGGGCCAGTTGGCCGCTAGTCATACCGGGATAGCCGATGGTGAAATAGAAACCGTCGGCAATGGGACGGTCCAGGTCTTTGTCGTAGACAATATAGAAGTTGTGGCGCAGGAATATCTCCTTCAGTTTGCGAGCCCGTTCGCCATAGACCTTGATGTCGTCGCGGAACCGGTAGTTGCCGTCGCAGGCGGCACGGAACATGGCGGCCAGTGCATACTGGGCCGAGTGGCTGGTGCCGCTGGAGAGGGCATAGAGCATACGGGTGGAGAAGACCAGTCCGAAGGGCAGTCCCTCGTAGCGAGCGGCCAGGTCGGGGTAGTGGCGGTGGAACAGGCTGTCGCTGATGCATACCACACCGATGCGTTCACCGGCATAACTGAAGGCTTTAGAGCCCGAGATGAGCAACATGTAGTTGTCGGTATAGTGGGCCACGGTGGGCTGGTAGGGCGGCTCGAAGGGCGTCGAGAGGTCCTGACGGAAGTCCATGGCGAAGTAGGCCAGGTCTTCCATCACCACGGCGTCATACTTTGTGGCCAGTGTGCCGATGGTCTGCAGTTCGCTCTCCGTCATGCAGATCCAGGCGGGGTTGTTGGGGTTGCTATAGACAATGGCGCAGATACGTCCCGACTGCAGGTACGACTCCAGTTTCGGCCCGAGGGCATCGCCACGGTAGTCGTAGACATCGAAAGTCTCATAGCGAACGCCTTGCACCTGCAACTGCATCTTCTGCACAGGGAAGCCGGGGTCGATGAATAGCACCGTGTCTTTCTCTTTGTTGGCTTGCGAACAGGTAAGGAACGAGGCAAACGTGCCCTGCATAGAGCCGCTGACCGGCACACAGCCCTCCGGGGCGATGTCTACATTGATGAAAGCCTTGACGAAGCGCGAGGCTTGCTGTTTCAGTTCTGGATAGCCCTGGATGTCGGGGTAGGAGTGGGCGATGCCGTCCTGCAGGGCCTTGATCTGGGCCTCGACACCCACCTGGGCGGCGGGTAGTCCGGGGATGCCCATCTCCATCTTGATATATTCTACGCCGCTCTCCTTTTCGGCGGTGGCCGCCACCTGTTTCACCTCTCGGATGGTGGCTTTGGCGAAGTCCTGAATGCCCAGTGCGTCGATGAGGCGGTCGACAATCTCTTTCTTGATGGGAGTCTTTTTCCCCGTTCTCCCTGTGAGGGAGGGAGCAGTATGTTCTTGTGTGTTTTGGTTCGGTGTCATAATGGCGGTAGCAAATTCTTCACTCTTCACTCTTCACTTAGAATCAGCAGCGCCGATGGCCAGCGCCTTGATGTTGGCTTCGACAATGGCATCGCCCTTGCGGCCGAAGACGCGGCGGATGGCATCCTCCAACTTGTCGTATTCAATGCCGAGTGCTTTCTGGGCAGCCCCGAGTAGTATGACATTGGCCGAACGGGGCACGCCGTTGTCCTTGGCTGCCTGTTCGATGTCGAGCATCACGACATGTGGCAGTTGCTGCAGGTCGGCCTTGATGGTTTCCATGTCGGGATAGTTGGGAATGTTGACAAAGGGTGTCGACGAGGTGATCACCCAGCCGTCCTTTTTCAGCCAGGGCAGGTAGCGCAGGGCCTCCATCGGCTCCATAGAGATGATTACGTCGGCGCCACCCCGTGGGATGAGGTCGCTATGGATGGGGTCGGAGGAGATGCGCAGGTTCGACTGCACGTCGCCGCCACGCTGGCTCATGCCGTGCACCTCAGCCTGCTTGATGTAAAGGTTCTCGTTCATGGCGGCTTCGCCTATGATGGTTGCGATGGAGAGGATGCCTTGTCCTCCCACGCCGCAGAGTATGATGTCTGATTTCATGATTCTTTTTTGCTTTTTCCGATGCTTCGATGTTTGGAAGTTTCGAGATTTCGATGCTTTGAGTTTACTCCCTTCCTATTTCGCGGTTTGTGCCTTCTTCTGCTTGAGGTGGCGCTGCAGTGTCTGCATGCACTCCCGGCGGGGGATGATGACACTCGTGCCCTTGTAGTTGATCTCGTCGCGAATAATCTGTGTAATCTCCGGCATGTTCTTCGGCAGGGGCACCACCACTTTCAGGTGGTCGTCGCTGAGACCGAGCCCGCGGCAGATGGCCTCGAACTTATTCGTGCCGGCAGAGTCCTGTCCGCCCGTCATGCCGGTGGTCAGGTTGTCGCTGATGATGACGGTGATATTGGCGTTCTCGTTGATGGCATCGAGCAGTCCCGTCATGCCGCTATGGGTAAAGGTAGAGTCGCCGATGACAGCCACGGCCGGCCATTGGCCAGCGTCGGCCGCACCTTTGGCCATCGTAATCGAAGCACCCATGTCGACACACGAGTGGATGGCACGGAACGGCGGCAGGAAGCCCAGCGTGTAGCAGCCGATGTCGCCGAAGACACGGGGATTGTCGTATTCGCGGAGCACCTCGTTGAGAGCCGCATAAACGTCGCGGTGGCCGCAACCCTGGCAGAGTGCCGGCGGACGGGGTACGACATCTTCGCAGGGGGCGAAGCATTCGTCGGGAATTGAGGATTGGAAATGGGAAACGGAAAGTTTGGCCAATGCCTGTTTGACGGCATCCGGTGTCAGTTCGCCGGTGCGAGGCAGGGTGCCATCCAGTTTGCCCCTGATATTGGGACTCTCGCTGACGCCGCGTACCATGTCTTCGATGAAGGGCTGGCCCTCCTCGACGATGAGCACCTGACGGCATTCAGCCATCAGTCGGCGTACCAGCGTCTTCGGCAGTGGATACTGTGAAATCTTCAGAATGGGGTAGGGACATTGGTCGGCAAAGCCCTCCATCACGTAGTTGTAGCCGATGCCGCTGGTCAGTATGCCCAGCGACGTGTCTGTTCCCTCCTTATATATATTATAGGTGGAGTTGGCAGCGTCTTGTTCCAACTGTGCCTGTTGTGCTGTGACGATATCATTGCGCTTGCGGGCATTGGCCGGCAACAGCACCCAGTTTTTGGCTTCGGCATTGTAGTTGAGGCTGTTTTGTTGACGGGGAACGTCAATACACTCGACGACGGCACGGCTGTGGGCCATGCGGGTGGTGACACGCATCAGGACTGGCAACTGCTGCTGCTCCGAGTAGTCGAAGGCGGCGGCCATCATGTCGTAGGCCTCCTGTTGGTTCGAGGGTTCGAACGTGGGAATCATGGCGAATTTGCCATAGAAGCGCGAGTCCTGCTCGTCTTGCGACGAGTGCATCGAGGGATCGTCGGCAGCCAGCACGACGACGCCGCCGTTGACACCGGTCATGCCGCTGTTGACAAACGGGTCTGCACAGACATTCATGCCGACATGTTTCATGCAGACCAAGGCTCGCTTGCCCATGAACGACATGCCCAGTGCCTCTTCCATGGCTGTCTTCTCATTGGTTGACCAGCGGCAGTGGATGCCCCGTTCGCGGGCCAGACTGTTGCCTTGAATGAACTCCGTGATTTCTGTCGACGGTGTGCCGGGATAGGCGTAGACCCCCGACAGTCCGGCGTGGATGGCTCCCAGCGCAATGGCTTCGTCGCCCAGTAAAAGTTTTCTTTCTGTCATATTGCTTGGTTGTATTTAAATTCAGTTTGAGGGTGCAAATATACAATATTTCTACCTTTTTCCCAAATTTTTATAATAAAAAGGTCGAGTAATACGTTATTAACAACGTGTTAAGGCGAATTCTCACGATATTGGCCCTGTTGTTGGCGGCTCTGCAGGAAGCGGTAGCCCAATACGACCCTTCGTTCAGTCACTACTGGGCGTTGGAGACGGCCTATAACCCTGCTGCTGCCGGCAAACAGGATAAACTGAACATCATGGCGGCCTACAACATGTCGATGGTTGGCTTCGAGCATAATCCGCGCACTATCTTTGCCACCGCCGACATGCCGTTCTACTTCGCCGGTGCCTATCACGGCGTGGGGGCTCAGTTGATGAACGACGACATCGGTGCCTTCTCACATAAGAAGTTCTCCGTGATCTATGCCTACAAGCAGAAGTTGTTCGGAGGTACCCTCAGCATCGGCCTGCAGCCCGGATTCCTGAGCGAGACGCTCAACGGCTCGAAACTGGATTTCGAAGAGAGCAGCGACGAGGCACTGCCCACATCTGACGTTACGGGCACGGCCTTCGACCTGAGTGCCGGTCTCTACTATCAGCGCAAATGGTGGTATCTGGGAGCCGCCGTCCAGCATGCCATGTCGCCCAAGGTAGAACTGGGCGAAACCAACGAACTGGATGTAGACCGAACGTATTATTTGATGGCCGGATGCAATATTCGGTTCAGAAATCCGTTCTTATCTATACAGCCCTCAGTCATGGGACGCTCCGACGGGGTTGGCTATCGAGCCGACATCACAGCCCGTATGACCTATACCCACGAGGGGAAAGTGATGTATGCCGGTGTGGGCTATAGCCCTACCAATTCGGTGTCTGTCTATGTGGGCGGCACCTTTCACGGCATCATGCTGGGCTACAGTTATGAGATGTACACCACGGCCCTCAGCATAGGCAACGGAAGCCATGAACTCTACGTGGGCTATCAGACCGACATCAACCTCTTCAAGAAGGGGCGAAACCGACACCAAAGTGTAAGAATATTATAAAACTGCATATATGAAAAGACAATTGAGCATAGTGCTTTGCATTGTTTCAGTGCTTTTGCTGACGAGTTGTTTTGGTGGCAAGTCTACCACCTCGTCAGGCGGAGAGTTGACCGGTGCCAGCGGCAAGGCTTTTGCCGAGCCCGCTCCTTATGGTATGGTACTCATCAAACGGGGCCACCTGCGTATGGGTATTGAGAAGACAGACTCCCTCTGGGGTAAGCAGACACCGGTGAGAGACATCTCGGTGGAAGGCTTCTGGATGGACGATACGGAAATTACAAACTCGGAGTATCGCCAGTTTGTCAATTATGTCCGCGACTCCATCATCCGTGAGCGTCTGGCCGACCCCAACTATGGTGGCGACGAGAGTTATAAGATTGAAGAAGACAAGAACGGCGACCCCGTGAAGCCCCATCTGAACTGGAAGAAGTCCCTGCCGCGCAAACCCAACGAGGATGAGTTGCGTGCCATAGAGAGTGTCTATGTGACCAATCCCGTGACGGGCGAAAAGATGCTCGATGCCAGTCAGATGAACTATCGCTACGAAGTCTACGACTACACCGAGGCTGCTTTGCGCCGTAATCGCCTTAATCCGGCAGAGCGCAACCTGAATACCGATGTGGCTGTCAACCCCAACGAGCAGGTGTGGATCTCGAAAGATACCGCCTATATCGACGATGAGGGCAAGATAGTACGCCAAACCATCAACAGGCCGCTGTCCGGTCCGTGGGACTTCCTTAACACGTACATTATTAATATATATCCCGATACCACCTGCTGGGTGAACGACTTCCCCAATGCAGACAACGAGACCTATATGCGCAGTTACTTCTCCAATTCTGCCTACAACGACTATCCCGTGGTCGGTGTCACCTGGGAGCAGGCCAACGCCTTCTGCGCTTGGCGTACGGAATATCTGCTGAAAGGCCTCGGTCCGGCTGCCCGTTTCGTACAGCGCTATCGCCTGCCGACAGAAGCCGAGTGGGAATATGCTGCCCGTGGTAAGGACCAGAACGAGTTCCCTTGGGAGAACGAGGATGTGGCCAGCGGCAAAGGCTGTTTTTATGCCAACTTCAAGCCGGACAACGGCAACTACACCAAAGACGGCAACCTGATTACTTCGAAGGTGGGCATCTATAGTGCCAATTCTAACGGTCTCTATGACATGGCCGGCAACGTGGCAGAGTGGACGTCGACTATCTTCACTGAAGCCGGTGTCGATGCCATGAACGACATCAACCCGCAGTTGAAGTACAATGCTGCTGCCGAAGACCCCTATCGTCTGAAGAAGAAGAGTGTGCGTGGTGGTTCGTGGAAAGACCCGGAGAGTTACATCCGTTCGGCCTGGCGCAGCAATGAGTATCAGAACCAGCCCCGTTCTTATATCGGATTCCGCTGTGTGCGCAGCCTGGCCAATACCACCAGCGACAAGATCAAACAGCCTAAAGCCTCAGTAAAGAAGTCGAAAAAATAAGAGTGGCCCAATGAGGCTAATGAGGCTATGAGGCCAATGGGGCCAATGAACCAAATAAGCCTTATGAGCCCCATAGGCCCCATAAAAACCAACAAGACCCAAAAAGGAAAAAAATGACTAAGTATAGCAAATTCAACATCATCTACCGCTTGCAGAAGTGGTTGGATAGCGTTCCCGGGCAGACGTTCATGAACTATGCCTACAGTTGGGGTGCATCAATCGTGATTCTTGGTACGCTCTTCAAACTGACTCACTTGCCAGGTGCCAATTTCATGCTGTTTCTGGGTATGGGTACCGAGGTCGTGGTGTTCTTCATTGCTGCCTTCGACCGGCCCTTCGACAAGACTGCCGATGGCATGGAACTTCCGACGCATGTCGGCGAGGAGCCTCTCGTCGAAGGGTCGTTGCAGCCGGCTATTGTCGGCGCTTCCGGAATATCCGAAATATCCGGGATCTCCGGAGAATCTGGTGTGTCCGGCGTGGTCAGCGGTGGCGGTGGCACCATCATCATCGGCGGAGGCGGCGGCAGCGGACAGCCTGGGGGCAGTAAGCAAACCCTCGGTCAGGACGAAGCAAATGCCGGGTTCGAAGGTACCAAAGTCGCCGGTGGAAGCGTCGCCGGTGGTGGCGTTGCCGGTGGAAGCGTCGTCGGTGGTGGCGTCATAGGTGGCGTGGCGGCTCCTGAGTTGCCCGAACTGAACCCCGATATGGAGGAGGCTACCAACAACTACGTGGATCAGTTGAAGAAACTCACCGAGACGCTGCAGAAGGTATCTGAACAGAGCGAACGCCTGACCCGTGACAGTGAGGAGATGGAGAACCTGAACCGCACGCTGACCGGCATCACCAGAGTTTACGAGATGCAACTCAAGGGTGCCAGCCAGCAGATAGGCACCATCGACCAGATCAACGAGCAGTCGAAGCGTATGGCTGAGCAGATTGCCGAACTCAATAAAATCTATACTCGCATGATTGAGGCCATGACGGTGAACATGCCCAAACCCCCAGTGGCCCAATGAGGCCCAATGAGTCGCATGAGCCCAATGAGCCCAATGAGCCCAATGAGCCGCATGAGCCCAATGAGCCCCATAAGCCCTATAAGCCCAATAGGCCCCATAAGCCCAATAGGCCCCATCAAATAACAGAAGAACTATGGCAATAAAGAAAAGACCAGTCTCTCCGCGCCAGAAGATGATTAACCTGATGTATGTCGTCTTGATGGCCATGCTTGCGCTGAATGTCTCGAACGAGGTGCTCAACGGTTTCTCTATCGTAGAGGAAAGCCTGAAGCGTACCACCGAGAATGCAGCAAAGGAGAATCAGGCCATATACGATGATTTCGACGACCAGTTGAAGGCAAACCCCGCCAAAGTGGGACCTTGGTACGACAAGGCTCAGTTTGTGAAACTCAAGAGCCACGAACTGTTCACCCTGGCTCAGGAGTTGAAGGTGGCTATTGCCGTCGAAGCCGATGGTGCTGACGGTAACCCCGCCAACCTGCAGAACAAGGAAGACCTGGAGGCAGCCACTCAGGTGATGCTTGCTCCCGGTCGTGGTCGTGGTGAGGAACTGAAAAGGGCCATCGACGAGTATCGGGAGAAAATCCTGCGTCTGCTGCCCGACACCGCCCAGCAGCGTCGTATAGCAAGCGACCTGACCACCGAGGTGCCTCCCACCGGACTGGGCAAGAACTGGCAGGAGTATATGTTTGAGTCGATGCCTGCCGCAGCAGCCGTGACGCTCCTGTCAAAGTTGCAGAGCGATGTGCGCAATGCCGAGAAAGAGGTGCTGCATACGCTGGTGCAGAACATCGACGTGAAGGATATCCGTGTCAATGCCCTCGAGGCCTTCGTCATCCCCAACTCGCAGACTATCGTCAGGGGCGACAAGTTCTCGGCCCATATCGTGATGGCAGCCGTCGACACCACACAGATTCCCGAGATCTACATCGGCGACAAGAAGGTGGAACTGCAGGATAATATCTATGAACGGATTTGTACCAGCACCGGCGATTTCACACTTGCCGGCTACATACAGACCATCAACGGCAATGGCGACCGCATTCGCCGCGACTTCTCGCAGAAGTACACCGTCGTCGACCCGTCGGCCACCGTGTCTGCCGACCTGATGAATATGCTCTATGCCGGTTATGCCAACCCCATCAGCATCTCTGTGCCGGGTGTGCCGCAGAACAAGATCTCGGCCACGATGACCAATGGCACGCTGACGCCTACCGGTCCCGGTCGATATATTGCCAAACCGTCGCAGATCGGACAGAATGCCACCATCACCGTGACGTCGACCAACACGGGCCGTCCGCAGCAGATGGGACAGTTCACCTTCCGGGTACGTCGTCTGCCTGACCCTACACCTTATATAGATATGAAGGATGATAAGGGCAACCCCGTTCGCTACAAGGGTGGCGGCTTGGCAAAGGCCAGCCTGATGGCTATCGACGGCATCGGTGCCGCCATCGACGACGGCATACTCGACATCGGTTTCCGTGTGCTCTCTTTTGAGACCGTCTTCTACGACAATATGGGTAATGCCGTGCCGATGGTGGGCGAGGGCGACAAGTTCTCGGCCCGTCAGCGAGACACCTTCCGCAAGTTGTCGCGCAACCGCCGTTTCTACATCTCCCGGGTGAAGGCCATCGGCCCCGACGGCATCGAGCGCACCCTGCCCACGTCGATGGAGATTATTGTGAAGTAAGGCTGAATAAATAATTAGGAAAGAAAGAAAAACAAGATATTATGAAACAAGGTAAGTCGAATGGTATGGTAATAGGCGTGGTAAAAGGAGTTCTGCTTTTTTACCTGTTCACCTTTATGCCTTTCACTATGGCCGCCCAGCCTAAGAAGAGCCGTGTGCAGCAGCAGACGGAACAGAAGAAGCAACAGCAGCAGTCCAGCGGTCAGGGCATGACCCAGCGTATGCGAATCAAGTATCCCACGGCACTCGATATGCCGGAGGATGTGGTGTGGCGACGCGATATCTATAGGGAGATTAACCTCAACGATGAGGCGAATGCCGGACTCTACGACCCTGTGGAGCCTGTGGGCAAGCAACTCAACCTGTTCACCTATATCTTCAAACTGGCCCTCAATGGTTATATCCCCGTCTACGAGTATCGTCTCGACGGCAACGAGGTGCTCGATGCCACTGCCAAGGTCGACATGAAGACCGTGCTCGACAACTACCACATCTGGTACGAGGAGAAAGACGGCAAACTGAAGGTGGAGAACAGCGACATCCCTTCGGCAGAAGTGAAGATGTACTATCTGAAGGAGAGCGCCTACTACGACCAGGCCAACTCGTCGTTCCACATCAAGCCGCAGGCCATCTGCCCGGTGATGCTCCGCGAGGACGACTTCGGTGGCGAGGCGGCCAAGTATCCCCTCTTTTGGGTGAAATATTCCGAGGTGGAGCCCTACCTGAGCCGTCAGTCGGTGAAGACCAGCGATGTGAACGATGCCGCCGTGATGAACCTCGACGACTATTTCACGCTCAACAAGTATAAGGGTACTATCTACAAGACAGCCAACCGTCTGGGCAAGACGCTGGCTCAGATTGCCGGCAACGACTCCACGAAGTTGACCTCTGAACAGAAACGTATTGAGAAAGAACTGGAAACCTTCCGTAACAACATCTTCGGCGACAAGGCCAAGCGCGACTCGCTGGACAGCATAGCCAGTATCGACCCCAAGCAGACCAAGGTGAAGAAAGAGCGCAAGAGCCGTTCGTCGAGTGCCAGCCGTAGCAAGGGCTCGAAATCTTCGTCGGGCGGCTCGTCGTCACCACGTGTCTCGGTACGCCGTGAGCGTCATTAGTCAGAGTTTATGGGCAGACGATCCTATACAGTACTTATAGTAATGATGGTATGGCTTTTCGCCGTACCATCGTTTTCGCAGGTGAAGGTCGGCCTGCGTGGAGGTGTTGATGTCATCAGTATGGAGTTCAACAGCGACCTGCTCAGTGCTTCTAATCGGGCCGGTTTCTTCGTCGGGCCTACACTGCGTATTTCTACGCCTCTGCCATTCCTCAGTGTCGATGCTTCCGTGCTTTACAGTCAGCGCACACTCAAAGTGCAGGAAGAGTCGATTACTCAGAAGTCTGTCATCCTGCCGGGTAATGTGAGGGCCGGCATCCATCTGCTCGGGGCCGTCGGTATCTTTGCCAGTGCCGGTCCGCAACTGGCCTTCAATCTCGGCTCTTCTACTTACGACTGGAGCGACCGTGACCGCAACGACTATCATTTCGCCCTGCAGGACACCAAACTGAGCCTGAACTTCGGTGCCGGCGTACAGGTCGGCAGCCATCTGGAGGCAGCCGTCTACTACAATGTGCCGCTGGGTAAGACGGCCGACTTCACTTGGAGCCGCATCGGAGAATACGGTGTGGCCCATCGCCTGCAGAATGCCAAATCAGACATGAATGCCTGGTCGGTCTCGTTGACCTACATCTTTTAATATTGGACTACGCTGACATCTTTTAATATTGGACTACGCTGACATCATATTGCCCGTGCCGCTCGACGGTGTTTTCACCTATGCCGTACCTGCCGCGATGCAGGACCGGGTGAAAGAGGGGGTACGTGTGTTGGTGTCGTTCGGACGCAATAAGACTTATGTAGGCATTGTCTCCCGACTGCACAACGACAGTCCGCAAGGCTACGAGGTGAAGCCCATCCAGCAGATACTCGACGCATCGCCCATCCTGCTGCCCTCGCAGTTGAAGCAGTGGCTGTGGATAGCCGACTACTATATGTCGCCCCTCGGCGAGGTCTACAAGGCGGCCCTGCCTGCCGGCCTGAAAGCCGAGGATGGTTATAAACCCCGCACTGAGACCTATATCCGGCTTACCGAACCGTATCGCAATGAACCCACGCTCCATGTGGCCCTCAACATGCTGGCCCGGGCGGCCAAGCAGCAGGAGGCTTTCATCGCCTATCTTTCTCTCTCCCGGTGGGACACCATCGACGGCAACGAATGTCGTGAGCCGGTGCTTGAGATTACCCGCGAGGAACTGATGAATGCTGCCGAGACCACGCTGCCCGTCATCAGTCAGTTGGTCAAGCGCGGCCTGCTGGAGACCTACGAGGTAGAAGTGGGGCGGCTGAACCACGGCGGCGAGCCCCATCCGGAGAGCATCAAGCCACTGAACGACGTTCAGCAGGAGGCCTACAACCGTATCCTCTTGTCGTTTATGAAGAAGCGGGTCACGCTGCTGCATGGCGTGACCTCCAGCGGCAAGACCGAAATCTACATCCATCTCATCCAGCGCGAGTTGGAACAGCACCGCCAGGTGCTCTACCTCTTGCCCGAGATAGCCCTCACCGTGCAGATGATGCAACGTCTGCAGCGCGTCTTTGGTCATCGACTGGGCATCTACCATTCGAAGTATAGTGATGCCGAGCGGGTGGAGATCTGGCAGAAACAACTGTCGGCCAATCCCTACGATGTCATCTTGGGTGCACGCAGCGCCGTCTTCCTGCCCTTCCAGCGGCTGGGCCTTGTCATCGTCGACGAGGAACATGAGACCAGTTACAAGCAGCAAGACCCGTCGCCCCGCTATCATGCCCGTTCAGCGGCTATCATGCTCGGTGCAAAGACGCTCCTCGGCACGGCCACACCGTCGCTCGAGTCCTATCATAATGCCCAGACGGGTAAATATGGCCTCGTCACGCTGACCGAACGCTATCAGGGTATCGAACTGCCCGAGATACAGGTGGTCGATACGAAAGACCTGCAACGTCGGAAGATGATGCATGGCCCCTTCTCGCCCCTGCTGCTGTCGAAAGTTCGCGAGGCTCTGGAGCGTGGCGAGCAAGCCATCCTGTTTCAGAACCGTCGGGGCTGGGCACCGATGCTGGAGTGCAGTCAGTGCGGATGGGTGCCGCGTTGCGAACACTGCGATGTCAGTCTGACCCTTCACCGCAATCTCAACCAACTGACCTGCCACTATTGCGGTTTCACTTATCAGATACCGGCGGAGTGCCCGGCCTGCGGCAACAAGCATCTGAGAGACCGCGGCTATGGTACTGAAAAGATAGAAGATGAGATACGCGAGATATTCCCTGAGGCCCGGGTGGCGCGGATGGATCTGGATACGACCCGTACCCGCAATGCCTATGAACGTATCATCACCGATTTTGCCAGCGGCCGTACCAACCTGCTCATCGGCACACAGATGATCAGCAAGGGCCTCGACTTCGACCGTGTCAGCGTGGTGGGTATCCTCCATGCCGACGGCATGTTGAACCAGCCTGACTTCCGGGCCTATGAACATGCCTTTATGATGATGGCACAGGTCAGCGGCCGTGCCGGTCGGAAAGGCCGACGCGGACTGGTCATCCTGCAGACGAAGAGTCCTGCCTTGCCGGTCATTCAGCAAGTGGTGCGCAACGACTACACATCGTTCTATAACGACCAGGCCGCCGAGCGGCAAGCCTTCCGCTATCCGCCGTTCTACCGGCTTATCTATGTCTATCTGAAACATCGTCACGACGCGGTGGTCACCACGGCGGGCATTGAGATGGGCACCCGTTTGCGCCAGTGGTTCGGCAGTCGGGTGCTGGGTCCCGACAAACCGGCTGTCTCCCGGGTGAAAACCCTGAGCATCCGTAAGATTGTGCTCAAACTGGAGACGGGCATCGACATGGCCCGGGTGCGCCAATATTTAGCGCTTGCCCAGCAGCAGATGCTGCAAGACAAGCGCTACAGTTCGCTTCAGATCTACTACGACGTCGATCCGCAGTAGTTCCTGTTTCTTTCTTTAGAGTTTAGAGGGCCACCTCGATACCCAGGCCGAACACACGGTTGGTACGGGTAAACGAGTCGCTGATGCGCGGATTCTCCTGACTCACACGGTCATAGTCCTCGTAGTCGGTCTGGAAGTAGCCGGCCTTCAGCGTGATATGGTCGTTGGCCTTGTAGTTGGCACCGAAGCCGATGCTGTAACTGTCGGTCACGAACGACATGTCGTTCATGTATTGGTCGGTCAGTCCGTAGCGGGTCAACTGTCCGCCGATGGACACCGTGAAGCGGTCGTTCACATCCCATTCGCCACCGAGCAGGAACTCGTTGCTGTCGTGGCTCAGCAGTTGCTCCGCATTGTTGTACCAGCGGGCACTCTTGTCGAAGTAGTGGTGCCAGCCGCCATTGATGCGGATGACCTCGATGGGACTCCACATGGCACCGACGGTCAGCAGGGCTGGCATGTCCTCGTTGACATTCTCGCCGTCGCGGAACTTATTGACAGCGGGAATCTCGCTGGCCTTGTTCACCGTCGACTCGTTCTTCATGCGGATCTGTGTCTTGAACTCGTACTTGGCGGCGAAGTTGAACTGGTCGTTCAGTTTATAGTCGATGCTGATGACGGGGGCCACACCGACGCTGCTCTGGTTGCACAGCAGGTTCACACCCTCAGAGTATTTGCTCAGCGTGGCCAGTTGGCCCTGACTTGCCTCCAGGGTTGCCAGTCCGCTGACTAGCGCGTCTCGTGCACTCTCCAGTTCCGGCGTCAGTCCGCCTTGCACCTGCTCCAGTTGGTTGATCAGGTTCAGATGCTGCTGGGCCGCAGCGGCATTCTCCTGAGCCTGGACGGGAACCTTGGGCAGAAACGAGCCGAAGTCTTCATAGCCGTTTCCGGTGCGCACCATGATATTACTGATCTTGGCCCTGTAGGTGGCAGTGCCGTAGAGCAGACGCAGACCGCCGTAGACCGACAGGTGCTCATTGATCTTGTAGGCACTACCCAGTTGGAAACCGAAATAGTACTGGCGTCCCTGCATGTAGCCGTCCATGTCGTAGCCCACAACGCCGGTATTGCCGATGGCGGCAGGTGCAGCCTGTCCGAACATCGTGTAGACGGGGGCCAGTTGGCGGCTCAGCCCGTTCAGTTGGCTGGCCATGCCGTCCAGGGTGATGAAACTGCCGGCAATGCCGCCGACGACACTCTCAAACGAGCCTAAGCCGTCGTTGTATTCGCAGGAGCCGCCGCCGCCGGGTACCGAGAAGTTGAACTGGATGCTCCAGTTGCCGGTATTGTAGGCGGCCTGTATCGATGGGATGAACGGGGCATCGGCCACACCCTCAAAACGCTTGGTGTCCAGGCCGTCGTTCTTGCGGCCCAGGGCGAGCATGGGGTTGGTGGAAGTGATGGTACGTGTCTGGTGGGCATACTGCCAGTTGAAGCCCAGATGGAAACCTTCGGGCAGGAATACCACACCGGCAGGATTGGAGTAGACACCGTCGAGGCCGATAGAGGCATCGCGGGAGGGATTTCTAAGAAAATCAATACTTTGATTTGTGTTGGTCAGAATACCACCGGCCAGGGCGGTGGTCGTTGCAGCCGTCAGCATCACGCCGAGCAGCATCGATTTCATTGTTTTCATATCCTTTAAACAAACTTTTGTTAAAAACGGCTGCAAAGGTAAGTATTCTATCGCACACTTCTTGAAAAAGTGTGCAGCCTTTAAGGAATATTAACTATAAATCTGCACAGTCTTGCACAAATCGTGCAGCCTGTGCAGAAAATAGAGTGTCAAATGTACGCCTTACGCCATCTTCAGGATGTACGCCTTACGCCTTCTTCATCTCCGGATAACTGATGCGGGTGTGGTAGATGGTCTTGAGTTTCTCGATGAGCACTGTCTTGGCATACTGGATGTCGCGGAAGGTGATGGGGCACTCGCGGAAGAATCCGTCGTCGACCATCGAGTCGATGATGCGGTTGACCAGTGTGCGGATGCTCTGTTCGGTGTAGTCGGGCAGCGAGCGTGAGGCGGCTTCCACGGCATCGGCCATCATCAGGATGGCTTGTTCCTTCGTAAAGGGATTGGGGCCGGGGTAGGTGAACAGCAGGTCGTCGACCGGTTCGTCGGGATGTTCATTCTTATATTTTATAAAGAAGTATTTAGCCTTGCCCTGTCCGTGGTGGGTGGCAATGAGGTCGCGAATCTGCACGGGCAGGTTGTACTTGTCGGCCAGTTTGAGACCCTCGGTCACGTGGCTGATAATCATCTGCGCACTCTCGATGTACGACAGTTGGTTGTGGGGGTTGATGCCGCCCGACTGGTTTTCGGTGAAATAGATCGGATTCTGTATCTTGCCGATGTCGTGGTAGAGGGCACCGGTGCGCACCAGTTGCGGGTTGGCATTGATGCGCCGTGCTATCTCGGCAGCCAGGTTGCCCACCTGTATGCTGTGCTGGAAGGTGCCGGGAGCCACCTCGCTCATCTTGCGCAGCAACTCCTTGTTCATGTCCGACAGTTCGATGAGTGTGATGTCGGAGATGAACCCGAAGAATTTCTCAATCAGGTAGAGCAGGGGGTAACTGCAGAAGATGACGATGCCGCAGATGGCCAGGTAGATATATTCGCTGGCGTCGAGGTGGCTGAAGTCGTTGTTGCGAATCAGGAAGATGCTCAGGTTGGCAAGCATCGCCGAGGCCGTGGCTGCCGTGGCTGTCCAGAACAGTTGTGAGCGCGACGACATCTCCCTCAGCGAGAAGATGGCAGCCAGACCTGCCGCCATCTCTACGACGATGAACTCCAGCGGCTTCTGCAGTATGCCGGCACAGATGAGTATGATGGCCGAATGGGCCATGAAGGCTGTCCTGGAGTCCATGAACACCCTGATAAAGATAGGTACGATGACGAAGGGCAGGATGTAGACGTGTAGCACGTTGTGGTCGACCATGAGCGATGCCATGACCGTAGAGACTACCACCAGGGCGTAGAGCATGCCGGTGGACCGCATCTCCTCTAAGTAGTCCTTCCGGTAGAGTGACAGGAAGACGGTGAAGGCCGCCATGATGAGCAGCACGTAGAGCACCTCGCCCGCGACGACCGTGTTGAAACCGGTCTGAGCCTGATGGCGCCGGTCTATCTCTTTCATGAACGAGAGCAGTACCAGATAGGTCTCTTCGTCGACGATTTTTCCCTGGTCGATGATTTTCTGCCCACGCTGTACGACACCGCTGCTGGTCGGCACCTCACTCAGCAACTGTGCCTTGACCGAGTCGCTCATCTCACTGTTGTAGATCAGGTTGGGCACGATATAGTCGTTGAGGTTCAGGGCCTGCAACTTGTCCTGGTTTTGCTGCATGAGGGGCGCCTGTAGGATTTCCTCGTAAGCCTGCCGGGGGGTGAACACCGTGTTGCCCTTGATGATGGCCGTACTCTTGTCCTCTATTCGGCGCAGGGTGTGCACTGTGTCGGCCTCGCCGCCAATGGGCTCTTTCGTGTCCACGATGCCTTGCTCATAGACATGGTGCATCCGCGACAGTATCATCCGTTTCAGCACGGCTCCTATTCCGGCATCTTCCTTCTCCATCTGCTTGTTCAGCAACAACTCCTGGCGGGCGGCCGTCTGCTTGTTCAGCGTGTAGTACGGCTCGTAGTTGTTCAAGGCCTCGGCCCGTTCGGCTTGGATGGCGGAGTCGCTCCGCTGTATGGGGAAGTCGAAGGTGGCTGTCAGGTCGTTGTAGCGCCAGGGCTTGCCCACTTCCAGTTTGAAGTTCGGCTTGTTGTCTCTTGGCATAAACCAGACGATGGCTGCCGTCGTGCCTATGACCAGTGCCACACGAATCAGGATGTCGCGCCATGTCAGTTCTATCTTGAATCTGAAGTCTCTCATCTCCTTTTTTTGTTATTTGACTGCAAAGTTAATAAATAAATATGAATAAAGAACTAGGAATTGAGAATTATTTCGTACCTTTGCAGGCAAAATATTCAAAAACAGATCATGACAGAAAGAAAAGTGAGGGTGCGCTTTGCACCCAGTCCCACGGGACCCCTCCATATCGGCGGTGTGCGCACCGCTCTGTACAATTATCTCTTTGCCCGCCAGCACGGCGGCGACCTGGTGTTCCGCATCGAGGATACCGATACCACCCGCTTCGTGCCCGAGGCCGAGGCCTACATCATCGAGGCCTTCCGCTGGCTGGGCATCACGTTCGACGAGGGCGTATCGTTCGGCGGCAACCACGGTCCCTACCGTCAGAGTGAGCGTCGCGACATCTACAAGAAGTATGTGCAGCAGTTGCTCGACGACGGCAAGGCCTACATCGCCTTCGACACCCCTGAGGAACTCGAGGCCAAGCGCAAGGAGATTGATAATTTCCAGTACGACAACAAGACGCGGTCGATGATGCGCAACTCGCTCACCCTGCCTAAGGACGAGGTGGAGCGCCTGATAGCCGAGGGCCATCAGTATGTGGTGCGCATCAAGATCGACGCCGGCCAGGAGGTGCTCGTCGACGATATGATTCGCGGCGAAGTGCGGGTGAAGAGCGACATCCTCGACGACAAGGTGCTCTTCAAGAGTGCCGACCAACTGCCCACCTATCATCTGGCCAATATCGTCGACGACCATCTGATGGAGATTACCCACGTCATCCGTGGCGAGGAGTGGCTGCCCAGCGCACCGCTCCACGTGCTGCTCTACAAGGCCTTCGGCTGGCAGGACACGATGCCGCGCTTTGCCCATCTGCCCCTGCTGCTCAAGCCCGACGGCAAGGGCAAACTGTCGAAGCGCGACGGCGACCGCCTGGGCTTCCCCGTGTTCCCCCTCGACTGGCATTCCATAGACAAGAAGACCGGCGAGGAGGTGTTCTGCAGCGGCTACCGCGAACAGGGCTATTTCCCCGAGGCCGTCATCAACTTTCTGGCACTGCTGGGCTGGAACCCCGGCACCGAGCAGGAACTCTTCCTGCTCGACGAGTTGGTGCCCCTGTTCGACATCTCGAAATGCTCGAAGGCCGGTGCGAAGTTCGCCTACGAGAAAGGTATTTGGTTCAACCATGAGTATATACTGAAGAAGAGTGCCGAGGAGATTGCCGACCTCTTCGAGCCCATCTGCCGCGAACATGGCGTGAAGGACTCGAAGGAGCGCATCACCCAGGTGGTGGCCATGATGAAAGACCGCGTGTCGTTCGTCAAGGAGTTGTGGCCCCTGTGCTCCTTCTTCTTCGAGGCACCGACAGCCTACGACGAGAAGACGGCCAAGAAGCGCTGGACGAAGGCGTTGCCCGAGGGGGATGCTACAGACCCGGTGCGGATACCGTCGGCCGTGGTGCTGGGCCAGTTGTGCGATTATCTTGCGACCCTCGACGACTTCTCGCTGGAGAACCAGGAGGCCAAGGTGCATGCATGGATTGAAGAGAAAGGTTGGAAACTGGGCAACGTGATGAACGCCTGGCGACTGGCACTCGTCGGCGAGGGCAAGGGTCCCGGTATGTTCGATATCTCGGCCTTCCTCGGTAAGGAAGAGACCATCCGCAGAACACGCAAGGCTATCGAAGTGCTGGGCTGATATGACTGATGTATAACCTGATTATATACCTCTGATGTATAATCTGATCATATACCTCTACCTCTTGGGCGTGGCTGTTTACAGTCGCTTCAATACGAAGGTACGGCGAATGTGGCGCGGCGAGCGCGACGCCTTCCGGGTGCTCCGCGAAAAGGTGGACCCCCAGGCCCGCTATGTCTGGTTCCATGCCGCCTCGCTGGGCGAGTTCGAACAGGGCCGCCCGCTTATGGAACAGATGCGGCGCGACCATCCCGACATCAAGATTCTGCTCACCTTCTTCTCGCCGTCAGGCTACGAGGTGCGCAAGAACTACGAGGGTGCCGACATCATCTGCTACCTGCCGGTTGACACACCGCTCAATGCCCGTCGCTTCCTGAAACGGATAAATCCTGAGAAGGCGTTCTTCATCAAGTACGAGTTCTGGTACAACTACCTGCACATCCTCAAGCGTCGTGGCATACCCGTCTACAGCGTCAGCAGCATCTTCCGCGAGGGGCAGGTGTTCTTCCGCTGGTATGGCCGGCAGTATGGCCGTGTGCTGAAGTGCTTCACCCATTTCTATGTGCAAAACGAGGAGAGCCGCAGTCTGTTGGGGCGTCTCGGACTGACCAATGTCACCGTCACCGGCGACACCCGCTTCGACCGCGTGCTGCAGATCAAGGAGCAGGCGAAGAGGATAGACGAGGTGGAGCAATTCCTGCAAGCCAACCATGGCAAGAAGGTGTTCGTCGTGGGCAGCAGTTGGGAACAGGACGAGGATGTCTATCTTCCCTATTTTTCCGCCCATAAGGACTGGCTTCTGATCATCGCCCCCCATGTGGCGAGTAGCGAGCGCATCAAACTGCTGCAGGAACGTCTTAATACGATGAAGTTGCAAGCGGTTACATTAAAAGAACTCAGTCGCATTGTCTATGATAAAGGTGATAGCCGATACGGCCCTTCTGCCATCAACAAGCCCGCAGTACTTGCCGGCATCCATACGCTGATCATCGACTGCTACGGCCTCTTGAGCAGCATCTACCGCTATGCCGACGTGACCTATGTCGGCGGCGGCTTCGGCGTCGGCATCCACAATACGCTGGAGGCTGCCGTCTGGGACGTGCCCGTCATCTTCGGCCCGAACAACCACAAGTTCCAGGAGGCACAGGGCCTGAAGGCCCAGGGCGGTGGATTCGAGATAGCCAGCAATGAGGACTTCCGACGGCTCATGGACCGCTTCGCCACCGATGCCGACAGTCTGGCGACGGCCGGCCGTCAGGCGGGCGACTATGTAGGCCGACTGTCGGGAGCCACAAGCAGGATTCTGGCCGACGTGCCGTTCTAACCATTGCGAAGGGATGAAGTATATGTGGATGCTGTTGTTTATGGTTCTGCCTCTGCTGGGGCTCGCTTATGTCGGGTGGCACGTGTGGACGCTCGTGCCGCTGCCTAAGGGGTGGCGTGCACTGCTCATCGTGCTCGGCGTGGGCGCGTTCCTGCTGCTGTTCCTCAATCTCGGCCGCTTCATCGACCGCATGCCGCTCTGGCTGGCACGGGCCTGCTACGACGTGGGCAACTCCTCTGTCTTCATCCTGCTCTATCTGGTGATGACGTTCCTCGTGCTCGACCTCGGACGGCTCTTTAGGCTGGTGCCCCGAGAGTGGCTCTGCCACAATTTCTATACCACGGCCATCCTCACGGTGGCCATCTTCGCCATTTTCCTGTTGGCTAATATCCATTATAATAATAAGGTACGCGCGACCCTGACGCTGACCACCACGAAGCCGCTGGCGAAACCCTTGCGGCTGGTCATGCTCAGCGACCTGCACCTAGGCTACCACAACCCGAAGGCCGAACTGTGCCGGTGGGTGGACCTCATCAACGCTGAACAGCCCGATCTGGTGCTCATCGCCGGCGACATCATCGACATGAGCATCCGTCCGCTGGTGGAAGAGAACATGGCCGAGGACTTCCTACGCATCCAGGCCCCCGTCTATGCCTGTCTCGGCAACCACGAATACTATACCGGCGAACCGCAGGCACAGCAGTTCTACCGCGATGCCGGCATCCATCTGCTGCGCGACACCGCCGAGGTGGTGGGCGACCTGTGCATCATCGGCCGCGACGACCGCACCAACCCCCACCGCCAGTCCTTAGGCAAAATCATGGCCAACCTCCGCCAAAAACTCTCCACCTCGGGGGAGCCGGCAGAGGGGCCTTCCACCTCGGCGGAGCCAGCAGAGGAGCCTTACACCATCCTCCTCGACCACCAGCCCTACCATCTGGAACAGACCGAGCGCGCCGGCATCGACTTCCAGTTGAGCGGTCATACCCACCGCGGTCAGGTGTGGCCCATCTCGTGGATTACAGACCACGTCTACGAATGCTCGTGGGGCGAGCACCGGCGTGGCCATACCCGCTACTATGTCTCCAGCGGCATCGGCATCTGGGGCGGCAAGTTTCGCATCGGCACACAGTCGGAGTATGTGGTGGCCACATTGAAAGGCTCATCGCCGGCCTCTCTCCAACAGGAGGGGGGAGAACGATAAAGAAGATTTTAGACAATGCATTATTACGATATGAAGAAGTATTTATTTATATGCGCTGCCGTTGCAGCCATGATGTTGCTGACGAGTGCCAAGCAAAAGGACAACGTGATGACCAGGGAGAACGGAGCCTATGTCGTCAATACCACCGAACTGGGTAAGAACGTGGACGGATATGTCGGTCCAACGCCCCTGAAGGTCTATATCCGTAAGAACAAGATTCAGAAGATAGAGTTCCTGCCCAACCAGGAGACGCCCAAATACTGGAATGCCGCGAAGAAGCACCTGCAGAACAAGTGGGACGGCATGAAGGTCGCCGATGCCAAGAAGGCCGACGTCGACGGACGCACCGGAGCCACCTTCTCCAGCGATGCCGTCAAGGCGAACGTCAAACTGGCACTCGACTATTACGAGAAGCATAAATAGTAGAACATTGCTGTCAATGAAGTCAACCATAACCCATCTTACCTACGTACTCCTGCTGCTGGCCCTCTTCGCCTGTAGCCACCTCCCCGATTCGGGACAGACGGCGGGGGGCTCCGGCGGGGGCATGGCCGAGCATTTCGGCTATTCGAAGGACCACCGCCTCGTCATGGGTATGAACGCCGCCTATGCACCGCTGCAGTATGTCGACGACAACGGCACACCCTGTGGCTACGATGTGGAGTTCACCAAACTGCTCATGAACCGCATGGGCATCCCCTTCACCTTCTCGCCCAACCACTGGAACAAGATGTCGCCCGGCGTCAGCAGCGGCGAGTTCGACCTCGGCATGCTGGTCTATTCGCCCTACCGTAAGAACTCCACTAACTACTCCAACGCCGTCTTCCGGCTCTACTACCAGATCGTCTACCGTAAGGCCGACTATACCGAGTTCGACTTCCGCCACCTCAAGGGCAAGCGCATCGCCTATATGAAGTCACGGCCTATCGGCACCATGCTCAAGGAGTCGGAGGCCGTGGGCGACTCCATCACCGACCTTGGCCAGGCCTTCGTCGACCTGGCCAAGGGCGAATACGACGGACTCATCTGCTACCGCTTCCAGGCCAAATACAATATCAGCCAGTTGCATCTCGAGAAACTGCTGCAGGCCGACGAACTGTCGCTCGAGCCGCGCGAATACTGCTATGCCAGCAAGAATGCCGAACTGATAGACTCTATCAATGCCGAACTGAAACGGATGGAGGCCGAGGGTCTCATCGACGAGGTCTACGGACAGGACGTGGTGTCTACGTTCGATGCCATCCGCATACCCACCTGGGTGTGGGCATTGCTGGCCGTGCTCACCTTCCTCTTCCTGATCATCTTCAGCGTCAACCGCTACTTGCTGAGCAAACGGCTGCAGTTGGCCTACGACCAGATGGCAGAGAAAAACGACGCCCTGCAGATAGCCAATGCCCGGGCCGAGGAGTCGACACGGATGAAGAGTGCCTTCATCAAACAGATATCGCACGAGATCCGTACACCACTGAATATCCTGAGTGGCTTCACACAACTGCTGGCAGCCCCCGGCAACCTGCTGAGCGATGCCGACAAGGCGGAGGCGTCGGCCAAGGTGGTGGAGAGCACCGACCGCATCACCGGACTGGTGGACAAGATGCTCGAACTGTCGGAGGTCAGCAGTCACACCGTGCTCGAACGTACCGACGAGGTGACACCGCTGCTGATAGCCCGCGAGGCCGTCATGGCCTCAGGCATCGACGAGGCGCAGCACGTGGCCTTTGCCGTTCAGACGGAGGCCGGAGCCGATGTGGCGTTCCACACCAATCAGTGTTCGGCGGTGCGCATCCTCGAGTTGCTGCTCGACAATGCGAAGAAGTTCACACGGCCGGCAGAGGCTTATCTGGCACAGACGGCACAGACCTCCGACCGGAGGGAACGGGTCACGCTGACGGTATCGCAGTCTGAGGGCGTGGTGCGTTTCGTGGTCGAGGATACGGGCATCGGCGTGCCCCGTTCGGAGGCAGAACATATCTTTGGCGAATTTGTACAGTTAGACGAGTACTACGACGGTACGGGCATCGGTCTGGCCGTGGCCCGCAGCCTGGCTCGCCGCCTGGGCGGCGATGTGGTGCTCGACACCTCTTATACCTCGGGAGCCCGCTTCGTGTTCACCCTGTCACTCGCGTAATCCTTCTTATTTCATATACTCCTTTGCATACTCCACGTAGTGGGCGGCATTGTCCGTCTGCCCCGGCCGTGTCGGCTTGATATACTTCGCCGGCACGCCGCCCCAGATCTCGCGGGGCGGAATCTTCGTGTTCTGCAGCACCAGCGCACCGGCAGCCACAATGGCTCCCTCGCCCACCTCGCAGCCGTCGAGCAGTGTCGACCCCATGCCGATCAGGGCTCCGTCGTGGATGGTGCAGGCATGCACCGTCACATTGTGGCCGATGGTCACATCGCTGCCGATATGTGTCGGACCGGTCTCATGGGTCACATGGATGCAAGAGCCGTCTTGCACATTCGTCCGGTCGCCGATACGGATGGGGGCTACGTCGCCACGCACCACCGCGTTGAACCATACTGAGCACTGGTCGCCCATCACTACATCGCCCACTATCGTGGCGTTCTCACTGAAATAGCAGTCCTTGCCCCACCGGGGCTCCAGACCCTTATACGATTTGATTAATGCCATAACTGCCTGCAAAGGTACGACTTTTATTTCAATTCACAAAAAATAAAAAAAAATCTCAAAAATAACGTCACAACGTCACTTTTGCCTCTATCGCGCTGATACATAGTGTGTTAGGCGGTGATGTTAGGTGGTGACGTTAAGTTTGAAACGTCACTTTTTGACGAAAAAATGGCCTTTTGTCCACTTTTTTTCTACGTTTCTTGAGGTCGCAATGATTTTGTTTCACTACCATTTCAAAAATTGAAACAAACAGTTTCCATAGTGGAAACAATTAGTTTCTCCTATGGAAACAAATAGTTTCTATTTTTTAAACACTTAGGAACTGCCTTATTATCAGCAAGTTAGACTAAAACAGAGGGGTAAAAGGAGGTGCTACACCCCAAAAAGTGACGTTTCAAACGAAACGTCACCATGTAACGTCACCACCTAACGCCCTATGAATCAGCATGATAGAGGCAAAAGTGACGTTGTGACGTTATTTTTGAAGAAAAATTTTTTTTTGTGAATTTTTGCGTTCACATCATGCAGCGTTTTTCCGTTTGTACGCCTCGACATCCTCAACGAACCACTGGGAATAATCCCGTAATACAGGGAAAAATAAGGCAAAAAGTTTTGTTTTCCAAAATTATTATGTAATTTGGATAGAAAAAGCAATCTTTCTTTGTATAAAGGCAGTTCGGGGGATTGGGAAATGTCGCGGGTTACGATTTGGCAACCGTTCTCAATTCCACGTTCTGCAATGAATTGCTTTCAAAGAACTCGTGACTCCAAGCCACCAGCCGTTTTAACGGCTCTTCATCGGTGCAAAGGTATGAAATAACCAAATTCTGTGGACACTTTATTATGTCAGAACCGTTAAATAAAAGTGAATAAAAGTGAAAAACAAATTTTTCCGATTCTTTTTTGTACCTTTGCACTCAATAATATCAGAAAATGGCAAATGGATATTACTTTGTGGTTTGACAAAAGATGAAGAAACTGACATTTATATAAATGATAAAAATGGCATTACTATAAGACATTACAAGGAATGAGGGACAAACGCCCCCTATCCTCATTACTACAATTTTAATTGACTCGTCTTCTTTTTCTTACGCTGCATCTGGCGACGAAAGGCTTCATCTTCGGGGTCATAGACAGGATTCGTTGTGTCGAATAATCCCAATGATGGTATGCCGATAGATGAACTGAAAGAGTGCTGTTGGGATTCATCATGATGCTCCTGCCGTTCTGGTCCTTGTTCTTGTCTGGGCTGGCAACTTTGGCTTGTTTGCTGCTGATAACCAGTCTTGGTCTCCTGTTCTTTATTTGCGTTTCCATCCAGATACCTGACGATATTGGCGAATGTGAGGTCGCGTTTTATCTGTGAGGCTTTGAAGGTAAGACCGTCTTTCGTGAAACGGAGTCCCTGTATGTCCTTGATGTCCCTACTGCCTTTTCGCTTCATCACAATTACAACCTCCACACCCTGCTTCCTGATGTTGAACAGATAGATGATGCTTTGCTTGCGCTGATTGCGCCGATTTTGAGGGCAAAACGGCGCAAGTTGTATGAAAGATGTATCTGTTAGGCATGTTAAACATTAGAAAAATGTTTGTTCTTGTCTTTTCTTTGGATTTTCTGTGTCATTTCACTTGGAATGGCATGGAAAATCCTTCTTTTTTTAGTCATTTTTGAAGATTTCTTGCCAAAAACTTTGTTTATTCAGAAAAAAGTCGTACCTTTGTGGCAACAATTCCCACCACGCCTCTTAACAATGCGTACCACGGTGGGACTTCGTTTTTTATATAAGGTTAAGATTTTGAATGATGGCAACATATACAAATAGACCGATAAGCAAGGCATGCCAGTTGGCAGAACTGAAGAATCGAGGCTTGGTAGTGGGTGATGATAATCAAGCTATAGAATACCTTGGCAGCATTAACTATTTTCGTTTTGCATGTTATTTGCAGCCGTTTGAGATTGATCCTGCAACCCATCAATATGCCGTAGGTACTTCTTTTGACCAGATTATTGAGTTGTATCAGTTTGACAAGGAACTGCGCAGCCTGATATTCACCGCCATTCAAGACGTGGAGATAGCTCTTCGCAGTCGTATCATCCATCATTTCTCTATGTCTCATGGCACATTCTGGTTTCTCAACCGTAACATGTTCAAGGATAAATCCATCTTCAATACAACCTTGCAGAAAGAATGGAATGAAGTGAACCGTTCAAAAGAAGACTTCATACAGGATTTCTTTGACAGATACGACAATCCCATTTTACCGCCAGTATGGAAAACGCTGGAGGTAGCGTCTTTCGGAGTATTGTCGAAGACATACGAGAACTTTGCCGAGGTCACCGTGAAGAAGTTCGTGGCAAAGGATTTTGGCCTGCCGCAATATACGTATCTTGAAAGTTGGATTCGCAGTATTACAGTGCTACGAAATTGTTGCGCTCACCATGCAAGAACTTGGAACAGGCGTTATCCATGGAAACCAAAGATGCCTGCTAAATTACCTTTGAACTGGATTTCCAATGCACCGACCGTAAGAAAGCAGAAGCTATATGCCCAATTATGCTGTTTGGCATATATGTGTCAGACTATTGTGTCGACATCTGATTTCAAGGGAGGATTAAAAGCTCTACTTGCCAAATATCCCAAAGTCAATCCGACGGCTCTTGGTTTTCCTCCTTTGTGGAATCAGGAACCATTATGGAGATGAGATTTCGTTAAAGCACCCTGTCTATGCTGTTTTGATGTTACTGAATGATGCGTTTAGCTTGTTACTCATCATTTTTCAAAATTCCCCATATTTCTTCGTATTGCCTTTATTTTAGGGCCGATTTGCGTTAATCTTCTAAAATTACTTTGCCACATCAGCATTAATATGTACCTTTGCATCCTAACAATATGGAGGGAATTATTATGAGCAACATTATAGGAGTAGACGGATGGAAAAGGTAAAAGTATTGATAGCAGGCGCCGGACCGGCAGGTGCCGTGTGTGGTCTGCTGCTGCGAAAGCGCGGTGTGGACTGCATGCTGGTGGACAGGGCAGCGTTCCCGAGGGACAAGATATGTGGCGGCGGCCTGACACCCAGGTCGTATAGGCTGCTGCAGCGGTTGCTGCCGGAGTTTGCGTATGACTATAACACCGTGCACCGCCTGCAACTGATGATCGAGGGCCGGCAGGTGCTCGACTTCCGGATGGGCCATGAACTGCGCATCGTTCGCCGGCGCGACTTTGATGCCCGCTTGCTCGACGCCTACCGGCAGAGTGGGGGCGTGTTCGTCAACGAGGCCCTTGTAGGGATTGAGGAGACGGATGGTGGCATCGTTGTGACGCTGAAGTCGGGTCGGCAGGTGGCCTGCGACTATCTGGTGGGTGCCGACGGTGCCAATAGCCGGGTGCGGCGTTACCTGAACCCGAACAGCAGCCACGGTATTCTCTGTATGGAGCAGTATGCGCCGATTGCTGTCAGCAGTACAAACGAGGTGGGCCGGCAGGCGATGGACGGCAGTCAGGCGAATCGTCCCGTGGTGGGCAATCTCTCACGCCGCTACCGCCAGGGCTACTACTACAGTTTCCCCAATGCAGCGGCCGACGTGCAGGGCTTTGGCGACCTGGCCACTACGCCGGAGCGCTACCGGCAGGTGCTCGGCGCCATGGGCTGTCCTGACCTGAAGGCACTGGGTGCCTATATCCCCCAGACCATCGACTATCCGCTGCGCGAACATATCATATTGATAGGCGATGCCGGCGGCTTCCCCAACCGTCTGACCTTCGAGGGCATCTACTACGCCTTCCTGACGGCCGCTCATGCCGCCGAGGCTATCAGCACGGGCCGCCCCTTCGCCGTGGTCAACCGCCAGGTGTTTGCCAACAAGAAGAAGGAGGAGCGTGCAGCCCGCCTCTTCTACAGCAATGCGGGTCTGACGCTCCTCAAGGGCTTGTGTAAGTGTTGCCCGGGCCTTGTCGTATGGTTGTTCAACAGGGCAAGTGAAGAGTGAAGAATTTTGCAAGCGGTGAGAGCAATGCCGAATCACATTCGAGCATTGCCGAGCCGCGACGCAAAATGGGCGAAGCCAATGTGCTGCCGCTGCAGATAAAAAAGGAAGGCCGACGTCATCGTCGGCCTTCTTTCTCATATTATATATCAAGGTGTGGCTTAGAGGTTGGGGTTGATCTCGCTCCACTTCGAGATCTCCGGCACGATGTTCAGCGTCACCAGTTCGTCGCGCATCTTGCAGAGGTGCTCGTAACTCTGGTCGAGTTTGGCGTTCTCCTCGGCAGTACCCTGGGGCATCTCGAACTTGGCCCCGTCCTGGGTCATCGTGGTCTTCATGGCCATCATGATGTGGTCGTACTTGTCGGTCTTCACATAAGTGCCGACGGGGAAACGGAAAGGCTCACCACCCATAGCGGCACGAATCATCTCGACCGACAGGTAGGCAGGGCTCTGGAACGACGAGCGGCCGCGCAGTTCGATGATCTTCGCACCACCCTTGGTGACGGCGGTCTTCATCTCCTCCCACTCCTCGGCGGGGAACTCGGCGGTGCCGATGATGTCGGTCAGTTTACGGCCGGCGATGGTCACATGGCTGCCGAAGACGGCCATCTGCTCGCCGTGGCCGCCATAGGTGGCGCAACCCTTGATCTCGCTCTGCTTCACACCGAACTTCTTGGCCAGTGCCGACTGCAGACGGGTGGTGTCCAGAGCGGCCAGCGTGGTCACCTGTCCGGGTTTCAGACCGCTGTAGAGCAGGGTCACCAGACCGGTCAGGTCGGCGGGGTTGAAGATGATTACCACGTGCTTCACGTCGGGGCAGTACTTCTTGATGTTCAGACCCAGTTCCTCGGCTATCTTGCAGTTGCCGGCCAGCAGGTCTTCGCGGGTCATGCCGGCCTTACGGGGAGCACCGCCCGAGGAGATGATGTACTTGGCACCGGTGAAGGCCTCCTTCACGTCGGTGGTAGCCACGATGTGAGCCTCGTCGAAACCGCTCTGGCGCATCTCTTCGGCTACACCCTCGACGGCGTTGGCTGCAAAGGGGATATCATACAGACAGATCTCGCTTGTCAGACCCATCATCAGGGCGGTCTGAACCATGTTCGAACCGATGGCGCCGGCAGCACCAACGATTACCAGTTTGTCGTTTGTCAAAAATGCCATAATTCCTTTTCTTATTTTAGTGTTTAAGATTTTACGTCCGCAAAGATACTATAATTAATTGAGAATAGAGAATCGGGAAGTGGAAATTTAAGGGACGCGGCATAAAAAAAGTGAATAACGAATCAAGAATTACGAATTATTTAGTATCTTTGCAAAGTGGAAATGACAAAAATAAATAGGATATAATATGTACGACAAAGAACGAGGGCTCTATGTAGCCCACTGCCAGAACGGCGCACTGAGTATTGTGGGAAAGATGGCCAACCGCCACGGACTGATAGCGGGAGCCACCGGTACGGGTAAGACGGTCACCCTGCAGGTGATGGCCGAAACATTCTGCCAGGCAGGCGTGCCCTGCTTCATGGCCGACATGAAGGGCGACCTGAGCGGCATCTCGCAGGTAGGCCGGATGAGCGGTTTTATAGAGAAACGCCTGCCGGAGTTTGGGATAGACAATCCGCAGTTCCAAGCCTGTCCCGTCCGCTTCTACGATGTCTATGGCGAGCAGGGTCACCCCATGCGGGCTACCGTCTCGCAGATGGGGCCGCAGTTGCTGAGCCGTCTGCTGGGGCTCAACGAGACGCAGGACGGCGTGCTCAACATCGTGTTCCGTGTGGCCGACGAGCGTGGCTGGCTGATCGATGACCTGAAAGACCTGCGGTCGGCCCTCGACTTTGTGTCGAAGCATGCCAAGGACTATGCCACGAAATACGGCAATGTGGCCTCGGCGTCGGTGGGTGCCATCCAGCGGGCGCTGCTGCAACTGGAGAACCAGGGCGCCGACAAGTTCTTCGGTCTGCCGTCGTTTAATATCGCCGACCTGATGCAGACCGAGGGCGGCAAGGGCGTGATGAGCGTGCTGGCTGCCGACAAACTGATGATGCAGCCCAAACTCTACTCCACCTTCCTGCTCTGGCTGCTCTCCGAACTCTATACCACGCTGCCCGAGGTGGGCGACCTGCCACAGCCGAAACTGGTGTTCTTCTTCGACGAGGCACACATGCTGTTCGACGGCACCTCGAAGGCGCTGCTCGACAAGATCGAACAGGTCATCCGACTGATACGTTCCAAGGGCGTGGGCATCTACTTCATCACGCAGAGTCCGACCGACATCCCCGAGGTTATCCTCGGACAACTGGGCAACCGTGTGCAGCATGCCCTGAGGGCCTACACACCGAAAGACCAGAAGGCGGTGAAGACGGCTGCCGACACGTTCCGTGCCAACCCGGCCTTCAAGACCGACGAGGCCATCATGAACCTGGAGACCGGCGAGGCCCTGGTGTCATTTCTCGACGAGAAGGGTGCGCCGACCGTGGTGGAGCGGGCCAAGATACTGTTCCCGCTCAGTCAGATCGGGGCCGTGACCGAGGGTCAGCGCAGCGACATCATCCGCCAGAGCAGTATCTACGGAAAGTACGACCAGGCCGTTGACCGCGAGAGTGCCTTCGAGGTGCTCATGGCCGAAGAGGAGCGTCAGTTGGCCGAGGCCGAGGCGGCCAAAGCCGCCAAGGAGCAGGAGGCGGCCGATGCCAAGGCCGAGGCTGAAGAAGCGAAGGAGAAGAAGAAGCCGGGCATCATGAGCAAGGTGTGGAAGGCTGTGCTGACGGCTGTCACCTCGACCTTTGCCGCCCTGCTGGGCACGTGGGTCAGCGACAAGGTGTCGGGCAAGAAGACCAAGAGCCGCAAGTCGGCCAAGGAGCGGGTGGTGAAGAACGCCACGAGTGCCGCCACACGCACCATCACCAAGGAACTGACCCGCGACATATTGGGGAACCTGAAGTGAGTTTAACTACGAATTATAAACTGAACTTTCCCGCCTATATAACAGTTCAGATTTCCTCCAGTGCATAATACTGGTAGTCGCGGAGGATGCGACGCAGAAACTCAACATCGGTAGACTCTTGTCGGCTGATGTTGAGTTTTTGCTGTACCTTGACCGACAGTTGGGCGATGCGCGGCAGGAAGTCGCGGCGGGGGGTGTTGACGCTGCGGGTGATAATCTCAATCTGCTCCAGCGACAGGTCGGCAGCCTGCGGATAGCGAGGCGTATAGTCCTTCATCAGATAGTCGTACTCGTCGAGGTTGACCTGTATCTTGCGGTAGTTCTGCAGTTTGATGACCACCGTGCCGGCAGCCAGGTCGCCCAGCCGCTGGTGGTCTTTGGTCAGAATCATGATGAGCAGCCCCAGGAAACCCATGCTCGGTCCGTCGACGATGTAGAGCAGCCACCGCATGACGTAGGCCCCCAGCGTCGGTGTCGACCCGTCTTGCTTCACTACCCGCATCTTCATCGCCATCTTGCCCAGGCTCTGGCCGTGGTGGAATATCTCCATGCAGAGGGTGTAGAACAGCATGGGTATGGTGACTATGAAGAAGGTCCACACTTCGTCGGCCTTGATTTCTGACAGTGCCCAGACGGAGAAGATCATGTAGGCCAGCAGGATCACCCAGTCTATCATTTGGGCGAAGATGCGGTCGCCCACGCTGGCCGTGGCCTGTCTGATGCGTACATATTGTCCGGTGATGATGCCCGATTGTGCCATTCGTCGTTACTTTTTTGGGAATTTCGTTGCAAATATAAGGCTTTTTTCTTACTTTTGCAGCATTATTGGTTAAAAAACTTTCTTTAGAGCGGTGAAAGAGGTCACTTTTATCCGGCAGAACATTGAGAAGTGGCGCGGCTATGAGACCATTGCCGAGGCCCCCGGCATCTCGACGCCCGACGAGGTGGCCGATGCCTATATCGACGTGACCTCCGACCTGGCTTTCTCGCAGACCCACTATCCACGGTCGCGCATCACTCTCTATCTGAACAACCTGGCGTCGGCCATCCACAACAATATCTACCGCAACAAACGGGAACCCTGGACACGCATCTTCACGTTCTGGACGCAGGAGGTGCCACTCACCATGTGGCAGGCCCGCAGCGAGTTGCGCCTGTCGTTTGTCATCTTCCTCTGCAGCGCACTGGTGGGCATGGTGTCGCAACTCATCGACCCGGAGTTTGCCCGGCTCATCCTGGGCAACTCGTATGTGGAGATGACCATCGACAATATCGAGAATGGCGAGCCGATGGCCGTCTACGACGGTTCGCCCGAAGGGGTGATGTTCGTGGGCATCACGATGAACAACATCTACGTGTCGTTCATCGCCTTCGTCATGGGCATCTTCACCTCGTTCGGCACGGGCTTCATCCTCTTTCAGAATGGGGTGATGATTGGTGCCTTCCAGACCTTCTTCGCACAGTACGGCCTGCTGGCACCGTCGGCACTGGCCATCTGGTTGCACGGCACACTGGAGATCTCGGCCATCATCGTGGCCGGGGCCGCCGGACTGGCCATGGGCAACGGCTGGCTCTTCCCCGGCACCTACAAGCGGCTCTACTCCTTCCGTCGCGGTGCCAAGCGTGGCCTGAAGATTGTCGTCGGCACGGTGCCCCTCTTCGTCATGGCCGGATTCATCGAGAGTTTCTTCACCCGCCACACCGAATGGCCCGACGGCTTGCGGCTCACGATCATCCTGCTCTCCCTCGCGTTCATTATTTATTATTATATAGTATTACCCTATTTACGACATCATGGAACAACAGACTCCGAGAATTGAACTTTATGTGACCCGCACGTTTTCTGAAAAGTTGACGGCGGCTTTCAGTTTTCTGCGTGAGAACTGGCGCACGCTGCTGAAGTATGTCACCTACTTCATGCTGCCCGCAGCGCTGGTGCTCGGCTTCTTCGTCAACCATTTCTGGGGCGGCTATTTCAACCTGCTCGACGGACAGTTCGACGACCAGGTGTTTATACGCTTCGCAATGACCACGGGCGTCACTATCGTGGTGGCCGCCGTCGTCTATGTCGTCTTCCTGGCGGTGCTCTTTGCCCTCCTCCGGCTCTACTATTCGCGGCCGGAGCGGTTGCAGGACCTGCAGGCCGACGAGTTGATGCCCGAGTTCTATGCCTGCCTGAAGCGTGCCGCCGTCTTTGTGTTGGCGATGGGGCTGATAATCGTGGCGGTCATCGGCCTGATGGGACTCCTGGTGGGCGGCGGCATGGCTGTCCATCCGGCCGTGGGCGTCATTGTTCTGCTGCTGCTCTATGCAGCCCTGGCGGCCTTGGCCATTCCGCTGACACTCTCTGAACCGATATATATGATGGAGGACGGCATCTCTATCTTCGCTGCCTACAGGAAGGCGCTCCGTCTGGGCTTTGCCACGTGGGGCGGCATCTTCGCCATCTCGTTCGTGTTCAGCATCCTGACCAGCATCCTGCAGTCGTTCACCATGGCACCCTGGTACGTGCTGTTTTTCATTAAGGCGATCTTTACGGCTTCAAGCACGCTCGACGGCTCGTTCGTCAACACCATCTTCTTCACCATGATGGAGTATCTGGCCTGTGTGCTCCAGGTGTTGGGCTATCTCTTGTCGGCCGTCATCACCACCGTGGGCATCCAGATACAGTATGGGCATGCCTGCGACAAGGTAGACGGCGTCGGCGTGGCCAAGAACATCGAGCATTTCGACGAATTCGACAATTTTTAATTCTCTGGTCGCTTGCTACCGAAGGGACGCAAGCACTCTTCGCTCTTAACACTTAACTCGATGGACACCCTCCGCATAGACAGCACGCAGATAGCCGCCTGGCAGTCAGACGGCCGCTACGACTACGACCGTGAGATAGTCGGTGGCAGTCAGAACCTGCTGGAGTGGTTGGCATCGGTCATCAACCAGTGGCTGGCGGACCTGTTCGATACGGCCCTCGACAACGATGTGGTCTACTACTCGTTGATGGTGGTGGGTGCCCTGGCAGCCCTGTTCATCGGGTGGCTGTTGTGGAAACACCGCTCCCGCCTGTTCTATGGGAAGAAGGAGGACGAGGCGATGGACTACGAGGTGGAGGAGGACAGCATCTACGGTGTCGACTTCGATGCCGAACTGGCGGAGACGCTCGCTCACGACGACTATCGGCAGGCTGTCCGTCTGGTCTATCTGCAGACCTTGCTGCACCTGCAGAACGCGGGTCGTATAGAGTGGCAGCCGTCGAAGACGCCCACCCAGTATATGCGGCAGGTCAACGACCCGGCGTTCAGTCGCTTGACACGGCTGTTCGTATTGGTGCGTTATGGCAATTTCGATGCCACCTGCGCCACCTTCGACGAGGTGAAGGCACTTCAGCGTGACGTCATACAGAAAGGAGGTGCGCCGCATGAGTAGCCGTAGTAAGTTCGTCGTGCTCATTGCTGTGATGCTCGTCGTGGTGGTCATCATCGAATACCGCATGCCGCAGCGTTTTCAGTGGAAACCGACATTCCTGCACGACGACCCGCAGCCCTTCGGGTGTATGGTCTTCGACAGCGTTTTGGCGCAGACGATGCCCCGGGGCTACACCGTGACACCGAACACCGTCTGGCAGATGAGGCGCGACAGCACGCTCTCGACGCCCCACGGCTTGCTCTTCCTCTGCAACGAGAGTCTGACCACCGCCCATCTTGACGACCTGCTCAGCCTGGCCGACAGCGGCCACGTGGTGCTGGTGACTACCACCGGCAATATGTGGGCCTGGGAGGACACGCTGGACGTGGTATTCTCGTATAACATCAATTTTAATATCAAGCAACTGGCGGGCAAGGCCCCGGAGAAGCAGGCTGTCAGTTGGACCGAGCGTGGTGACTACCGACCGGCGGAGACGGTCTGCACGACTTATGAGACGATGATCAGTTATCATGTGACGTTGGGCGACTCGCTGCCCTTTGTCACGCTGGCGAAGTATCAGGAGGATACCATCGCCGTATCGCTGCGCAGAGGGAAAGGTGAACTCATCATCCTCACTGCTCCGCTGCTGATGACCAACTATGCCATGCTGAGCCACGACAATGGGGCCGTGTTCATCCACAGGCTGATGAACCGCATGAAGCATCTGCCGGTCATACGCAGCGAGGGCTTGCTGAGCCGAACGACGCAGAACAGCGAGTCGCCATTCTCTGTCTTCCTGCAGCATCCGCCATTGCGGTGGGCACTCTATCTGACCATGATGGGCATCGTGCTCTTCTGCGTCTTCACCGCACGCCGCCGACAGCGGCCCATACCCGTCATACCGCAGCCGCAGAACGGCAACCGTGAGTTTGTCCGACTGATCGGCACGCTCTACTGGCAGGAGGGCAACCACCAGGGACTGCTACAGAAGAAACTGGCCTATACGGCCGAAGTGATACGGCGCCAGACGGGCCTCGACATCATGGATAGCGACACTGAGGCCGATACCCTGGCACAACTGGCCCGTCTGACGGGTAGCGACCAGCAGGAACTGGCTTTCGTCGTCAGGAATATAAAGAAGGCTGTCCTCCCGGAGTGTGTCATCACCGAGGCGGAGATGAAATCTTTCGTCGCCGAACTCGACAAAATCCTCAATGGCCTCTGCGGCCCATAAGGCCCATAAGGCCCATAAGCCCTATTAGCCCCATGAGCCCCATGAGCCCCATGAGCCCCATTAGCCCCAGAAAAAAACAACAAAAATATGCAACAACAACGTACCGACCTCACCCAGTTTTCCGAGCGCATCGAACTGCTGCGTCGGCAAATCTCACAAGTCATCGTAGGGCAGGAAGACAACATCGACCTGCTGCTCACCGCCATTCTCGCCAACGGCCATGTCCTCCTGGAGGGCGTGCCCGGCGTGGCCAAGACACTGCTGGCACGCCTGCTGGCCCGCCTCATCGACGCGAAGTTCAGCCGCGTGCAGTTCACACCCGACTTGATGCCGTCTGACGTGCTGGGCACCAGCGTGTTTAATGTCAAGACCACCGACTTCGACTTCCACCCCGGACCGGTCTTCGCCGACCTGGTGCTGGTAGACGAGATCAACCGTGCTCCGGCAAAGACGCAGGCCGCCCTCTTCGAAGTGATGGAGGAGCGCCAGGTGACCATCGATGGCACGACCCATGCCATGGGATCGTTCTACACCATCCTGGCCACGCAGAACCCCGTGGAGCAGGAGGGCACCTACAAACTGCCGGAGGCGCAGACTGACCGTTTCATGATGAAGATCACGATGGGCTACCCGTCGCTCGACGAGGAGATCACCATCCTGGAGCGCCATCATGCCAACCAGCGACTGACGGCCCTCGACGCCATCGAGCCCGTCATCAGCAAGGCGCAACTCATCGAGATGCGACAGATGCTCGGCGACGTCTTTGTAGACCCGGCACTGCTGCGCTATATGGCGGCCATCGTACAGCAGACACGCCAGAGCAAGGCGGTATTCCTCGGGGCATCGCCCCGTGCGTCGGTGGCCTTGCTGCAAGCCTCGAAGGCCTACGCCCTGCTGCAAGGCCGCGACTTCGTGACACCCGACGATGTGCGCCAGGTGGCTCCCAGCATCCTGCAGCACCGCATCATTCTCACGGCCGAGGCCGAGATGGAGGGCATCACGCCCCAGCGGGCCGTCACACGGCTCATCGAGAAAGTCGAAGTGCCGAAGTAAAATAGTTAAATTGTAAATAACTTTGTATTTCCGTTATCGTTTCCATATCGTCCTAGTAGCCGTCATCCTGATGATAGCATCGGGCTATGTCTATCCGCTGATGTTCACCATCGGGCGCATCTGTCTGCTCCTGCTGGTAGTCCTAGTGGCGGTCGACATGGCGATGCTGTGGCACAAGAGAGGCATACAGGCCTTCCGCCAGATGAGCCAGCGCTTCTCGAATGGCGACGACAATCAGGTGCTGATACGCATCGAGAGCAACTACGGCTTTGCTCTGCGGGTGGAGGTCATCGACGAGATTCCCTTTGTCTTCCAGCGGCGCGACATCTGTTTCAAGGCGATGCTCAGGACAAGGGGCGATGCCACGGTGCGCTACCAGTTGCGCCCCACCCGCCGCGGCGTCTATGGCTTTGGCCGGGTGAGGGTGTTTGCCTCCACATGGCTCGGACTGGTTCAGCGGCGTTTTACCTGTTGTGAACCGCAGGACGTGAAGGTCTACCCGTCGTATCTGATGCTGCGCCAGTATGAACTGCTGGCCATGAGCAACAACCTCACGGAGATGGGCATCAAGCGCATCCGCCGTATCGGTCATAACACCGACTTCGAGCAGATTCGTGACTATGTGGCCGGCGATGACTTCCGCACCATCAACTGGCGTGCCACGGCCCGGCGCTCGGTAGCCCTGTCGCCCCGCATCATGGTCAATGTCTATCAGGAGGAGCGTTCGCAACAGGTGTTCTCCGTCATCGACAAGGGGCGCATGATGCAGCAGACCTTTGCCGGCATGACGCTCCTTGACTATGCCATCAATGCCTCGCTGGTGCTCTCGTTCGTGGCTGTCAACAAGCAGGACCGGGCGGGACTGGTGACCTTTGGCGAACAGTTTGAGACTTTTGTCCCCGCATCGCGTCAGGCCGGACAGATGCAGACCATACAGGAGGCCCTCTACGCTGAGACGACGCGCTTTGGCGAGACGGACTATTCGGCACTCATGGCCGGTCTGGCCCGGCGGGTCACCCACCGCTCGCTGCTGATTCTCTACACGTCGTTCACGTCGATGTCGGCCCTTCGCCGCCAGTTGACTTATCTGCGACAGTTGGCCCGCCGCCACCGACTGCTGGTGGTCTTCTTCGAGGATCAGGAACTGCGCGACTTCGCCTCGCGTCGTCCGTCGGCCTCCCGCCTTTCGGGTGAGACTCTCTCCCGCCTTTCTGTAGGGTCGGAGCGTGGTTCGCTTGCCACCTATCAGCGGGTCATCGCCGAGAAGTTCCTTTACGAGCAGCGTCTCATCGTGAGCACTCTCCGCCAGTACGGCATCCAGGCGTTGCTCTCCACGCCGCAAAACCTCTCCGTCGACGTCATCAACCGCTACCTGGAGATAAAGAGCCACTAAAAAAAGTTCCCCTGAAGCCCCACAAAAAAAGTTCCCCTGCCACATCGCTGTAGCAGGGGAACTCCTTCTTGTTATTGCTCTTGTTACTTCACCATCACCTTCTTGCCATTGATGATGTAGAGACCCTTGGTCGGGTTCGTCACCTTCTGGCCACGCAGGTTGTAGACGGTGCCGTTCTCGAAGGCGTTAGCCTTAACGGTGTTGATGCCTGTGGGAACATAACCGATGTTGCCCTTGATGACAGCCATCTTGTAGATGACACCGGCAGCACTGCCCCATCCGAGTTTGATGGCGTTCAGACGGGCGGCATCCATGTCGGCGAGGCTGATCTCGGCAACGCCGGTCTCGTCGAGGGTCTTGTTGATCTCGGTCAGTGCACCGCCATTGGCATCACCACCACCGTTGCCAACTTCCAGACGGTTCAGCAGGACGCGCAGTTGCAGACCGGGCGTACCTTCGATGACCAGTTTGTCGTAAGCAGTGATATTAGCATAGGTCAGGTAAGAGACGCTGCCGTTGCCATAGACGGTGGCTCCGCGGTCCACGTTCTCGTTGACATGCTGTTCGAAGTGAGGCTTGTCTTCAGTAGCCTTCGAGTCGGCGGCGATGCCGTCCCACGTCTTGAACATATCCGGAGTCAGGTCGTAGATGCCGTCCTCGATGGTGGGCTCGACAGGACCTACGGGCTCGGTGCCCTTCACCTCGATGGTGTAGATATGGCAGCCGTTGGTGTGCTTGACAACCACGTCGCAGTCTTCGTCGACGGTGAAGGTCTTGGCTTCCTTCGTGGTGGGTATCAGTTCGCCAATGAGGTTGGCCTCGTCGACGGCACGGTTAGAACGGGCGGCAGCGGTATTGAACTGCTTGTAGAGTCGGATGCCGCGAGCGTCGGTGGGCTTGTGCGACTCCACCTCGATGGTGATGGTCGAACCGGCAGTGACATTGGGAATGGTGAAGCACTCCATGTTCTTGCCACCCAGCCACAGATAGGCAGGACCGGCATAGTCGCCAAGCGAAGTGGTGGGATAGTTCACGGCGATGGCCAGCGAACGGGCAGCAGTATAATCGGCATTGAACTTCAGACCTTTCAGTTCCTCGATGACAACACCGTTGGCGGTCAACTGACCGTCCTCGTTGGGTGTGGTAGCGGCCCAGAAGCAGTTGTCCTTGGAAATCTCGGTAGGCGCGGTGGCGTCTTTCTTCTCGATGTCGCTCCAGCCCTCGCTGCTGCTAGCGGCAGCGTCAGCCTTCAGGTTAGCCACGGTCTCGGCACTCCACTCGGTGAAGGTCCACTTGCGGTCGTTGCCGGCAGGCTGAGGCTCAGCGGGCTTGGTGAAGGTGTAGTTGAAGCCGTAGAAGCCGAGTTTCGAACCGGTGCAGTAGACCTTGTAGGTCTTGGCAGCGGCGACGTTGAACTTATAGGTGCCATAGAGTTTCTCATCGACCTTGATGCCGTTGTAGTCGGCCAGGGCAGTACCGTCTTCGAGCACGAAGAAGGATTTGCCTGCATTGAGCACCACACCCACTTCGATCTCGCCGTCGTATTGCGGTGTGATGATATAAGTGGTACCTGCATCGGCGGCACCATTCTCACCGTTACCCTCGGTGAAGGCCACGAAGCCCTCTACACCACTGTGGGCCTTTGCGGCCTTGAAGTCTTGTCCACCATCGAAACCGAAGGTCAGTGTGGCCACTGTCTCTTCGTCGGCAGTCTTCACGTCGACGCTCTCGCCGGCCTTGTGGGTCTCGTCGACCTGCACGGCATAGGTGGCAGTGCCGGTCTCGCCGGGCTGGGGCTGAGGTGTGGGCTCAACGAATTCCTCAATGTCCATATCTTCCAGAGTGCGGGGGGCCAGTTCGAAGATATCCTTGTAGGGAATCACGATACCGGTCATGCTGTTGATCTTGTCGCCATTCTTCAACTTATAACCGCTCTTGAAGGTGTCGTAGAGTTGCATCTGCTCCTCGCCGATGACGGCGTAGGTGTTCTTGCCCTCAACCTTCACCACGGCGTCGGCGATGGTCACCAGAGCCAGGGCGTTGTCGGCAGTCTGAGCCTCGGCCAGCGTCACGGCCTTGGCCACGGGAGCCTCACCGTCGGTGATAGTGACGGCAGCGACATCAGTCTTCTCGGCCTTCTTCATCTCGTTCATGCCGTTGTAGAGGGTATAGGAACCGATCAGTTTGCCGTTGAGCACCTGACCGACCTTGGCGTCGAGGGCGATGTCGTAGATGTTCAGTCGACCGGTAGCATCCTCAACGATGATGTTCTTGTTGCCGGCGGCCAGCACCTTGGCGTCGGTCAGTGTCAGTTCGGCCACGTCGTTAGCGGTCAGTGCGTTGAAGGCGGCGATGTTGGCAGCCTTCAGGATGTGGGTGTAGCCACCCTCGCCATAGAGGGCCACCTTCGAAATCTTCGTGCTGCCGTTAGCACCGGCCTTGTTGGTCAGCACCAGTTGATAGATATAGTCGATGTCGCCTTCAACCTGTACGGCCACCTCGCCGGCAGCCCAGTCGCTTGTGATGTCAATCGGTTCGCCGACAGTCATGTCGAACTCGTCGTAGATCACCAGTTCGGCCTTCTCTACGTTAGCAGTCTCGTCGACGGTGAACACCATGTCTTTCACTACGGCACCCATTCTCGGGCTGGTGATGGTGGTGGTCACGGCAGTACTCTTACGACCGCAAGCGATGTAGTTCCAAGCATTGTTCTGGTTGTTGAAGCCGCGGAAGGTCCACACGGCACCGTTCACGTCGGCCGACCACACATGGGCATCGTCAGTCAGGTAACTGGCGTTCTCAAACAGGTTGTAGTCGGGGAAGGTCAGGATCTGGGGAAGGGTGTTCATGGTAGCAGCGACACCTTCTTCCAGGGTGACCACGATGCTGTTAATCTGGGTGTTGGCTGCGATGGCCAGAGTCACCTGGCTGGCACTGCCTGTCCATTCGCCCTTTGCGGCTGCTACTTCGTTGAATGTGTTACCGGTATTCCATTTGCTATTGTTGACCACAATCTTGGTGATGGTCTTTCTGGGGGCAGAGATAGTGATGGTTCCACTGTACATACGCAATTGAGGACCATTGGCTGTATTCCAGTATCTGTTCTCAGTATTACCGGATGTCTTTGGAGAAATAGTCAGCGTGACACCGTCCTGTGTGAGGATTTCGTCGCTGAGGATGTCGCCATCCGTAGAAGCGCTGGCCGACACGGCGTGGGTAGAAGCGTTGAAGTCGAACGTCACGTCCTTGGAAATCGTGGCTGGGGCAGCCTCTTCGCGAGTAATCTCAATCTTGCTGATCAAGAGGTTAGTACCGGCGGCGTTGCGGGTTAACGTAATCACCTTGCTGCCGGCATTCTTGGCACTGACGGTATACGACTTCGTCTCAGGCTTCTCTGCATTGGCATAGGTAGCGTCGTTGATAAGATTCTTCCAGTTTGCATTATCTTTGATGGCATCGCCTTTGTCAAAACCCATATAGAGGGTGACAGTCTTATCTGTAGCATTCTTGTTCTGGAAACCGGTGATATTGATGATATCGCCTTCAGCCAATGGGTTGCTCAGATTAATGGTTACTGCTCCGGTAGGAAGGTTTGCTTCTTTGCCGGCTAACTTCATCACATAATATGTTCCATCGATGGTGTTGCTTGTCTGATTGAGAACACCATCGTCGGCACTGGCAGTACCGCCTGTTTCTGAAACAGTTCCGCTGGGAGATTCCCATGAATAAATTGTTTTGGTGACAGTTGCTGTGTTTCCGCTGCCACCACCACCGGGTGCTGCAGGGAAAGTAACCTTAAAGCCGGCAAAATAAAAGTCTCCGTTAAAAGAAGATAAATAAACGACTCCGGCAGACGGAATTTCGCATGACCATTCGGTCGTGTTCACAGGTTCTGTTCCATATTGTGTACCTCCAGCCGAAGAACCAACTTGAATACCACGGTCGGCATGGCTCTGAGTATAGAATGTAACAGTACATGCTTTATCTACTTTAAAACAAAGTTGGTCTTGGGTGTTTTTTAACCGAAGAGAGTTTAGGTGCTCGACATCGTTAATAGTCGATTTTCCTTTGTTCGTTGCAACAGAATTGGCTGTGGGAGCAAAAATACGGCCAGAATCATAGAGAGTGTTGGCTGTAAGTTTTGTCGTTCCATTGGCCGTAATGTCATCCGCAATGAACGTGTAGTCCGAGGTAATAGTGACTAGGTCACCTACCGCGGCTGCCCACGACACTCCAATGGAGCATAGCATGAGCGTTAGTAAAGTAAATAATTTCTTCATAAAAATAGTTTTTTGTTAATAAATTGTTTTTTGTAGAATATTCATATCGGTTATATATCCGCTGCAAAGATAAACATTTATCTCGTAAGTTCCAAATAGTTTCCTCTTTTTTTTATTGTTTGAAGCCTCCAAACCTCTGTTTTGAAGCCTCCAAACGCATCGTTTGAAGCCTCCAAACGCACCGTTTGAAGCCTCCAAACGTAAAAAAACTCCCCTGCCACAGTCTTGCAGCAGGGGAGTCCTGAAGTTCTAACCGGCCGTTACTTAATCACGACCTTGAACTACGTTCGAGTTCGTTCACGTTCGGAAGAACTCGAACGAGTTCGGTTCTTCGCTCACTTAATCACGACCTTGCGGCCATTGATGATGTAGAGGCCCTTGGTCGGGTTCTGCACCTTCTGGCCACGCAGGTTGTAGACAGCACCATTCTCGAAAGCCGGCTTCTGCTCTACGTCCTTGATGGCGGTAGCGACGATGTCGTCTTCAGTGGCGGCACCCAGGTAGGTCAGTTCGATGTTGTCCCAGATGCACCAGTACTCCAGACCCTCCTCGTTCTTGGCACCCAAGGTGATCTTGCCGTCGGTGACGACCACCTTGACCGGCTCAATCTGGTAGAGGCCTGCGGTGAACGACTTCGAAGCGTCGCTCATGCTGTTCTCTTCGCCGCTCTTCACGGGGAAGTCGCGCTTCTGCTCGTTGATGTAGAAGTAGGGCAGTGCGGGTTTCACCTCGGCATTGTCGTTGCGGTAGAAGCCTTGTGCGTTCATCTCATAGAGGCCGTTGGGCACATTCTCGATGTTCTGGGCCAGGGTGAAGGTGGCATGCCATGACTCTACGCAGAAGTTGGTGTTCTCGCCGGCATTGTCCTTGTTGGTAGCCTCGAAGGTCCATGCGGGCTCCAGGTCGGCATTACGGTCGTTGCCGTTGCTCTTTGAGGTCAGACCCTTGCCGAAGCGGTTGTTGCGGCTGAAGTTAGGGTCGAGAATCAGGAAGGTAGCGTCGACGGGGTTCTCCTTGCTGGCATCGTTAAGCGTGGCCTTCATATCCTCCTCGGTGAGAATCTCCCACAGGGCGTTCTCGCTGTCGGCAGCCACTTCCTTGCCCAGCACGGTGGTCTCGCCATCGTAGCCGAAGCACTTGTCGCCATTAGCGATGGTGTAGGTCGGTGTGCCGGTACCACCCTTCACGGCGTAAATCTTGGTGATCTGTCCGGCAGGGCTACCCCAACCCAGTTTGATGGCATTCAGGTGAGCCACTTCCAGTTCGGTCAGGTCGACCTCGGCCTTGCCGTTTTCGCCGATGACAGGATTCTTCTCGACGAGTGCTCCGCCATTGCCATCGCCGCCGCCATTACCGACTTCGAGACGGTTCAACAGGACACGCAGTTGCAGTCCGGGAGTACCTTCAATCACCAGTTGGTCGTTGCCGGTCAGGTTGGCGTATGTCAGATAGACCACGCTGGGGTTGCCATAGACGGTTGCACCTGAATTCAGATTCTTGTTCAAATCGAAGACGGGGTTGGCATTCTCTTCTGCAACCTGTGCGTCGGCACCGATGCCGTCCCATTTGTGGAACATCTCTGCGGTGAGGGCGGTCTCTTCTGCACCGGCACTCTTCTGGATGATGGTCAGGTTGATGGGGGCTGCGTCCATATAGTCGCCGTCGAAGAAGTGGCGGTCACCGCCGTTTCTCACCTGAGAGTCCATGGTGTAGGTGCCGTCTTCCTGAGCCTTCAGGGTGACGAACTCAGCATGCTGCACCAGTGAGGCGCGGGTGCTCCACTCGTTGCCTGCACCCCAGAACTTGCCGCTGGCCACATTCTTCAGATAGTATCTGCCGTCGGCACCGGTGAAGTAGGTCACTTCGACAACGGGCTCCTTGGCCTCCTCGAAGGTCTTCTCAGCAGCCTGCAGGGCTGCGGTCTCGGCCTTCATCTCAGTAGACTTCAGACTTTCGTTGGCCAGGGCAGCCTCGGCCTTATCGATGGCAGCCTGGAAAGCCTCCAGACCATAGGTCTTGCCGCTCTCTGCCAACGTCTTGGCCTTAGCGATCTCTGCCTCCAGTTCGGCCTTGGCTTCGCGGAGCAGGGCGGGTTCGTTGACATACTGCTTTTCGCCGTAGAGTCCCACCTTATTAATAATTGTAGAACCATTAGCACCGGCAGCACTCTTAATGGTGATGACATACGAATAGCCGCTGCCGCTCTCCTCCGGCGTGGCCTGAATCTCTGTGTAGCCGGCCAGGAACTGGTCGGTCACGTCGATGGTGTCGACAGGGAATCCGAATTCGTCGTTCACCACGACGGTGGCCTCTTCTACATTCTTGCGCTCACCGACATAGAGCACCACATCCTTTACCTCGGCGTAGATCGGGGCAGAGGTGATGGTGGCGACAGTGGTCTCCTTCTTACGACCGCAGGCCACGTAATCCCATGCATTATTCTGGTTGTTGAAACCGTTCAAGGTCCATACTTTGCCCTCGACATCGGCGGTCCATTCTGTCGTGTAACTAGCAACAGGCTCGTTGTTGTAGTCGGGGAATGTCAGTTCCTGAGGCATCTGGTCTTCAGCCAGCGGCTCGTACTTGTAAAGATACATGCCAGTGACGGTGATGTTGCCGCCCACGGTCTTCATACTGTGCAGATAGGCGATACCTCTCTCTTCCACCATCTTCTTCAAATCGATCGTATAGACATTACCATCCTTCGTGAGGTAGGCATCAGCACCCCATTTTCCATTGCCAATGGCAATATCGATGAATTTTGTTGTTGCGGGATCATTATTATCCTGAGCATAGTTTTCCGTGCGGTTCATGCAGAAACGGGGAGAACCGGTACCGGAAGTCGTGGTGACGATGAGTTTCTCATAAGCAGAGAGGTCTGCATAGTTCAGCCAGAATACGTTGCCGTCGCCATAAGGCATACCTGTGGACTTGAATACATCGTAAGCACACCACACAGCACCAGTACCAGGCTGGCCTTGAGCGGTGTGGTTTTGGAACATTTCAGCCGTCAGATTGCTGTAGCCGCTCTTCAGTTTCAATCCGGCAATAGCATTGTCGATGGCTGTCGATGCAGCAGTCAGGCTTTCTTCGGTTGCCCCTGCGTCAGCCAGTGCCGTCTCACCAGCAGAAATGGCGTTTGTCAGCAAGGAGAAGGAGCCAACAGTATAGGCAATGTCGTTGGTCTGCTTGCCTTTAGCAATACTCTTCTTCAAGGCATCCTTGTATCCGCCAAGCGGATCGGCTGCTTTAACCAAATAGACACTATTAACCTTAACCTTACCACTTCCACCGTTGCCAGACAGACAAATTTCACTACAATCCGTCAAATAGGCTTGGTCCATTGAAAATTCAGAGAGTTTATAAGAATGCTCTCCACTGGTCGATACGACTGTAGCTCCACCTGCATCCGTTCCTTTTCCATTTGCATAGAACATAAAACGATAACTGTCGCCCTCGAGGATTTCGCAATCTACGACCAAGGTCTCATAACTGCTCAAATCGCCATTGGGTAAACCAATGTTATGAAGTTGGTTACCCCATGGAGTATTCCACGAGAATGTCATATTGGTGGCATCCCATGCTATTCCAGAAGGGCTCGCAAAGGTCGCATAGACCTTGTCTTGAGCATTCGCATTCGCCACACCCGCCATGATGCATAGCAGCGTGAGGCATAACTTAGTAAAGATTTTCATGTTAAAACTACTTTTAATTTATAATATAATTAGGTAAATATGATTTTCACGGGACAAAGGTACATATTAATCATAGAACGTGCTTTCCGTTTTGTATCATGTATTATCACTTTTGTGCCAAAGCCGGCCAAAAGACAGGGGAAAGTATGTAAAATAGAAGATTGTCGCCCTGAATAGGTTCAGAGTCTTGTCACTTCATAAGAGTCTATCGTTCGGTGATCGGAACTGATGTTCAGTCCTACGGCATAGACAGGGCGTGGGTCGGCTGCGAAACGAACGGCATATTTCTTTTCCTTTACTTGCTCGATGGCTTCGTTTGCCGTCTTGTCGTATTTGAACTCTATGATATAAATGGCATCTGGCAATTTTAGAGAGATATCCATACGTCCATCGGATGTCTGATCTTCTGCATGTACATCGGCTCCCACACCGGCCATCAAAGAGTAGAACAATGACTGAAAGAACTGCTCATTCCGGTTCTTGTTTGTGATGCTGTAAGGAATGCCGGCATACCATTTCTGCAAGGCTCCGATAAACTGCTCGAATGTGATCTTCTTAAACCGTAGGTCTCCGAACGCAATACTCATTTGGTTGTGGCTGCCCACGTAGTCTTCACAATAATACTGATACAGACAACGGGCAAATCCACGGTAAACCTCCTGATTGGGGAACCCAAGAGTAAAGCGATGGTTGATGGGATTGTAGGCTTTGATGGTGAGGTAGCCGCTCTGGTAGAGTGCCGGTATAGGGTCGTTGATTCGCTCTGTAGGGGCATCGAACACCTCTAATTCCGCCTCCACATTCTCCAGTTCGCTCAAGTTTAGTTGCTTAACCTTAAGCATCTGAATAAGTGATGATGGCGTGCCGGTTGCAAACCAGTAGTTGTCTATCCATCCGGTGTCAAAGGCATAGAACAGGCTCCATGGGTTATAGATGTCTGTCATCTGGCGTGAGAAGTGGTAACCATCGTACCAGCGTTTTAGTTCTGCTACCGTCCCATCATAGGTGCTGGGCAGATATTTGCTAATGGATTTACTGAGCCATTCGATGTCGGGCTTGAGTTGTGTCATCAGTTCTTCTTCAGTGATGCCACAGATACCTTCATACTCAGGGTCAAAGGTCAGAATGCGCAAATTGTTCAGTTCGCTGAATACCGACATTTGCGAGAACTTTGAGATGCCTGTCAGAAAAACAAATCGCAAATATTGCGACTGTGCTTTGAGGGGTGAGAAAAGATCACGGACTCGTTCGCGGATGCGGTCTTGCAGTTCCGGGTTAGCGATGCTGTCCAACATCGGCGCATCGTATTCATCGACCAGGATTACAACTTCCCTGCCGGTCTGTCTGTAGGCTGTCTTGATAATGGTGGTAAGACGCTCGCCGTAGCGGTAGGGGTCGGGAATGTCTGTAATACCCCATCTGTGCTCGTATTCTTCCAGCAGTTTGCCCAAGATGCTATGCACCTGTTCAAACTCATAGTATTTTCCATTTGACAGGTCGAGGCGTATGACGGGATATTCTTTCCATTCAGTTTCCATCTGGTCGATGGCCAGTCCTCTGAAGAGTTCTTTCTTACCTTCAAAATAGGCTGTCAGAGTGCTGATGAGTAGCGACTTGCCAAATCGTCTGGGACGGCTGAGAAAGAAATGCTTCCCTTTCGCCTGTGCCAGTTTGTAAACGTAGGCCGTCTTGTCCACGTAGACAGCCTCTCGTTCGATGAAGTCTTTAAAGGTCTGTAGGCCAATGCCGTATCCTCTTTTTTCTGCCATGCCTGCCTTTTGTCTCTTTTGGTGCAAAGATACTGACTTTATTTGAATCCGCCAAATAAATGAATAAAAAAAGTTCCTCTGCCACAGCGAGGTGGCAGGGGAACTCTTTCTGTTTTTTTTTGTTTCTTACTTAATCACGACCTTCTTGCCATTGATGATGTAGAGACCCTTGGTCGGGTTCGTCACCTTCTGGCCACGCAGGTTGTAGATGGCACCGTTCTCGAAGGCGTTAGCCTTGACGGTGTTGATGCCGGTGGCAGGACCAGCGGCCTTCACAATCTCCAACTTGGTGATGAAGAGGTTGGTACCGGTCTGGCCGCGCGTCATCTTGAACGACTTGCTGCCGGCAGCCTCAGCACTGACCTCGACGGTCTTCGTGGTGGGAGCGTTGCCAAAGGTAGCGTCGATGTTCGACTCGTCACCGAAGGCCTCGCTCTCTGCCTCAGCACCATTCTCGAAGAGGATGTATGCGCTCGACACCTTGCTGGCGTTCTTGTTGACGTAGGCTGTGATCTTAATCTGGTCGCCGGCGTTGAGGGCCTGGTCGAGGGTCACCAGCATATAGCCGGCGTTGGCCGAAGCGGTCTCATCGTTGATGTTGGCCTTCTTGCCGTTCAGGCAGATGGTGTAGTAGTCAGCATTCTGATAGTTCAGACGGTCGCCGTCGCCATTCTCGTAGGTGATCTTACCTCCCTGCTCAACAGGTGTGCCGTCGACAGACTCCCAAGAGTAGATGGGGCCTTCAGCCACGGGTTCCTCAACGACCTGGCCGTTTTCACTCTGGATATAGAGGAAGTCGAGCATGGCGTTGTTGGCGCTGCCGCTCTGGGCGAAGATGATGTCGGTCTCTTCGGTCAGGGTGAAGTTGGCCTCAGCGGTTGACCAGTTAGAACTGTTACCGGTAATCGACAGGATCGTGTTGGTACCGTCGGTGATGGTGATGGTGCCGCCACCGCTCGAAGGACAGCAGGCCACGCCGTTGATGGTGTAGTCGCCGGCGCTCAGACGGACAATCTTCAGGTCCTCGGTAGCATAGGCAGAGGCAGCGTTACTGCTGCGGGCCTCAGAGTTGCCGGAACTGATGATCGAGGCGCCCTTGATGTCCTCACCCTCGGTGATGAAGATGACGTTATTGATCTCGGTAGGCGTGTACTCGTAGTCCTTGACGATGTTGTCCTGGTTGAGCGTGATGTTCTCAAAGTACTGCTTGTTAGAAGCACCCTTGGTGAAGAGGGTACCGTTGTTGTTGACATAGATCGGCCAAGAGGACTTGACGACATCCTGCTCGTACTCGGCGCCTTCCTTCAGAACCTGGATCAGACCCAGACCGTCGTCAACGGCGTTGATCGTGTACTTGAAGGTCTTGGCCTCACGGTAGACCAGTGTGATGATGTTCTTAGTGGCATCCTCGACCAGGGTGATGGCATTGTTGCCTTCCTTGTAGAGGAACTTCTTTTCACCAATGTAGGCAGGGGCTGTCTGTGCGGCATTGGCCTTCACCTCGGCACCAACAAACGACTTCACTACGATAGTCTCAGCGATTTCGTCGTTGTTCTCGTTGACATACTTGATTGAGTACTCAGCGGGAGTAATCTCGGGAACGTCGCCGGCAGCGATGTCGCGAACCACAATGTTGTCGATAGCGAAGTTCGCGTTGTAACGACGGGTGGTGAACACGATGTTGCCCAAACCGCCCTTCTCGCTGCTTTCGATAGCGGTACGCTCGAGGATAGCCTCGCCGGTCTCCTTGTTGGTGATGGTAGCATAGGTCAGACCGTTAGAGCGAGATACCTGAACGGTGTTCCAGGTGATGTCGGCAATGCCATGGGAGCCTGAGTTAGGCAGCGTCACGGTCAGGTCGGTGCCGTTCACCTTCCAGGTGGTGACGTTAGAGCCGGTGGCGGTCAGTGAGAAGACGACAGCGGCGTTGTCGGCATCCTTAATCTCCAGAGAGGTAGGAGTCTGGTTGTTCGAACTGCCCAGTTTCAGGTCGAAGGTCATGGTGAAGTCCTTACCGGCCTCGATGACGTCTTTCAGCACGGTGCCGGTCACCACGCAGCCGTTGTTGTTGCGGGTATCCTGGTTGACACTGAGGAAGTGGTTGCCGTCAGCCTCGATGATGGCGGGGTCGAAACGGCCACCGACGGAAGTTGACCAGCCAGTGGTGTTGCCGCCAATCTCATAGTTCTCCTTGTAGTAGACAACGGTCTGGTCCTCGTTAAGGAACTCCTCCTCGGCAGCCTTCAGTTTGGCTATCTCGGTCTTCAGGTCGTTGATGTTCAGCATGTCGCTGGTCAGCGTGGCCTCGGCAGCCTCGATGGCAGCCTGCAGGGCGGCAATCTTTTCTGCAGAAGCACGACGGGCAGCGGCAGCAGGCTCCTCGGGCTTTTCGGTGAGCAGGGCCTTGGCCTTGGCAATCTCTGCCTTCATATCCTCCAGCAGGGCAGCGTAAACCTCGGTGGCCTTCTGGCCGTCAACGTCGGCATTGTCGGCCTTGAACTGCTCAACGGCAGCAGCCAGAGCGGTCTCGTCGCCGGCCTCGATGGCAGCCTGCAGTTTACCTACGGCCACACCACCTTCTTTCACCAGTGCCTTGGCTTCCTTCAACGCCTCGCTGTCGGCATAGATGCCAATCTTCGAAATCTTGGTGCTACCGTTAGCACCGGCCTTGCTGTAGATGACAATCTTGTACTGGCTACCGGCCTCACCGGCGAATTCTACCTTCACGTCGCCAGCCTGCCAGTTCTCAATGGCGATAGGCTCGCTTTCCGTGCCGAATTCATCGATGGCGATCAGTTCGGCCTTCTCCACATTGGCTGTAGCGTCTACGGTGATCACGATGTTCGATGCCTCGTCAGCAATAACCGGCGTGGTGATGGTGGAGACCACGGCTGTGTTCTTACGACCGCAAGCGATGTAGTTCCAGGCGTTGTTCTGGTTGTTGAAACCGCGGAAGGTCCAAACGCCGCCAGCCTTCTTGGCTGTCCACTCATGGTCGTCGTCTGCCAGATAACTGGCATTCTCAGCGGTGTTGTAGTCGGGGAAGGTCAGGTTCTGGGGGAGTTTGACATTTCCTTCTGCAGGAAGTGTAACATTCAAAACGAGCGTCGGAGCCTTAGCAGAGCCTTTGCCATACAAATCGGCACCACCTGCATTACCCGTCCACTGAAGGATAATGTAATTTTGTCCTTCAGCATAGATGGCTTTTACGGCATCGGTGACGCTCTGTTTTAGGTCATTGCGGTCACCTGTACCACCGGTCGCTGATTTCTCAACAGCCTTGCCAGCACGGTCGCCGGCATTACGCAAGTCTGTTCCGGTTTGGCCGGCAAAAGTACCCCAGTCGATATCGAAGCCTTTCTTCATGTAGTATATGATCTCATCACGACCATATTTTCCACCTTGGTTTATGTTGTAAGTCAGTGTGGCTTTGTTGATGGTTGCACCATCAGGGATGGTGAAAGAGAATTTTGCGTATGCACAACCTGCCCAAGTACCACTAGCTTCATCAAAGTTATAGTGCTCTTTTTCTGCATCTACAGTGGATGCACCAGTGTTTTTGCCCCATTGGGCGCCAGCAGTATGATCAAGTGTTGCGGCAATATCTTTGACTTCACCAGCGTTTGAATTCTTTGGCTTGTAAACAGAAATTTTTAAAATACCTTGCGAGTTCTTGATGCCGCAAAATCCAACATAGGCATTTGCGTCTGCATTGATAGTGCAGAAATAAGACTTTCCGTTCTCACTTTTGGTATAGGTAAATGTACCATCAGGGTTGCCATCTCCATTGGTAAGTGTTAAAGCGGAGGCGGCATCCCCCTTGCAGTCAAATACAACGAGCCAGCCTGTTGTAAGGTCTTCACCGAAAACAGCGGCACTACGTGTTGCGTTTACACAATAGAGACTGTTGCCATCACGATTCCACCAGCCTTTTCCACTAACTCCATTGGACCAACCCTGTAAAGCAATCCAACCGGCAGCGTCTTCAGGAGTGGTAAGAATAGTTAATGCTTGAGTTTTTTTGTTGCCTGTCTCATATGCACTGTGGGGACATGCTCCTTCGCCATTAATATCTGTTCCGGTGCCAAATGTTGCAGACTTCACCAGAACGTATCCATTCGCCAAATCTGGATCAGCGCCCCAAGCATTCATCCCTCCGAGCAGTACCATCAGGGCCAGCAGGAAGGAAGAGAGTAAATTCTTTTTCATTACTTGCTTATTGTTTGTTTTCTTGTAAATGGGGCCTTCCGGTCCGTGAGCCCTGTAGTAGTTGATTTGTTTTGTCTGTGCACGTCTGCGGACCTTTTTCTTTCCTCCCAGTCTTAGTGGTGAGGCCAGGCGTGGCTGTAGTGGTAGTTTCAGGTAACTTTCTTCGTTTTGTTGTGATATTCTGTTTTTTTTTAGTTGTTATTATTAATAATGTATTAGTTGTTTATAAGATTGTCTATTTCTTTGATGCTCTTGCCGAGGCTCTCGGCAATCTGTCGGGTCGTCAGTCCGTTCTTTAGCAGCATAGCGACTGTGGTCTTGAGCATAGATTCCTGCTCGTTCAACTGTTTCTCTTGCTCAGCCAGTTGTGCGCTTTGACGGGCAATCTCTTTGTCCTTCTGCAGAATCTCTGTCTCGTTTTTCTCAATAATAGAGTAGTATTCGTCTTCTACGTTCATGTCCATACGCATGTCGGCATCAGTTGCAGCCATGAGCAAGCGGCGAACGATACGCTGCATATCGGTATCGTCTTCCGGATACATACGGTCATCAATTTCCAGCATGTGCTGGCTGCTCAGACTGGTACGCGTCTGGTCGAAAATACTCAATATTTCGTCCAGCCGGTTGTTGATATGTCCATGAAGCCGAGGTATCTGCACGATGATACTATCGTGTGTGAGACTGTCAACAAAGGGGTTGGGGAGCCCTTTGGTTACGGGCTGGTCGTTGTAGTCGAACGACTGGTGGCGGACATAAAGAACTGGCTCTTCAATGTCGCCAACTTTGTGGCCAAGCAGATAGACCGCTACCATGGGCAGCGCATGCTGGTCGCGGCTGTTGCCGACAATGTTTTTTGGGTTTTCGTACTGCACACCCAGATACTGGCGGAAACGTAGGGTCTCCGTGGGTATCCATGTCTTCTGTAGTTCGATAAGAATCATGTGCTCGTGGCCGTCAGCCTCGCGGATGGTGGCCCCGAAATCAATGCGGAAGATGGAGAGTGAGTTGTTGTTGGTGTTTGTGTATTCATGCGGGCGCACCTCAACCTTCACAATATCCTTCTTCAGCAGAGCCGATAGGATGGTGCGTGCAACACGTTCGTCTTCCATGAGATATTTGAAGACGGTGTCATAGATTGGGTTGGCGATTGTCATTCTCTAATATATATATATATTTCGAGTGCAAAGATACGAAAAGTTTTTTTTTCGACCAAATGTTTTCCTGATTTTGTTGGTGTACCTCTCATTGCTCCTTGCTTGTCGCTTGCTGAGGAGGAATAAACTTTGGTTTGAAAATCTCGCGCGCGTATATTTAATAAGGTATATGGTATTTTGGTAGTTGACTTATATCAAGAACGGGATAGATAAGAGGTAAAAATGAGAAAAAACTTCGAAAAAGTTTTGGCGGTTCAAGAAAAAGTCGTACCTTTGCACCCGCTTAACAGCAAGAGAGTTCTTTGAAAGATTTACATAGACAGATAGAAGTAGTACAAGAAGCGAGTGCTGCCTGTTGTATATAATATATATAATAAGGTAGTGCTTGGGTAAAAGAAACGAACCGTCGTTTCCGCC
>DETM01000015.1:15733-17412 GCA_002361655.1 Prevotella sp. UBA3288 | reverse complement strand
GACGACTTCGTGGGAGGTGCCATCACCGCCCTGAACGTCACCGACCAGGCCGTCATCCTCATCAACGGCCAGTACGGTCCGGAGGTGGGCACGCAGAATGCCTTCCGTTATACCGACAAACTGCAGAAGCCGGTCATCTTCCTGGTGAACCAGTTGGACCGCGAGCACTGCGATTTCGATGCCATCCTGTCGAACATGAAGGAGATTTACGGCGAGAAGTGCGTACCCGTGCAGTATCCCATCGCCACCGGTCCTGACTTCAACGCCGTGATCGACGTGCTGCTGATGAAAAAATACTCGTGGAAGCCCGAAGGCGGTGCTCCCATCATCGAGGACATCCCCGCAGAGGAAATGGAAAAGGCCAAGGAGTTGCATGCCGCCCTGGTGGAGGCTGCCGCTGCCAATGACGACACACTGATGGAGAAGTTCTTCGAGAGCGAGAGCCTGACGGAAGACGAGATGCGCGAAGGTATCCGCAAGGGACTGGTGACCCGCTCCATCTTCCCCGTGTTCTGCGTCTGCGCCGGCAAGGACATGGGCGTACGCCGTCTGATGGAGTTTCTGGGCAACGTGGTGCCGTTCGTCAGCGAAATGCCGAAGGTGCGCAACACCCGTGGAGAAGAAATCACCCCTGATAGCAACGGCCCAGCCTCCCTCTACTTCTTCAAGACCGGTGTGGAGCCCCATATCGGCGAGGTGAGTTACTTCAAGGTGATGAGCGGCAGCGTGAAGCCGGGCGACGACCTGACCAATGCCGACCGCGGCTCGAAGGAACGCATTGGTACCATCTATGCCTGTGCCGGCGCCAACCGTATTCCCGTCGACCAGTTGAATGCCGGTGACATCGGCTGTACCGTGAAACTGAAGGACGTCAAGACAGGCAATGCCCTGAACGGCAAGGACTGCGAGTGGCGCTACGACTTCATCAAATATCCCAACTCAAAGTATTCGCGCGCCATCAAGGCCGTAAACGAATCCGAGACCGAGAAGATGATGGTGGCCCTGACCAAGATGCGTCAAGAGGATCCCACATGGGTGGTTGAGCAGTCGAAGGAACTGCGCCAGATTATTGTCCACGGACAGGGCGAGTTCCACCTGCGTACGCTGAAGTGGCGGATGGAGAACAACGAGAAGATTAAAATCGAGTATATCGAGCCTAAGATTCCCTATCGTGAGACCATCACGAAGATGGCACGTGCCGACTATCGCCACAAGAAGCAGTCGGGCGGTGCCGGCCAGTTCGGCGAGGTGCACCTGATTGTAGAGCCCTATGCCGAGGGGATGCCCGACCCCACCTCGTTCACCATCAATGGCCAGGAATTCAAGATGAACATCAAGTCGAAGGAAGAGAAAGACCTGGAATGGGGCGGCAAACTGGTCTTCATCAACTCCGTAGTTGGCGGTGCTATCGATACACGCTTCATGCCCGCTATCCTGAAGGGTGTAATGGAACGTATGGAACAGGGCCCGCTGACCGGCTCGTATGCCCGTGATGTCCGCGTCATCGTCTACGATGGTAAGATGCACCCGGTCGACTCCAACGAACTCTCGTTCATGCTGGCCGCCCGCAATGCCTTCTCTGCAGCATTCCGTGAGGCCGGTCCAAAGGTGCTTGAGCCCATCTACGACCTCGAGGTCTACGTACCGGCAGACTATATGGGCGACGTGATGAGCGACCT
>DETM01000015.1:1050-15677 GCA_002361655.1 Prevotella sp. UBA3288 | reverse complement strand
GTGCCATCATCATGGGTATGGACAGTGAGGCCGGCTACCAAAAACTCTCCGCCAAGATTCCTCTGAAGGAATTGTCAAACTATTCCATCGCACTGAGTTCTATCACCGGCGGACGTGCATCGTTCACCACCAAGTTCGCCTCATACGAACTCGTACCGAACGACATCCAGCAGGCTCTCATCAAGGAGCACGAGGCAGAACTGAAGGACGAGGACTAACCCCTCCGCCCTATCCATAGTACAGAAAGGTGGCACAAATGCCACCTTTCTTTGCAAGCGAGCAAAACATCATGAACGATCCGAAAATCATCAACGACCCCGTCTTCGGTTTCATCAAGATTCCGCAAGGACTTCTCTTAGACATTGTCAAGCACCCGCTGTTCCAGCGTCTTAACCGCATCAACCAGTTAGGCCTAGCATCAGTGGTCTATCCTGGTGCACGCCACACCCGCTTCCAGCATTCGCTGGGCGCTTTTCATCTGATGAGCGAAGCCATCCTCTCGCTACAGCAGAAAGGACAGTTCATCTTCGACTCAGAGGCAGAAGCCGTGCAGGCGGCCATACTGATGCACGACATCGGACATGGCCCCTTCTCGCACGTTCTTGAGAACACGCTTATCAGCGGCATCTCCCATGAGGACATCTCGCTGCTGATGATGGAACAGATCAACCATGACCTGGGCGGCAGACTCAACCTGGCCATTGCCATCTTCAAAGACCAGTATCCAAAGCGCTTCCTCCATCAACTGATCAGTTCACAACTGGACATGGACCGTTTGGACTACCTCAGGCGCGACTCATTCTTCACCGGTGTCACCGAGGGCAATATCGGTTCGGCCCGTATCATCAAGATGCTCAATGTGGTGGATGACCGCCTAGTGGTAGAGCACAAGGGTATCTACTCATTAGAGAACTATCTGACCACCCGACGGCTGATGTACTGGCAGGTATACCTACACAAGACAGCCGTAGCCTACGAGAAGGTGCTGGTGAATATGCTCACACGCGCCAAAGACCTGACCAAGCGGGGGCACGACGTGTTCGCCTCCCCTGCCCTCTCCTACTTCATCCGCAACGATGTCGATGCACTGTGGTTCTCGCTCCATCCGGAGGCCCTGAAAATGTATGAGGAACTCGACGACTCTGACATCTGGAGCGCCATGAAGGCGTGGAAACATGATGACGACAAGATTCTGTCTACGCTGGCCACCGACATGCTCGACCGCCGCATCTTCAAGGTCGAGGTGCACGACGAACCGGTCAGTGAGAATCATATCCTCGAAATCCAGCGGCTGATAGCCGACCATACAGGCATCGACCTCAATGATGCCCACTACCTGATGAGCCTCAACACCATTCAAAAGGATATGTATTCCACCGACGATGACTCCATCGGCGTTTTATACAAAGATGGCACGATAAAAGACATTTCCGAGGCTTCAGAACTGCTGAATGTGGCCCTTCTTTCTAAAAAAATACGAAAATATTACTTATGCTATCAGCGGTTTCAATAAAAATGAGTATCTTTGCAACCTAAAAAGGAAATCTTTTCAAGATATGGAATTTACAGCCAAGCAAATAGCCGGTCTTATAGACGGGCGTATTGAGGGCAACGAGAATGCTGCCGTGAACACGTTTGCAAAGATTGAAGAAGGAAAAGAAGGCGCCATTTCTTTCCTCTCCAACCCCAAATACACACACTATCTCTACGAGACCAAGTCGAGTATCGTGCTGCTTAACGACGACGTGGAACTGGAGCACCCGGTAAGCACCACGCTCATCAGGGTGCCTAATGCTTATGAGGCCATCGCCAAACTGCTGCAGATTTATGAGTCGATGAAACCCAAAAAGAGTGGCATCGACCCGCTGGCCTTCGTGTCGCCAAAGGCTACTATTGGAAAAGATGTTTATATTGGTGCCTTTGCCTATGTGGGCGACGGCAGCGTTATCGGCGACGGCACACAAGTCTATCCCCACACCGTCATCGGCGACAACGTGACGATTGGTGCCAACGGACTGTTCTACCCCAATGTGACCATCTATCAAGGCTGCCGGTTGGGCAACAATGTTACCGTCCATGCCGGCAGCGTCATCGGAGCCGACGGGTTTGGATTCGCCCCTGGCGAGCAAGGCTACAACAAGATTCCCCAAATTGGCATCGTCATAATAGAGGATAACGTAGAGATTGGTGCCAACACCTGTGTCGACCGTTCGACGATGGGGGCCACACTAGTCAAGAAGGGTGTCAAATTGGACAACCTCATCCAGGTGGCCCACAACTGTGAAGTCGGTGAGAATACTGTGATGTCAGCACAAGTTGGCCTGGCTGGCAGTACGAAGATTGGCGACTGGTGCATGGTGGGCGGTCAGGCCGGATTCTCCGGTCATATCAAACTGGCCGACCATACCTTTATCGGAGCCCAAGCCGGCGTCATCAGCAATACCAAGAGCGGTGAGCAACTCATTGGTACGCCTGCCATCGACCCGAAGATATTCTTCAAGGCATCGGCTCTGATGAAACGCCTGCCGGACATGTATAAGGAACTAGGTCAACTGAAGAAAGAACTTGCAGAACTGAAAGAAAAACAAATACAATAAGAACATGAAACAGAAAACACTGAAAGGCAGTTTCTCGCTTTGCGGCAAAGGACTGCATACCGGATTAAGTCTCACGGTGACATTCAATCCCGCACCGGAGAATCATGGTTATAAAATCCAGCGCATCGACATGGAGGGAATGCCTGTCATTGATGCCATTGCCGAAAACGTGGTGGACACACAACGTGGAACAATACTGGGCAAGGGCGAGGCCAAAGTGTCGACCGTCGAACATGGTCTCTCTGCACTCTATGCACTGGGCATCGATAACTGTCTCATACAGGTCAACGGACCGGAGTTCCCCATTCTCGACGGCTCTGCCATCCAATATGTTGAGAAGATACGCGAAGTGGGAATCGAGGAGCAGAACGCCCCCAAAGACTGGTATGTCATCCGTAAGAAACTGGAGGTAAAAGACGAGAATACAGGATCGTGTATCACCATCCTGCCCGATGACGAGTTCTCGATTACGGCCATGTGCTCGTTCGAATCAAAGTTCATCAACAGCCAGTTTGCCACCCTCGACAACCCTGCCGACTATTCTGAAGAGATAGCACCTGCCCGCACCTTTGTGTTTGTCAGGGATATAGAACCGCTGTTGCAGGCTAACCTCATCAAGGGCGGCGACCTGGACAATGCCATCGTCATCTATGAGCGCCAGACCACCCAGGAGCGCCTAGACACACTGGCCGACATGCTGCATGTGGAGCATCGTAACGCCGACGAACTGGGCTATATACAGCACAAGCCGCTGGTGTGGGAGAACGAGTGTACACGTCATAAGTTGCTCGACATCATTGGCGACATGGCCCTCATCGGCAAACCCATCAAAGGTCGAATCGTGGCCACACGTCCCGGACATACCATCAACAACAAGTTTGCCCGTGAAGTCAGAAGGGAAATCAAGAAACACGAGATACAGACGCCCGTCTATGATCCCAACGAAGAGCCGGTGATGGATGTAAACCGCATCCGTGAGTTGTTGCCCCACCGTTATCCTATGCAGTTGGTTGACAAGGTCATCGAAATCGGAGCCACCAGCATCGTCGGTGTCAAGAATATCACGTCCAATGAACCGTTCTTCCAGGGACACTTCCCACAAGAGCCAGTCATGCCTGGCGTGCTGCAAATCGAAGCCATGGCGCAATGCGGCGGCCTGCTCGTACTGAACACTGTAGAGGAGCCGGAGCGCTGGTCGACCTATTTCATGAAGATCGACGGCGTGAAGTTCCGCCAGAAGGTGGTACCCGGCGACACACTCATTTTCAAGGTCGACTTATTGGGCCCACTGCGCCACGGCATCTCAACCATGCACGGCTACGCTTTCGTAGGCGACAAGATCGTGTCGGAGGCAACATTCACTGCACAAATCGTAAAGAACAAATAATTATGAATCAGATACACCCCATGGCTATTGTCGACCCAAAGGCAAAACTCGGCGATGGCAACATTATCGGTCCGTTCTGTGTAATCAGCAAGAATGTAGAGATTGGCGACAATAACCATTTTCTGAATGGTGTCACCATTCACGAAGGAGCACGCATCGGCAATGGCAACGAGTTCTTCCCGGGTGCCAGCATCTCTACCAAGCCACAGGACCTGAAGTTCAAGGGCGAAGAAACGCTGTGCGTCATTGGCGACAACAACTCTATCCGTGAGAATGTTACCATCAGTCGGGGAACGGCCTCGAAGGGAAAGACCATCGTTGGCAACGGCAACCTGCTGATGGAGAATATGCATGTGGCCCACGACTGTTTGATCGGTAATGGTTGTATCATCGGCAACTCGACGAAGTTTGCCGGCGAGGTCATCGTACACGACAATGCCATCATCTCGGCTGAGGTGCTCGTACACCAGTTCAACAACATCGGGGGATACGTGATGGTACAGGGTGGCACCCGTACCAGTCAGGACATTCCGCCATACGTCATTGCCGGCAAGGAACCGGTGCGCTTTGCCGGTGTCAACCTCATTGGCTTGCGTCGTCGCGGATTCTCCAACGAGACCATAGAGATGATTCACGACACTTACCGTATCATCTATGCCCAGGGCATCCTGAAAGACGGCATCGCTGAGGCTCGCACCAAGTACCCTGAATCGAAAGAAGTGGAATACATCTGTTCGTTCTTCGAGAACTCGAAGCGAGGAGTGATACGCTGAATGCTGAGCGATGAAAAACCTCATCGTCATCACAGGACCTACGGCTGTCGGTAAGACGCTATTGTGCCTGGACATAGCCAAGCACTATGACATTCCTATCATCAATGCCGACAGCCGACAAATTTACAAAGAGATGAGAATTGGTACTGCCGCGCCCACCGAAGAGCAACTTCGGCAGGTGCGGCACTACTTTGTAGGTACACTGTCGCTAGACGACTATTATAGTGCCTCGATGTACGAGCAACAAGTGATGGCACTGCTCCATACACTCTTCCAAAAGAACGACTATGCGCTGATGACCGGCGGAAGCATGATGTATATCGATGCCGTCTGCAATGGCATCGACGACATCCCGACCGTCGACGAAGAGACCCGCGCCACGATGAAACGCCGCCTGGCAGAGGAAGGGTTAGGACATCTCTGCGAAGAACTGAAACGACTGGACCCGGAACACTATGCGATTGTCGATCGCAACAACCCCAGGCGGGTGGTGCACGCTTTGGAAATCTGTCACATGACCGGCCATACCTATACCTCGTTCCGAAAGAACGAGCACAAGCCACGCGATTTCAACATCATCAAGATAGCCCTGAACCGTCCGCGTGACATTATCTATGAACGTATCAACAACCGCGTGAACCAGATGATGGCTAACGGACTGCTTGACGAGGCGCGCAGTCTCTATGACCACCGCCATTTGAATGCCCTCAACACGGTGGGCTATAAGGAGATTTTTGCCTTTCTAGATGGATGCTGGTCACTCGACGAAGCCATTGAGCGCATCAAGGGCAACACACGCCGCTATGCCCGCAAACAATTGACATGGTTTAAGAAGGACTCCGACATCACATGGTTTAGTCCAGACGACAAAGAACTGATTATCAAACATATAGAAAGCAATGGATAAAGTAAGACGCATTCTTTCTACCATCTGGCATACGTTGAAGGTTATCGCCCAGTGGTACATCGGTATGTTCAAGGGCAGACCTTGGTATGTCAAGGTATTGTCTGCCATCATCTCTATGATCGTGGCTGGTTTGTGCTACTTAGGAGCCGTCGATATCAACTTCCTCGGACTCTTCGGAAAGTCACCCAGCATCAGTACAATCCTAAACACACGCCCCGCTGAATCTTCGATAATCTACAGTGCTGACAGTGTCATGATTGGCAAATTCTTTAGCGAGAACCGCACGCCAGTGAAATACGAGGAGGTAAACAAAGTATTCTGGGAAGCACTAATCTCTACTGAAGACGAGCGTTACTACCGCCACTTCGGGGTAGACTTCCAGGCTTTTGGCGCCGCCCTCAAAGACTATGTAGTGCATGGTGATGCTAGAGGGGCATCAACCATCACACAGCAATTGGCCAAGAATCTCTTCCGTGTCCGTACAGAATACTCCACCGGTCTCTTAGGCAATATTCCCGGCATCAAAATGCTGATTATGAAAACTAAGGAGTGGATTACTGCCATCAAACTGGAAATTCACTTCAGCAAAGAGGAAATCCTTACGATGTATGCCAACACCGTTGACTTTGGCTCTAATGCCTTTGGCATCAAGACTGCATGCAAGACCTATTTCAACACCACTCCTCAGGACCTGACACCAGAACAGGCGGCTATTTTAGTGGGGATGCTCAAAGCCACTACCTACTACAATCCACGCATCCATCCCGACAACAGCCTAAACCGTCGCAATGTGGTGCTCAACAATATGCTCAAGCATGGACATCTGTCGCAGGAGGAATTCGACTCACTAAAACTATTGCCTATCACGCTTGACTATAATGTTGAGAATGCCTACGATGGCGATGCCAACTATTTCCGCGAGGCTGTCAAGGAAGAACTCCGAGAATGGTGCTCGCAGGCCGGCTACGATATCTACACCGACGGTCTGAAGATTTATACGACAATAGATACACGAATGCAGAAATATGCCGAACAGGCCGTCTGGGAACAGATGCAGAAGATACAGAAAAAATTCAACGACCACTGGGGACGCACGAATCCATGGCAGGACGAGCATCACCGTGAGATTCCCAACTTTATCGAAAACATCGCCAAACGGACGCCTTACTATAAGGCGCTCGAAAAACGCTTCCACAACCAACCTGACTCCATAGACTATTATCTCAACTTGCCTCATACCGTCCGCCTGTTCAGTTACGACGGTGCTTTCGAGACAGAAATGAGCACTCTCGACTCCATCCGCTACATGGAGCATTTCATGCACTGCGGCTTCGTGGCCATGGAACCGAACACTGGCCATGTCAAGGCATGGGTTGGCGACCTGGACTTCAGTACATGGAAGTACGACAAGGTGACAGCATTGCGACAGCCCGGATCCACCTTCAAACTCTTCGTCTACGCCGAGGCGATGAATCAGGGACTGACGCCCTGCGACCGTCGTATCGACTCCTACGTCAGCATGAAAGTCTACGACCCCGCTCAGAAAAAAGAGATTATCTGGGCACCAACTAATGCCAATGGCTATTTCACCGGTGCCAACATGACGCTGAAGTCGGCCTTCGCACAGAGTATCAATTCGGTGGCCGTCAAACTAGGACAGGAGATGGGAATCGACCGCATAGCGCAGACGGCCCGTAAGATGGGCATCGTCAGCCATCTCGACGAGACGCCATCCCTAGCCTTGGGTGCCAGCGATGTCTGCCTGCTCGAACTAGTCAACTCCTACGGCACAGTAGTCAACGATGGCGTGGCCCATAAACCGATACTCATTACACGTATTCTCGATCGTGACGGTAATGAGATTTATACGGCACCCACCGATCAGCAACAGGCCATCCCATACCGCTCGGCATTCTTCATGCAGCAACTGCTCATGGGCGGACTACGTGAGCCCGGTGGCACCAGTATGAACCTCTGGACATTCATCCATCCTTTCAACGATACGGACTTTGGCGGTAAGACAGGTACTTCCAACAACCATTCTGATGCCTGGTTCGTAGGCATATCACCACGACTCATCTGTGGTGCCTGGGTGGGAGGCGAATATCGCGCCATCCATTTCCGCACAGGACAACTGGGACAAGGCAGTCGGACAGCACTACCGGTCTGTGGACAGTTCTTTCATTCGGTGCTTAGCGATGCGCAGTTTGCTCACTACCGCGGACATTTCGCTCCATTGAATGATAACACTATATCGGGCAGCCAATACCAATGCACGGGCTACTACTACCTCCCTGCCGACACTATCGATGCGGAGGGCGAGGAGCCCGCCGACGAAATCATGACAGATGAGGGGGATGAGACGAACCGCCCCGTTGAGTCTCCGGAAGTACCTGTTCAGGAGACCCAACAACCAATGTAGCACCTATAGACATGGAACTGGATCTCGAAAACAAAGAGTGGCATGACGCCCTCCAGATTGTCAACTATACCCGGCGCTCCCTTTTCCTGACAGGCAAGGCCGGCACGGGCAAGTCCACCTTTCTGCGCTACGTGTCGAAGCATACCAAGAAGAAACATGTCATACTGGCTCCGACAGGCATCGCTGCCATCAACGCCGGTGGTGCCACGCTCCACAGTTTCTTCAAACTGCCCTTCCACCCTCTGCTTCCCAACGACACCAGATACGACCGCCGTCATATCAAAGAGACGCTCAAATACACCAGCGCACAGCGTAAACTGCTCCGGGAGGTCGATCTCATCATCATTGACGAGATATCGATGGTCCGTGCAGACATCATCGACTTCATCGACAAGGTGCTACGCATCTATACTCGAACTTACGAGCCGTTCGGAGGCAAACAACTATTGCTCGTAGGCGATATCTTCCAGTTGGAGCCCGTTCTTAAAGAAGAAGACCGACAGTTACTGCGCCCTTTCTATCAGTCGGCCTATTTTTTCAACGCAAAGGTGTGGCAGCATTTGCAACTGGTCAGCATCGAACTGAAAAAGGTGTATCGCCAACGAGATGACCAGTTTATCAAACTGCTCGACCGTATACGTCAGAACCTTGCAACACCCGCTGATTTGGACAACCTCAACAGACGAGTCATCACGAGTGATGCCATTTCACGACCGCATACATCGAATGATGCCTCTCTCACCATCACATTGGCTACCCGTCGTGACACCGTTGACTATATCAACGAGGAACGGCTCCAATGCCTTGAGGGCTCTCCCACCGTGTTCTATGGCCATACCGAGGGTGACTTCCCCGATGCTTCGCTGCCCACGCCGATGGAACTACGTGTCAAACCGGGTGCACAGATTATCTTCATCAAGAACGACAAGGAGAAACGATGGGTCAATGGTACTCTTGGCATCGTTACCGCTATTGATGAGGATGAAGGCATTATCACAGTGCAAACAGAAGAGGGAGTCAGCCATGATGTTGAACGGGAGGTATGGGAGAATATGCGCTACACCTTCAACGAAAAAGAACAGAAAATCGAAGAGCAACTATTGGGTACTTACACCCAGTTTCCCCTACGTCTGGCATGGGCCATCACCGTGCATAAGAGTCAAGGTCTCACCTTCAAACAGGTGAAGATAGACTTTACGGGCGGTGCATTTGCTGGCGGACAGACCTATGTGGCTCTGTCTCGCTGCACCTCCTTTGACGGCATCACGCTGGTGGCTCCCATCCGCCAACAGGACATCTTTGTACGGGGCGAAGTGGTACAGTTCGCACGACGTTATAATGATCAGACACTCATCAGTCAGGCTATGCAGGAAGGCAAAGCCGACCGCGAATACCACGATGCTATCAAAGCCTTCGACCATGGCGACTTCGACACCTTTCTTGACCATTTCATCAAGGCCATACATAGCCGCTACGACATCGAAAAGCCAGTGGCCCGGCGTTTTATTCGCCGTAAACTGGCAATTATTAACAAACAGAAAGCCGAGATAGATGCTTTGACGACTGAGCGTCAACAGCGAGAGAACACCCTAAAACGCTTGGCTGCCGAATATACACTCTTAGGCAAGGAGTGCGAACAGGAAGATATGCGTGAGGCCGCTATTCGCAACTACGAGAAAGCCCTCGAATTATACCCCGAAGCCCATGATGCCAAGCGCAGGCTTAACAAACTGAAAAAGTAGGCTTTTATACGCTTTTTTAGTAAAAATTACGCAACAAAAGCACAATTGTGCCCCCACACATTGATTTTTATCAAAAAAAGTTCTTGAAAAATTTGGCCATTTCAAAAAAAAGGTTTAACTTTGCTCACGTTATCCTGAAAACAATCTTTTTACCTTAAAAGAACTAATACCTATTGAAGATAGAAGCGATCGGCTGTGAAGTCCGTCGCTTTTGTTTTCTACTGTTATTTATGCGCCTAACTATTGAAATAGCAACATGAACCAAAAGCAATGACTGCAAAAGAAATTTTTGAACTTCGCAAACAAGGCCTGAAAGAGCAGGCTTACGAGACCGCCCGACAGTTATATGCCTCGGACAAGAGTCCGCAGGCAACGTCTGCTATGTTCTGGACAGCGGTTGACATGCTCAAATACTGCATCAACGAGGGGCGTACAGAGGAGGCCAACAAGATCTTTTTGGCATTGGAACGGCTACTACCCAACGTGCCCGACCGTGACGGATGGGTGCAGCCTGCCTTCGATCGCTGCGTGCAACTGCTGAAGAAGAAGCACACCAAGAAGGCGGGGTTCGATGAAATCTCCGAACACTCGCAAATGGGTGTCTGGGGTGAAGAAGTGGCTGTCGACTACCTGCGCGACAACGAGTACATCATCCTAGAACGCGACTGGCACTCCGGCCATCGCGACATCGACATCATCGCACAACAGGATGACACCATCGTGTTCGTGGAGGTTAAGACACGCCGCAACACCAACTTCATAGCACCCGAACAGGCTGTGGATTGGAAGAAACGTCGCAACCTGCGTCACGCCATCAACCATTATGTGAAATACCGTAAGATTGACAATCCCATCCGTTTCGACATCATCACCGTGGTAGGCTCACTCGATACACCCCACCCCGTCATCAACCACATAGAAGATGTTGACATCATGAGGTAAAACATTACCGACACCTGCACACTTATTTCCGCTTTACACCTCTTGTAGGCTCGGCATCCAGGGGATTGTCGGGCCAGGCGTGCTTGGGATAGCGGCGACGCAGTTCCTTGCGCACGTCGAAATAGGTTTCCTGCCAGAAATTGCGCAGGTCGCTGGTGAGTTGCACGGGCTTGAAACCGGGCGAGAGCAGTTCCATCAGCACGGGAGTGCCGTCAGCCTGTGGGGTGTCTATGAGACCAAAGCACTCTTGCAGACGGACACGCAGCACAGGCACCTCAGCACCTATGCGGTATTCTAAACGAATGCGACTGCCGGTGGGCACGACGATGTGGGTTGGTGCCAAGCGGTCTATCGTCTGCTGTTGGTCGTAGGAGAGGCCGCTCCAGATGATTTCCTTGAGGTCGAGTTTCTTTAGTTCTGCCGTAGTGGTGGCACGTCCGATAAAGAGCGGTCCCCATTCGAGTGCACGCCGGCAGAGCGAATCGTTGTCGACTGAGGGAAGGCCTAATTCAGGATGACGGGCAGCGACGAAGGCAATGCGCCGCTGCAGGTTCTGTACCTCATCAGAGAAATTGAGCATCGAGGGACCGTCTTTGACGATGGCCTCGCAGATGGTGCGCTGTATAGTCTCGCGGTGGTCGCACGACAGAGGTTTCTCGTCTAACAGGATGGCTCCGATGCGATGCTCCTGACGGGCCACGATGGTGCCGGCCTTACCGTCCCAATAGATGTTCTCGCGCTTGGTAGAGTAAGGTAGTAGGTCGTCGGGGGCAACGACGCTGGCTAAGAACACCTTTCCGATGCCGCCTTGTTTGCGGTGCATCGAGGCTGCGACTATCCAGTCGCTTTCCGCCTGGCTTTCAATCGAGACCAAGGCGCCATTCGATAGTTGATATACTCCCACACCCTCTTTCCACACTTTTCCTATGCGTTCGGGATAGGCAGAGGCCAGGAGCGCACCTGCTTCGTAGGGATTGACGGTGGTGTCGTCGTCTTTGGCATGAATCATCTCAGCATACTGGCGGGCAATCTTGATGATGCGCCCCCAGCGGCCTCCGTGTCCGTTTCTGCGTTCGCGTCGCAGGGCATCGAGACGGGTGGCGATAGAAATATCACCGCTGCCGGCCAACGGGTCTTTCTTTTCTAAGAGGGCGGCGATGTCGGCAGCAAGAGATTTGCGTTCAGGGCTGTCTGCCATGAGCAACATACGTGCAATACGTGGATGACAAGGCAGTTTCGACAGTGCTTTGCCTTGCTGTGTCACCTTGCTCGCCTCATCCAATGCGCCAAGCGATTGCAACAGTGTGCGGGCATGGACTACAGACGACTTGGGCGGTGGTGTCAGCCACGGCAGACGCTCCACTTCGCGCTCACCCCAGATGGCGGCATCGAGCACCAACGACGTGAGGTCGGCATCCTGTATCTCCGGCCGCCGCACCGTTTCCATCCGTGCCTCGGTGCCTTTGCTCCACAGTCGGTAACATACGCCAGGAGCCACGCGTCCGGCACGTCCCGTGCGCTGCGTCGCCATATCCATCGAGATGCGCACGGTCTCCAGGTGGCTCAGTCCGCTACGGGCGTCGAACACCATTTTTCTATGCAGTCCGCTGTCCACCACCACGCGCACACCCTCGATGGTGAGCGATGTCTCGGCAATGGGTGTAGCCAGCACCACCTTCCGTTCGCCAGGCGCACTCGGAGCGATGGCCCGTGCCTGCTCGTCGTTCGACAGCATACCGTATAGCGGGAATACCTTCGTGCCGTCAAGACTATCCGCTATCATCTCCTCCACGCGACGTATTTCGCCCTCTCCCGGTAGGAACGCCAGAATATCGCCCTCATGCTCACGATGAGCCTGCAAGATGGTTCTGGCCGTCAGTGGCGACACATTCTGAACGTCTGCCTCTTCTGCTGTATGGATGACCTCGACGGGAAACATCCGTCCTTCGCTCTCCAACACCGGACAGTGTAGGGCATCAACGAGTGCAGCGGTATCTATCGTTGCCGACATCACCACCAGGCGCAGGTCGTCGCGCAGCAACTGCTGGCATTGTCGCGTCAGGGCAAATGCCTCGTCGGTGTTCAGGCTCCGCTCGTGAAACTCGTCGAACACCACCGCAGCAACACCTTCTAAGGCTGGGTCGTCGAGCAACATGCGCGTCAGTACGCCTTCGGTCACCACTTCGATGCGTGTCCGGTCACTCACCCGACTCTCGAACCTTATCCGATAGCCCACAGTCTCGCCCACGCTTTCGCCCATGAGCCACGCCATGCGCGCCGCTATCTGGCGTGCCGCCACCCGTCGGGGTTCCAGCACAATAATCTTTCCGTCGACAACAAACGATGTATTGCCGGAATTGCGCTCGGATAACATACTGAGCAGCATCGTCAGTGGCAGCAATGTTGACTTGCCGGCTCCCGGTGCCGCCGTCACAACCACTGCCGTAGCGGTGAGCAACGTCTCATTGAGCGCCGCTGCTATTGTCGCCACGGGCAGCCGTTCCAATTCCCGTTTCAGTCGGTCGGTCATCATTGCATCCTTTTCTTAATGATGTATAAAAATCGATGCAAAGATACTAACTTTACTGGATTTTTCGTAATTTTGCGTCTTCGATTTAGGAACATTTATCAATATACACCAGAAACAGAATGAAAAAACTTTGTCATTATATCTCCGACTACATGGCCGTGCTGGTACTGGCTGCCGCCGTGCTAGCATTGGCCTTTCCCGCAACACTCGGGCAAATTCCGCCCACGGTGATCAACTACCTGCTGGGCGTGGTAATGTTTGGCATGGGGCTGACGCTCAACCTCCACGACTTCCGCATTGTATTCAGTCGCCCAAAGGATGTCATCACGGGCTGTCTGGCACAGTTCACGGTGATGCCGCTGCTGGCTTGGGCGCTGACGCGACTCTTCTCGCTCGACGAGGCGCTGGCACTGGGTGTAGTGCTCGTGGGCTGCTGTCCCGGAGGCACGGCCTCCAACGTCATCACCTATCTGGCCAAGGGCGACCTGGCGCTGTCGGTGGGCATGACAGGCGTCTCTACCCTACTCGCCCCTTTCCTTACCCCCCTGCTCACATGGATGCTGGCGGGCAAGAGCGTCAACGTGAATGTGGGCAGTATGTTTCTCAGCATTTTGTGGGTGGTCATCGTACCCATCGCCGTCGGTCTGTTAGTAAAATGGCTGTGGCCGCGATTCACCGAGCGTATCACCGACTATCTGCCGGCCTTCTCGTCGCTGGCCATCGCCTTCATCGTCGCTATCGTCATCGCCGCCAATGCTGCCAAACTGCTGGCCGGCGGACTGATTATCGTGCTGGTGGTCGTGCTCCACAATGTCTGCGGACTCGCACTGGGCTATCTCGTCGGGCATCTGCTCCGACTGTCGGACCCGAAGAAGCGCGCCATCTCCATCGAGGTGGGCATGCAGAACTCAGGCCTGGCCAGCAGTCTGGCCACCATCCATTTCGCCGCCTATCCGCTGGCCACCATCCCCGGAGCCATCTTCAGCGTGTGGCACAACCTGTCGGGAGCCACCGTGGCGTGGTTGTATCGGAATTTCTGAATCCATGCCTCTTCCTGCGTCATATTCGTGTCAATTCGTGCAATTCGTGTTCGTTAATCTCTCTTGAAAATATCGCGAGTATAGACCTTCTCCTGAACATCATCCAGTGCCTCGTCGTAGCGATTGGCAATAATCGCATCACTCTGCTTCTTAAACTCATCGAGATTGTTCACAATCTTCGACCCAAAGAACGTCTCACCATCCTTCAGCGTAGGCTCATAGATGATGATATTGGCGCCCTTCGCCTTCACACGCTTCATGATGCCTTGGATGGCACTTTGACGGAA
>DETM01000015.1:0-993 GCA_002361655.1 Prevotella sp. UBA3288 | reverse complement strand
AGTTATCAGAATTAGACTTCATCGTCAAGCGGAACACACCGATGGTCACTTCCTTCTCTGCGCTCTCACTCCAGTCACTATTAGCAGTATAGTAACCCGCTTTACGCAGCACTTCATCTGCAATAAAGTCTTTACGCGTACGGTTACTCTCCACGATGGCCGTCATCATGTTCTGAGGCACATCAGCATAGTTAGCCAGTAACTGCTTGGTGTCCTTAGGCAGACAATAACCACCATAACCAAATGAAGGATTATTATAATGTGTACCGATACGAGGATCCAGACCTACGCCCGATATGATAGCCTGACTGTCCAGTCCCTTCACCTCTGCATAAGTATCCAATTCATTGAAATAAGATACACGCAAAGCCAGATAGGTATTGGCAAACAATTTCACAGCCTCTGCCTCGGTCATGCCCATAAACAAGGTATCGATATTCTCCTTGATAGCACCTTCCTGCAGCAGTCCGGCGAACGTCTTAGCCTTCTCCTCTGCCTCTGGATTACCTATCGCAGTAATTGCAGCATTCTCCTCATCCCACTTTCTGTTTCTGTCTGCTGGCAGAATCTTCGGATAACCTACGATAATGCGACTGGGATAGAGGTTGTCATACAAAGCCTTGCTCTCACGCAGGAACTCAGGCGAGAACAGCAGATTAAACTTCTTTCCCTTCAACGCCGGGTCAGTCAAGAACTTCAGCGCATACTTCACATACAGCGAACGGCAATACCCCACGGGGATGGTACTCTTAATGACCATCACTGCATCGGGATTCACACTTAGCACGAGGTCAATCACATCCTCAATATGGTGCGTATCAAAGAAATTCTTCTGCGGGTCATAGTTCGTCGGAGCCGCAATCACCACGAAGTCCGCATCCTTATATGCAGAGGCGCCATCAAGAGTTGCATAAAGCGAGCTCTCTCCCTGCGCATTAGCCTCCCCTACACAGGGGAGGATGGAGGGGTCTTTCAAATACTTCTCAATATACT
>DETM01000008.1:13558-64652 GCA_002361655.1 Prevotella sp. UBA3288 | reverse complement strand
CCTCGAACACGCGGTGCCACTGTACCTTCTCCACATTCAAGATCTTTCCGCGCAAGGGCAGAATAGCCTGGAAATGACGGTCGCGGCCCTGCTTGGCCGAACCGCCTGCAGAGTCACCCTCGACGAGGAATATCTCACAGTTCTTCGGATCTTTGTTCGAACAGTCGGCCAACTTGCCGGGCAGTCCGCCACCCGACATCGGGTTCTTGCGCTGCACGCTCTCACGAGCCTTACGGGCGGCGATACGAGCAGTGGCTGCCAGTACCACCTTGTCGCAGATGAGTTTGGCCTCCTTCGGATGCTCCTCCAGATAGTTCGTCAGTGCCTCGCCCACAGCCTGCTGCACAGCGCCAGCCACTTCCGAATTGCCCAGTTTGGTCTTCGTCTGACCCTCAAACTGCGGCTCGGCCACCTTGATGCTAATCACGGCGGTCAGACCCTCGCGAAAGTCCTCGCCGGCTATCTCTATCTTGGCTTTTTCAATCTGCTTCGATATCTGCGGGTCGGCATCGGCATATTTCTTCAGCGTACGCGTCAGCGCCATGCGGAAGCCCACCAGGTGGGTACCGCCCTCGATGGTGTTGATATTGTTCACGTAGGAGTGGATGTTCTCCGTATAGTCGGTGTTGTACATCACGGCCACCTCGATGGGCACGCCCTGCTTCTCGGTCTTCAGGTAGATGACATCGTCGAACAGGTGGGTGCGGTGACGGTCCACATAGCGCACAAACTCCTTCAGGCCCTCCTTGGCGTGGAACACCTCTTCCTTCAGGTTGCCCTCCTCGTCGGGACGCATATCCTTCAGCGTAATGGTGATACCGGCATTCAGATAGGCTAACTCGCGCATACGCTTGGCAATGATATCGTATTTATATTCCGTAGTAGTAAAGATGGAACCGTCGGGCCAGAACTGCTGTCGCGTACCACGCAGGTCTGTCTCTCCGACCACCTTTACGGGGTACAGGGGTTTCCCTTTCTCGTATTCCTGCTGGTATATCTTGCCGTCACGGAACACCTGCGAAAGCATATGCGTGGAAAGGGCATTCACACACGACACGCCAACACCGTGCAGACCGCCTGACACCTTGTAAGAACCCTTGTCGAACTTACCGCCGGCATGAAGTACCGTCATGACCACTTCAAGGGCCGACTTGTGCATCTTCTCGTGCTCGTCGACGGGGATACCGCGGCCGTTGTCTTGCACGGTTATCGAGTTGTCCTCATTGATGGTCACCTCGATGTGGGTGCAATAGCCCGCCATCGCCTCGTCTATTGAGTTGTCGACAGTCTCGTTCACTAAGTGGTGCAAGCCCTTCTCACTGATGTCGCCAATATACATGGCCGGACGCTTGCGCACGGCCTCGAGTCCCTCGAGCACCTGGATGTTACTCGCGGAGTAGTTTTGTTCTGTTTGATTCAGTTCTTCTGCCATTTCTGTTCATGTCATAAATAGGCTGCAAAGGTACAAAAAAAATAAGACTTTTACGACTACAAGAAAGATTATTTTAAGTTAAAAACGACTAAAAGATAGGACTTTACGTTCGTTCCGATAGGATTTTACGTTCGTTCCAACGTCATCTTCGACTCGTTCCGATAACTTTACCCTAGTAAAGTATGCCATCTTCGGTCGTAAAGTGCCATACTTTCGGGTCGTAGATGACGTTCCTACGACACATCAATGCAGAAGGTATCAGAGTCTCCCTCCCTTTAATAGAAACCTCGGAAGGTTTTCTTCTTATCGTCTTTCATTGTCGTTGTTATTTTTTCGTGCAAAGATACAAACAACAAGGATAGCTCTGACGAGTTAAAGCGGGCTAAGCGAGATAAAAACTCATAGCAGCCGCTGGCGGACAGCCTCAAAGAGGAGGATGGCAGTGCTGACGGAGACGTTGAGGGAGTCGAGGCGGCCGAGCATGGGGATTCGGATGTGGGCATCGGCAGCCTCACGCCACTGAGGGGTGAGCCCGGTGTCTTCGGTGCCCATCACCAAGGCCGTGCCGACTGTCATGTCGGTATCGTAGTAGAGGCAGGAATCCTGCAACTGGGCAGTGAGAATACGGATATGGCGGGCTTTCAGGTAAGCAATGCAGTCCTTTGACGAACAGGCCACGGTGGGCACGGTGAAGACGGCACCGATGCTGCTGCGGATGAGGTTGGGGTTGTAGAGGTCGGTGAGCGGATCGCAGACGATGACGGCATCGGCCTTGGCGGCATCGGCCGAACGTAGGATGGCACCGAGGTTGCCCGGTTTCTCCACACTTTCGAGCACCACGACGAGAGGGTTCTCAGGCAGACAAAGGTCGGCAAGCGTCGTCCGACGTGCCTTGACAATGGCTATCAAGCCCTCGGTACTGCCGCGATAGGCCATCCGCTCATAGACCTGTGGTGTCACCCGAATATGACTAGCGTCAGTCACGGACGAAGGCTCCATGGTGAAGACGGTGTCCACCTCGTAGCCGGCTTCCAGACAGTGTTGCAGTTCACGACGCCCTTCCACCACGAAGCGACCCGTCTTCCGACGTTCGGAGGACTTCTGTTGCAGCAGCAGCAGTCGTTTCACCTTCGGGTTCTGCACACTGCTTATAATATTGGCATCCATGCCGGGAATCGTTCCTTTTGTCATCGCTTTAGAAAAAGAAAAAACCGCACAAGTGTGTGCTTGCACGGTCGTCTGCTATGTTAGAACAATCTTTATTATCCGAGTTTGTTGATATGCTTGCAAAGGCTCGACTTCAGGTTGGCAGCCTTGTTCTTGTGGATAATGTTGGTCTTGGCCAGTTTATCCAGCATCTTCTGTACGCTGGGATACAACTTAGCAGCCTCGTCTTTGTCAGTCATGGCACGCAGTTTACGTACAGCGTTACGCATAGTCTTAGCATAGTACTTGTTGTGCAGTGCCTTTTTCTTGTCCTGGCGAATTCTCTTCACCGATGATTTGTGGTTTGCCATTTGTTTGAATGTTTGTTTAAAATGTTAATAAAGCCTTGGGTCTTATGCCTTCCGGCGGCCCTTGCGGACTTCAGAGAAGCCCTCCACCACCCTTTCCCTGCTATTGGCAGGTAGCGCATCACTACGCAGATGGTAGATTTACGATGGTAGTCCCTAGGAGAGTCGAACTCCTCTTTAGAGAATGAAAATCTCTCGTCCTAACCGATAGACGAAGGGACCAAATCCATTTAGCGGATGCAAAGGTACTGCTTTTTTCCCGTCCGACCAAATTTTCTTCAAGAAAAATGCAGATAATTGCCGTTTTTTATGTACTTTTGCTCGCGATGTTAGAGAAAACGGAGGCTTTCGTACTCCACACCCTGAAGTATGGCGACACAAAACTCCTCGTCGACCTATTCTGCCGCCAGCACGGTTGGCAAACCTTCGTAGTACCCCTACCCCGCTCATCACGGTCGAAGTGGAAGAAGCAGTACTTTCAACCCCTCACCTTATTATATATAGAAGCCGACATCCGGCAGCAACAGTCATTCCAAAAACTGGCCGAGGCTACCTTGTTGACACCGCTGCCCTCACTGCTGACCGACCCCACGAAACTGGCCATCAGTCTGTTTGTCAGCGAATTCCTCTACCACGCCTTGCGCAGCGAACAGCAGAACACGGCGCTCTTCGACTATGTGCGCAACAGCATCGAATGGCTCGACCAGCGCGAGACCAACTTCACCAATTTCCATCTGGTGTTCCTGATGCATCTCAGCCGTTTTCTGGGCTTCTATCCCAATCTCGACGACTTCCGCGAGGGCTGCTATTTCGACCTGCGTGCCGCCACCTTCTGCGCCGCTCCACCTATGCACCGCGACTTTCTGATGCCTCAGGAGTCTGCCCGCATCCAACTGATGATGCGCATGAATTATGCCACGATGCATCTCTTCCGTCTGAACCATGCCGACCGCAACCGCATCATCGAAGTACTGACGCTCTACTACCGGCTGCACCTGCCGCAATTTCCAGAGTTACATTCGCTACCCGTGCTACAAGAACTATTCCGATAGACAATTTGTCAGGCCACTCGTGCTGCTATCTCGAAAATTATTCATACCTTTGCAATCAATATGGAACAAAAAAAATACATGAACGATGCCGTGCAACTACTGCAGGCACTGATAGCCACGCCAAGGGTGAGCAGAGACGAGGCCAGTGCAGCCGACCTTATGCAGGAGCGGATGAAGCAATGGGGCCTGTCGCCGCAACGAGAGGCCAACAACCTATGGGTAGTAAAAGAACCGATCGACCAGTACAAGCAGACCATTCTGCTGAATGCCCACATCGATACAGTGAAACCGGTGAAAACATGGACGCGCGACCCTCATGAGCCGGCGATAGAAGACGGACGGCTATATGGCCTCGGTTCCAACGACTGCGGTGGTGGACTGGTATCTTTACTACAAGTGTTCCGCATACTGAAAACGTGTGACCTGCCATTTAATCTGGTTTATCTGGCCTCAGCAGAAGAAGAAGTGTCGGGCAAGAACGGCATCGAACGGGTGCTGCCTCTGCTGCCCAAAATTGATGCGGCCATCGTTGGTGAGCCTACCGGCATGCAGCCCGCCATCGCCGAGAAGGGCCTGATGGTCATCGACGGCTATGCCAAAGGCGTCAGCGGACATGCAGCCCGCGACGAGGGTGTGAACGCTATCTACGAAGCCCTCGACGACCTCGTGTGGCTGCGCGACTACCGATTCGAAAAAGACAGTCCGCTGCTGGGTCCAACGAAGATGACGGTGACCCAGGTGGAGAGCGGCACACAGCACAACGTGATACCCGACTCGCTACACTTCGTCATCGACTTACGTACCAACGAATACTATCAGAATGAATCCGTGTTCTCGTTCTTGCAGAAGCACATGAAGCGCTGTGAACTCCAGGCCCGCTCGTTCCGGCTGCACTCCAGCAGCATCCCCACCGACCATCCCCTGGTGAAGCGCTGTATGGATATGGGGATGAAGCCCTATGGCTCACCCACACTGTCCGATCAAGCCTTGATGTCGTTCCCCTCGTTCAAACTGGGTCCGGGCGATTCGGCCCGTTCTCATAGTGCCGATGAATTCATCGGTTTGAACGAGATAGAGCAAGCCATCGACACCTATCTCTCGCTGCTCACCGCCTGAACCACCACTCACCGTCTGAGCCACGGTCGCGGGTCAAGCAGATTGGTCCAGTTGCGCAATTGGAACTGCATAGTATGCGATGCCCCCAGACTGCCCAGCGTCTGATTGGTGGTCACCTTCTGGCCGGCCGTGACATTCACAGAAGCCAGGTCGCAGTAGACAGAGATGTAGCGGCCATGGCGCACCATGACGATGAAACCGGTGGCGGTAGCGAAGATACGGCTCACCTGACCATCGAAGACACAACGGGCCTGAGCACCCGGTTGTCCTTTCAGATGGAGTCCTTTGCTCGACAAGTGTACACCCTTGCCTACACCTTCCACCACATTCGAGCCAAAGCCGCGCACCACCTGGTAGGCACCGGTGATGGGCATCGGCAGCCGACCTTTATTGCCAGCAAAACTACCGCTGAGTTGATGGTCGGGATCGGCCGCCGCATAGCGCGCGGCATCGCGCTTGGCGTGCTTCTCATCATCGGCAACAGCCCGTTCCATCGACTTCCGTTCCGTCTCGGCAGCACGAGCACGCTGCTTGGCGGCTTTCTTCTCTTCAGCATTACGGGCTGCACGGGCCTCCTCGCGAGCCTTCTGCTCACGGGCTTTAGCCTCAGCCAAACGGTGCTCGCGCTCCTTGCGCTCACGTTCCTTACGGGCTTTCTCTTCAGCCAGGCGTTTCCTCTCTGCCTCGATGCGGGCTTTCTCGCGGGCTATCTCTTCGGCTATCAGACGGTCAATCTTGGCATTCAGGTCAGCCTCCTGCTGCTGTTCCTTCACAATCAGGTTCTGCACAGTCTTCTGCTCTTTCTGCAGTTTATTGACCAGCAGTTGCTGTTGGTGCTGTTTCGACTCCATCTCCCGACGCTCGGTCTCACCCCGATGCAACAGCGTCTTCATCTCGGTTCTGGCCGTCTCCAGTTCTTGCTGTTTCGCCTCCAGTTGTTCCTGCTTCTGTTTGACGGCCTCGCCCTGGGCTTTCTGATAGGTGGCATATTCGTTCATGAAGCGCGTTCGGCGATACATTTGGTTGACATTGCGCGCGCTGAACACAAATAGGGCTCTGTTCTGTGCTCTGCGGTTGCGATGCATATAGCGCACTGACTGGCGGTAGTTTTCCTGGCGCTCCTTCAGTTCTTTCTTGAGAACCACCATCTCAGAATCGAGCGTGGCGATATGACCGTCGAGGGTGTTCATCTCCACCCGGATGGAGTCGAGCGTCAGGCGTTTCATGTCGATCTCATTGCCCAGCGAGAGCACGTCCTGCATTTCTTTTCTGACCCTGCGGTCCAGTTCGGCCTTTTGCTGCTTGTTTCGGGCGATGTTGGCCCTCACCTGCTTTCGCTCTGCTTCGGCCTTTTCGCGCTGGGTGGGCTGTTTCTGCAGTTTTTTTTTCTTAGCGGTAGTGGTTGTTGCCGTTTTCTTCTGGACGGTCGTCGTAGCCGGCTTTTTCTTGGCCGTAGCGGTGCGCTGCTTCGACCGCTGGGCCGAAGCAGACAGGCAGAAGAGTGCCATCAGCAGGCAGATTAGAAGGCGTCTCATCATCGGTTACAAAGCCATGAACCGACGGAGGATGTCGTCGACCGTCACCTCACGATATTTATCGGAAACCGTCGTGCGGGTCTCCCATTCGCTCTCATTGCCCAAGTAGGTCAGTTTGATGCCTAACTTCAGTTCTTTCTCCGGCGTAGTCAGTGTGATACCCATGTCGCTGGGGAAGGGTTTCGATGCCAGGTTGGTGAAAGCCTTATAGTCCCAATTCAACTGCGTGTTGCCCTTAAACTGGTCACGATAGGAGATGTTGGCCATGTTGATGCGGCCGGTCTTCTCATTGGCCAGCCAACTGTAGTTCATCTTACCCTCTTCCAGACTGATGACCACATCTTCGTCGCCAAGGCTGGCAGTAAACTTATCCAGTGCACCCTGATCGACGCTCTGACGGCCGGGCACGAAAAGTTCATTCCAGAACAGGGCCTGCAACGTGTAGAAGTTGATGCCGCTGTTGCGCAGAAATGACACATGGCTGTAGGGGGCCTTGAGATACTGTTTGTTAATGCGGTCCATTATCAACACATAGTCCTTAGTAAATTCCAGACGGGCAGCCTCGACGAACCCGAAAGCCATAAGTTGCATACGGATGACATCGTCGCGTTTCATCTTCAGGTTACCCGTCAGCGACACCTGCTGGGGGCCGTACTCGACTGTGAACTTCAGTTTCGAGGTTACGAACTGCGACTTCGACACATTCTCGTTCACTTTCTTCAAGAATGCCGTCTGCTCGATAGAATCGGCAGGTGCCGGCTTCTCGTCCTTGACCGCCTGCTTCTTCGAGTGACAGGAAGCCAACAGCATAGGGATGGCAATCAGAGCCATCATCAGCATTTTTACGTTCTTCATTTCTTTAGGTATTTTTTCTTTTTCAATTTCCTTGCCAACAGTTTATTCTGCGGATCTTTCTCCAAAGCCTGCCGCCACAGAGCGACGGCACCATCGATGTCGCCGGCCATCGCATAGATATCGCCGGCATGCTCAGTAACTACGGCGCCCAGGGTAGAATCGTTCTGCAGAGCCTGGTCGATATAAATGCGGGCTTCGGCATAGCGGCCCTCCATGAACAGGATCCAGGCATAGGTGTCGAGATAGGTAGCGTTCTTCGGTTCAGCCTTGATGGTTTTATAACTCATCAATTCGGCCTCTTCGAGATTACTGCCCTCTAGACTCAAATAGTAGGCATAGTTGTTCAGACAACCGATATTGTCAGGCTTCCACTGCAGACAGGAGTCGTAGGCCTCGAAGGCCTCATGCTTGCGCTCTTTCTGGAAGAGCAGGTCACCCATCACGGCATAGAAGTCTGACACAATCTCCGGCGAACTGTCGTCGTCGATGACACTGAGGCCGTTTTGGAACGCCTCCAGCGCATGGTCATAGTCCTCTTCACGATAGTAGGCCATCCCCTGATAGTAGTAGAAGGCCATCTCCTCTGGGTTATACTGACGGGCAGCGCGACAAAGGCTGATGATGCTGTCGTTGTCGTTGGCCTCCCAGGCATACTGGAGCAGTTGCAGACGGGCCGAGGTGCGCTCTGGCGAAAGTTCAAGCACCCGTTCCAACGCATGGGCTATACTGTCACGCGGCATCTTTTTCAAGTCCATATAAGCCGCTTTCAGTTCGGCGATGTCAGCATCGGGAGCCGGGCGGTCGAGCATCTCGCTGAACAGGTTCAGTATCAGCGTGCTGTCGCCCCCTTCCTGCTCGTTCTGGGCTATCATCTGGCGCATCTGGTAGACCTTGTCCTCAGTGGTGGCCTTCGGGTTGAGCAGAATACGGCGCGTCATATTCATCACCTCTGCCGAATCGTCCTGGGCGATGAAATAGTTTCTCAGTGCCACCTGGGCTCTGATATTGTCAGGCTCTTCGCTGAGCACCTGCCGCAGCAGTTCGCTGGCTGCATCGTGCTCGCCGTTGAGCATCAGCGCATTGGCATAGAGCGTCTTGTAGTTCAAATCATTGGGATGCTGCTCCATCAGTTCTTTCATCTCCCGTGCCGATCGTTCGTTGTCGTTCAACTGCAGGTACAGGCGACTCTTAGCCAATGCGATGCGCTCTGTCTTGCCGTTGTTCTGTTCCAGTTGATTCAGCACGCCGATGGCCTCCTCGTATTTCTCCAAGCGGCCATAGAGGGAATAGAGCGTCTCCAACAGTTCCTCACGGCTCTTGTCGGCCTCATAGAGCCTGCGGATGACGGAGACGGCATCATCATAGCGCTGTTGCATAATATAGGCATCCGAGAGCGTCTCCATATAGGTGGCATTGGCAGGCTCAAGAGCGGCAGCCTTCTCAAAGGCAGCCAGGGCACGGTCGTTCTGTTTCATAGCCGAATAATACTGCGCCATGAAGTAGTAGACCTCTGAGGCACCAGGCTTCAGTGCCAGACAGCGTTGCAGAAGGTCGAAGGCGGCATCATGATGCCGTTGCTGCCGTTGCAGCATCGCCTCATTGAAGAGTATATCGTATTCACGGCTGCTCTGAGCACCCATACCCAGACAAGCCAGCCACATCACGAATAGAACAGTCAGTCTCCTCATCTCAATTCCCGATTCTCAATTCCTCCCCGTATGCCCGTAGCCACCGGCACCGCGCTCGGTCTCGTCGAGCGTCTCCACTTCGACGAATTCTGCCGTCTCGTGTCGGGCAATGACCATCTGGGCGATACGCTCGCCGTCGTTAACAGTAAAGTCGTCTGCCGACAGGTTGATGAGCAGCACACCAATTTCACCACGATAGTCCGCATCAATAGTGCCAGGAGAGTTAAGCACAGTGACACCCTTCTTCAAAGCCAGACCGCTACGGGGTCTCACCTGTGCCTCATAACCGGCAGGCAAAGCGATGTACAGCCCTGTAGGGATAAGTTTGCGCTCCATCGGTTTCAACACTACCGGGGCATCTATATTGGCACGCAAATCCAAACCTGCACTCTGCGGCGTAGCATACGCCGGCAGCGGCTGGTGTCCTTTGTTTATGACTTCTATTTTCATACTCTCCATATTAATTAAGGTGCAAAGATAGCAATTTATCGGGAAACAACCATACTTTTTGTGCTAAAATGTGTTGCTCGCCGCAAAAAGTTCTATCGTCTATCCGTATTTGGGTGAAAAACACAAGAAAAGTTTTTGGTGAAAAATCTGAGAAAAGCATGTGTCCGATTCATTTTTTTTGATTACCTTTGCAACGATTATCATAACTATGGACTGGCAACAACTGATATCCAACTGCCGACTGGGGCAAGAACACCGACACCCGGAACGGCATGACGACCGCACGGAGTTCAAGCGCGACTACGACCGCCTGATCTTCTCGGCGCCATTTCGCCGTCTGCAAAACAAGACACAGGTATTCCCATTGCCAGGCAGCATATTCGTACACAACCGCCTGACCCACTCGCTCGAGGTGGCCAGTGTAGGCATGTCGCTTGGAAATGACATCGCACGTTATCTATGCACAAAAAACAGCGGTTTCAACGACACTTTAGTACCTGAAATCGGACAGATTGTGGCCACGGCCTGCCTGGCCCACGATTTAGGCAACCCGCCGTTCGGCCACTCTGGCGAGAAAGCCATCCAGACCTTCTTCACCGAAGGCAAGGGAGCCAATCTACAAACACACGTGTCACCGGAATTCTGGAGCGACATCACCTGCTTCGACGGCAACGCCAATGCCTTCCGACTGTTGACCCACAGTTTCAAGGGACGTCGGCAGGGCGGCTTTGCCATGACCTACAGCACACTGGCTAGCATCGTGAAATATCCGTTCCCTTCATATGCCTCGACCAAGAAGAAGTTCGGTTTCTTCACCACCGAGCGCGAGCACTACGAGCACCTTGCCGAAAGACTGGGCATCCCGCAGTTGTCGGCAGAGAAAGGACAAGAGCGCTGGGCCCGCTATCCCCTTGTCTATCTGGTCGAGGCTGCCGATGACATCTGCTATGAGATCATGGATCTGGAGGATGCCTACAAACTAAAGATTCTGACTTTCAAGGAGACTACACAACTGATGCTCTCGTTTTTCGATGAAACGGAGCAGAATCGCATCATTGACCGTATTGCAGACGAACAACTTACCGATCCCAACGAGAAAATTCAGTACCTGCGGGCCTGTGTGATTGGCAAACTGGAGAACGAATGCGTCAAGACCTTTATCAACCACGAGAAGGAGATCATGGCCGGTTATTTCCAAGGTTCACTCATCGAAAACATAGCGCCCAGACAGCAGGAGGCCTACCACCAATGCACAAAGATATCACGGACCCGCATCTATCGCAGCCGACCCGTGCTCGATGTGGAACTGTCCGGTTACCGTATCATGGCCACGCTGATGGAACTGATGGTCGAAGCCATCGAACACCCTGAACGCTACTACTCACAGCAACTCATCGGTCGAGTCAGCAGCCAGTACGACATCGAGAGCCCCGACTTGGAGACACGTCTCATGGCCGTCGTCGACTATATCAGCGGCATGACCGACGTCTACGCCCTTGACGTGTACCAGAAGATTTGTGGAATATCATTACCTATCATATAACAACAGCATGACAAAAGAGGAATATCTAGCATTGACAGAAGTACTGCAGCCCACAATCGAAGAAATCAGGGAGCGGGCCTACATGCTTCACGAAAGCGTAAACCAGCGCTACGACGGTGTACACCCCTATGGCTACCATCTGGACATGGTGGCCGACTCGGTCAGGAAGTACGGCCATCTGGTCTGTGTCTCCGAGTTCGACATCCTACCCCTTTTCTTCGGTGCCTACTATCACGACAGCATTGAGGATGCACGCATGACCTACAACGACGTAAAAAAGGGAGCCCGCCTCTTCATGAACAACGAGCAGACCGCTATGGCCACAGAGATTGTCTACGCCCTAACCAACGACAAAGGGCGCAGCCGCACGGAAAGGGCCGGCGACCACTATTACCAGGGCATTCGCGAGACACCGTACGCACCATTCTTGAAACTGTCTGACCGCCTGGCCAATATCACTTACTCGTTCACCCACACCAACAAGACCAACGAGCACATGCGCAATGTTTATATCGACGAGTTGCCCCACTTTCTGGAAGCCATCAATGCCCACTCCGACGACCCGCGCTTCGGTCTACCCGAGGAGATGATCAACGACATTATCAAGTTGCTATGAACGTACAGATTGAGTCAACGTGGAAACAACAGTTAGCGCCAGAGTTTGAGAAACCATACTTCACCGAACTCACCGAACGAGTGCGCCAAGAGTACAACAGCAGTACCTGTTACCCGCCAGGTCCACTAATCTTCAATGCCTTCAACCTGTGCCCGTTTGATCGGGTGAAGGTGGTCATCATCGGACAAGACCCCTACCATGAACCCGGCCAGGCCCACGGACTGAGTTTCTCGGTGCAGAACGGTGTACAGTTCCCTCCATCGCTACAGAACATTTTCAAGGAGATAGAACAAGACTTGGGCAAGCCCGTTCCATCGACAGGCGACCTGACACGTTGGGCACGACAGGGCGTGCTGCTGCTCAACGCCACGCTGACCGTACGTGCCCATCAGGCCAACAGCCACGCCACAGTGGGTTGGCAGACCTTCACTGATGCCGCCATCCGCGCTTTGGCAGCCCATCGTGACCATTTGGTCTACATGCTGTGGGGCGGCTTTGCCCGCAGCAAGGCTTATATGATTAATAAACAAACAAACCTAGTACTGGAGTCGGTGCACCCCTCACCACTATCGGCTAACCGTGGCGGCTGGTTCGGCCAGCATCAGTTCTCACGCTGCAACGAGTACCTACAACAATACGGCCAGGAACCCATTAATTGGTAATACCCGATCTTAACTCTCAACTCTTAACCAATGTCCCTCCCCCCCATCCTACAAATCGGAGAAATACTGATTTCATCGGAGATTCTTACGGCAGAATTCTGCTGCGACCTTGCGGTGTGCAAGGGAGCCTGCTGCGTCGAAGGCGATGCCGGAGCACCCGTAACCCTCGACGAGGTGATGCAGATTGAGGACTGTGTAGACAACGTATGGAGTGACCTCTCGGCATCGGCTCAGGCCGTCATCGACAAACAAGGAGTGGCTTACACCGACCGGGAGGGAGACCTCGTGACCAGCATCGTAGGCGGCAAGGATTGCGTCTTCACCTGCTACGACGATATTGATGTTGACGGGGAAACCGTCAAGCACTGCTGCCTGTGCGCCCTTGAAAGGGCTGCCAGGCAAAAAGCGGGCACCAATTCCCAATTCATAAAGCCCATCAGTTGCGCCCTCTACCCCATCCGCGAGAAGACATTCTCCGACGGCACCGTAGCCCTGAACTACCACCAATGGGATGTGTGCAGGAGTGCCCGTGAAAAAGGCAAGGCCCTGCATCTGCCCGTCTACAAGTTTCTGAAGGGACCACTCACCCGCCGCTTCGGTGAGGTCTGGTATCATGAACTCTGCGATGCGGCCGAGGAATTGCGCTCGTACATTGAGCAGTCATAGAGTCGGCGCTTATCCGTAAAAACAGTCATTGTCGACGCCTATTCGTAAAGATATACCTTAAAATCCTTCAGTGCGCCCGGTGCCCCCTGTTCGGCACGCGGCAGATACTCCAAAGCGCTAACCGTCTCGTCGGCACCAAGATCGATGACAAGCAGATAGGGAGCCTTGGCCGACTTCTCCGTCTGCCAGTAGGTGGACTCCTGCAGGTCAAAGACCTTGTCGCCGGTGTGGTTGCCATAGTCATCCTCAGAATTGGCATACTTCGTCACCCACGACTCACGACTGATACGACGGCCACCAGGATTCTGCAGATAGAGTTCGGCAATGGCCGCCCGGTCGCCGGCTTTCTGCGTGCTGAGACATTCGACAGCCAGATAGCGTCCTTTGGCGTCAGCGTTGAAAAAGATGGTCTGCCATCCGTTGCCGGCCTTAAAGGTGCCGGTGGCTACAGGTGTCAACATGCTCAGGTCAGGTTTGTCGCTGACATCATCGTGCCTATTAGACTTCTCCAACTGCAGTTTGTTGAGTTCCGGCTGAGCCTGCCCCCACACTGCCGGCTCTTTAGGACCGACGATGTCGAGCACGATAATCTCGTTTTTGCCCTTCTTCAGCCAACAGCCGGGCATATAGAGCGTCTGCTGTGGACCGATAGACCAGATGCGCCCCAAGGCATGACCGTTCACCCAAACCTGTCCCTTGCCCCACGTCTCGAAGTTGAGGAAAGTATCGCCCACCTTATCTATAATGAAGTAACCGCGATAGTAGCCACGGCCACGTTCGAGGTCAGTGGGGTGGTCACGGACAGTCCGCCCGAACGACAGAGCCTGCACGGCATTCTCGTAACTGTCAGGAATCAGGACATGATTCCAGATACGGGGTGTCCAGACCGTCTCATTGTTACCAATCTCGGCGGTGAACGTTACCGGACCGACGATGCCCTTGTAGTCCTTTATGGCACGGCCAAAGTTGATGCGTCCCATGCCCTCGACGAGAATATCGATACGAGCATCCTTATCGACAGGAGGCAGCAACAACGACTTCTCGTTCTTCACTCGGTCGATCTTGCCAACATAACGGCCATCAATGAACACCTGTGCAAAGTCGTGCACATCGACTGTGAGCCGGCTCTTCACGGGAATGTCAGGCAACGCTGTCGAATACATCATCATGCCCCAGCCCATATCAACTTCTTCGAAGGTCTTGATGCAATCTTCACCTTCGCCGGCAGCCCCCAGCATCAGATGCTGGAACTCCTTGAGTTCAAACTTCGGAATGGCAATGATCGGGGCTGCGGCTTTGGGTACCGCAGGCAACGCCCGGTCGGAGTATCTCTGCATCATCGCACGCAGTTCGTAGTACTTCGGCGTGGCCTGCCCATACTCGTTGATAGGAGCATCGTAGTCGTAGGAGGTGACATCTGGGGCGAAGCCTGGACTGTTAGCACCGGCCCAGTGGCCAAAAGAGGTTCCGCCATGAGTCATATAAAGGGAGAACGAGATACCCTTACGTAGCATTTCCTCCATACCGTCGACCATAGCCTTGGCAGGACGCGTTTCGTGGCGTGCTCCCCACTTGTCAAACCACCCCGACCAGAACTCAGAGCACATCTTCGGAGCATCGGGACGCAGTTCGCCCAGACGATGGAACTGCTGGTCAATATTGGCTCCCGTGCCGAAATTCATCGTCCATATCAGGTCATCAAGTCCGTTCTTAGTGAAGTTTGACGACCAGTCGCACTGGAACAAGCACAATTCCCTACCATAGATACTACGCAGGCAATCACGAATCTCGGCAACGTATGGCTTATCCTCACCATACGAGCCGTACTCGTTTTCCACTTGTACCATGATGATAGGGCCGCCACGCTGAATGGTCAGGGGAGCCAGTTGCTCGCCCACCTTCTGCTCGAAGATTTTTACGCGCTCCATAAAATATGGATCACGCTCGCGCAGACGAATATCTTTCTTCTTCAACAGCCACCAAGGCAGACCTCCCATTTCCCACTCGGCACAGACATAGGGGCCCGGCCGTACAATGACATACATGCCATTCTGCTGGGCCAAACGGCAAAACGCAGCCACATCGTTCTGACCATTGAAGTCAAACTCGCCCTCACGCTGTTCATGGATATTCCAGAACACATAAATGCAGATGGTATTCATGCCTAACGCACGGCACATCCGGATACGGTGTTCCCAGTAAGGACGTGGAATGCGGGGGTAGTGAACTTCGGCTGCCTTCACCACGAAAGGCTTGCCATTGAGCAGAAAAGTCTTGTCGCCCACGGTGAAAGTGCCGGGCTTAGCGGCAGCATGCATCGTAGCACAGACCACCAGCAACAAGGCTGTCAAGATCAGAATTGTCAGTAGTTTCTTCATACTTAAATGCTAGTTCGCAAATGCAAAGATACGCTTTTTACCGCTAAACCATGGCTCTTTAACTCCTTTTAACTCCCACCATCTTCTTTTGCTCCAAAATAATTCGTATCTTTGCAAAAAAGAAGAAAAAATGAAAGCAATACAGTGTTTCGATGAGTTAGTGAACCACCTGCGTCAGACTGCCATGCGCCGACGCGTGGCTGTCGTATGCCCCGACGAGAGCACCAGGGGTGCTGTAGAGAGAGCCTCAGAGGCTGGTTTTGCCGAGCCTGTCTGGGTGGAGGATGCCGATGTTGATGTGGCAGCCGCCAAGGCTGTGGCGCTGGTACGTGAAGGCAAGGCTGACGTCATCCAGAAGGGACTGCTCAACACAGACAACCTGCTCAAGGCCATCCTCAACAAAGAGACGGGCATCCTGCCCAAGGGACAGGTGCTCACCCATCTGACCTGTGCTAAATTGCCCATGTACGACAAACTGCTCTTCATGACCGACGTGGCCGTCATCCCCTATCCCACCAAGGAACAGCGCGAGCAGCAATTGGTCTACCTGCTCAACCTCTGCCGCAAGATGGGTGTCGGCGAACCCAGGGTGGCCCTCATCAACTGTTCCGAAAAAGTCAACGCCAAACATTTCCCCTGCACCGTAGAGTACCAGGAATTGGTAGAGAAGTCGAAGACAGGCGTCTTCGGACCTTGCATCGTCGACGGCCCATTGGACCTGAAGACCTCGCTATCGCCAGCCGCTCTGCACAAAAAGGGGCTCACCTCGCCACTCGAAGGCCGCTCTGACGCCCTTATCTTCCCCGACATCCAAGCCGGCAACGTCTTCTACAAGACCATCACCCTGTTTTGCCAGGCACAGACGGCAGCCATCCTGCAGGGGCCACAGGTGCCAGTGGTGCTCACCTCTCGAGCCGACTCTGCCGACAACAAATTCTACTCGCTGGCGCTGGCCTGCGTCTGATTATCACTAAGAAACATTCTAAAGCCTATGTTAATCCTAGTCATCAACCCCGGTTCCACTTCCACCAAGATGGCCGTCTACGAAGACGAGAAGCCGATGGTGCTACGCAGCATTACCCATACCAACGAGCAACTGGCACAGTTCGACGATGTGCTCGACCAGATGGACTTCCGTAAACAACTCGTGCTCAGCGAACTGCAGCGCATGAACGTGCCCATGACCTTTGAGGCCGTCATCGGGCGTGGCGGTCTCGTCAAACCCATTGCCGGCGGCGTTTACGAGATCAATCAGCGCATGCTCGACGACACCCACAACGGCATCGCCATGCACAACCACGCCTGCAACCTGGGATGCCTTATTGCCCACGACATCGCCACACAGATTCCAGGCTGCCGTGCCTTCATTGCCGACCCCGGCGTTGTGGACGAGCTCAACGACTATGCCCGCATCAGTGGCTCGCCACTGATGAACCGCATCTGCATCTGGCACGCCCTGAACCAGCGCGCCATCGCCCGAAGATTCGCCCAGGAGATAGGCAAGCGCTACGAAGACCTCAACCTCATCATCTGCCACCTCGGTGGAGGCATCTCGGTCGCTGCCCATGAGCATGGACGGGCCGTCGATGCCAACAATGCCCTCGACGGCGAAGGGCCCTTCTCGCCCGAACGGGCCGGCTCACTGCCCGCTGCCGACCTGATCCGCCTCAGTTTCAGCGGCAAATACTCTGAGAAGCAACTCCTCAAGCGACTGGCCGGCAAGGCTGGTCTCAACGCCCACCTCGGCACCAGCGACGTCAAGGAGATAGAACAGCGTATCGCCGCCGGCGACAAACATGCCGAGACCGTGCTCAACGCCATGATCTACCACGTGGCCAAGAATATCTGCGGTCTCGGAGCAGTCTTCTGCGGACAGGTCGACGCCATTCTGCTCACCGGCGGACTGGCTCGCTCACAGTATGTCATCAGTCGTCTGCGCAGGCGCATAGAGTTTCTGGCACCCACCTATTGCTTTCCCGGCGAAGACGAGATGGAAGCCCTCGCCCTCAATGCGCTGGCCGTCATGCGCGGCCAACGAGACGTACTAGAATACGCTTAAGACTGTTCAAAATCACTCCATTACTAACGGATAACGGAAGTAGTAGTAAAAACCGACATCATTTCTCTCTATTTGTGCATCGTTATCTGAAAAAAAATAGTGATATTTGCGGAAAATAACAAGCGCATGCCCAACCTATCTAAAAACCCTCAACATGGATACATAGACTTCACCAACCTTGTCATTGAGTATAACGATGGCGATGTGCAGGTGCTCGACTCTGTTAAGGATATCACACTCCTGTATCCACCCAAGCCGATGACCAACGTCATCGCCCTAGGCCTGTCGGGCCACAGCAAGATGGCCACCAACGGCAGAACCATCGAGTTCGGACAGGGCGACTTGCTGATCTGTCCGCCTAATGTCCGTCTGGAAGACAGCGAGCATAGCGATGACTTCGGATGTCGTGTGCTGCTACTGTCGGACCATATCATCCGCGAACTCCTGCGCGACAAAGTTGACGTCTGGCACCAAGCCGTCTATGTCAACCAGATGAATGTTGTGTCCATTTCCAACGTGTGCAACGAGGAGTTCATGCTCTATTTCTCTCTGATTCAATCAAAGATTTCCAACCAGCACGAAAGGTCACCGCGAGAGATTCTCATGTCGCTTGTCCGTATCCAACTGCTGGAGATCTGCTGGATTCTGGCCAACAGGCCTGAGACGGAAAGCAACCAGCGCCTGTCGCAAGGCAAAATTCTGTTCAACCGCTTCCTGAGCCTCGTCTCGGGCAGCCCCGTTAAGCGCCAACCTATAGCCCACTACGCCTCTCAACTGGCCATCACGCCCAAATATCTGACAATGCTCTGCCTGAAATACAGCAACAAGACAGCCTCTGACTGGGTCATACAGTACACCATAGAGGAGATACGTTTCTACCTGCGTAGCAGCAACCTCAGCATCAAGGAGATATCGGCAAAACTGGGCTTTTCCAATATGTCGCATTTCGGCTCCTACGTCCGCAAGCACTTGGGAGTCTCGCCCAGTGCATTCCGCCACGGTAAAGGATAACCACGGCAAAAGCCAGCCACGGCAAAGGACATGATGCCTACTCCTCAGCGTCGTCCCATACCGCAGACCGGCTATAGGAGACATCCTCCTCCCGATAGACCTCCTGCACGGGATCACCTGACTGTACACCGGTGCCGGTTAACAACTGCGATTCACACATCACACGATGAACACTTGTCTCTGGTTTTATATAGCGTTTCATAGTCATTTACTTGTTTAATAATTTCTTTCCGTTCTTAATCACAACTCCTCTGACATTGCCAATGACAGTCCGACCGTTCAGGTCAAAGACTTTATCATTTAGTGTCTGGCCTCTATCATTCTTTATTCGTTCTTTATCATTTAGCACAGCGCTTATACCCGTCGGCTTTTCTTCATCAGCCATATCGAAACCTGTCAGACGTGAGGCAGCAGCAGGCACAGCCAGATAGGCTTTGTTGGCACTGAGCGCGAAGGCAGCACCATCGGCAGCACCCCAATAGTACCCCAGCGTCGTACCGAGATGCATCGTCAGGCGATAGAACTTACAGCCTGGATGAGCCGCCGCCATCGCCTCTGCAGTGATGCCTTCACCAGAAGCATGCAGCATATTTCCTGCACCATAGAGAGAAGTACCCGCAGCACTCGACAACGTCAACTGATGGGCACCTGCCGTTGCAGCACTAATCATCACCCCCGTATTCGCAGGCACCACATCGCCGGCCTCATAACTGTTAACAACCAGTTTTCCGTCTGACACCTGAATCTCAGATACCGTCAGGTCACTGGGCACAATAAAGGAACTACCTATACTATAGGTGCCATAGTAGCGCGCTCCATCGGTACAGGCTGATGAGAGGGTGACGGTGGTAAAACCTTTACGATATAAATATGCAGTGTTAGAAGTAGCAGTCACGTTAACTGCTTTAATTGCATCACCGCTTATTCCCAGTTGCCATTCACCATTAACATAAGAAACAAATTGAGACGAGATATAAAGCCATCTCTCTTTATCGCTTATGCCACCTAATGTAACACTTTCCAAATAAGAAGCACTGCTTTTAAGATTTTTATATCCTAAATATTGTGTTGAATTGAAATTCAGTGTATATCCCTCTGAATTACCCCCCAATATAAACTCAAGCGGACTTGCGGTAGTAATAGTAATCGTACTACCATCAACAGTAAACCCTGATGTCTCCGTATTTAGTACGCCAGATACATCGCTAAAAGATGTAGCCAAATAAGTAACACCACCTTTGGTCGCCGCCATAATATACGTGCCACCAACCACCAAATCACTGGGTGAAGTAACCTTCACATAAGTATCGCCAGCCTTGACGACACCGATTCCTGCCATAAGCAGGCAAAAACACAGAAACACTCGTTTTAGCATAACATTAAATGTTTAAGACGAATGCAAAAGTAAAGATTATTCCTTAAAACACCAAGAAAAATGCAGAATTTTTTTCACATAGGCGTTTTTGTGTTTGGTGTACCAAATAACAAGGCTGCTACGAAGTCTTCTATAGGTTAACAAGAACAAGGTGTGAAACGTAACTTCATTGAGGATGATTGAAGGGTTAGGTGTGCTATAAACTCCTAACCTGCCAAAGGCCCTTCTTTATACATTGGGCTTACCTTCATTTAGGTTAGGTGTTGGCTCCTTTCAAGTTTTGTGAGATACTTGAAAATCAGCGTAAACTCGGCAATTCCGCTCAATTCGCGCTCAAACAGACAAGAGCGGGTCAGTGCTGTTAGTGCAGTTAGTGCACCCTGTTTTTGTTTGCATATAGTCGCGCGTACACATCTCCCATACCAACTTCAGCCAGATGACGACCACGGGCAGTGCCTTCAACGAGAAGGCCCGGATGACGTAGGTGCGCAGGTCGCCAGGAAAGAGATCGGTAGACGACAGCGAGGTGAGGATGAAACAGAAGACAAGCAGGCAGAGGTCAAGGCGACTGCGCTTCCATGGCACGGCACAGAACCAGATAGCCACACCCAGCATGGAGATGATGTAACTGCTGTTTTCTGCCCCCGTGCTGAAGATGTTGACGAACATGAGCACCAGAGCCAGGCACATCAGTTGAAACGAGTGCGACCGGTACTGCTTGAAGCGGAGCCAAGGCAAGGCACTGTAGGCCATGGCAGGGATGATGAGCCACAGGTCGCTCCACGTGGCCACCCACCAGTTATTAGCATCATACTGTTTGCCGGCCGTCTCGAAGACCTCGTAGTAGGCAGGCAGTCCGGCAGTGAAGGCATAGCCCATCTTGCGCACCATGCCGAGCAGGCTGATGTTCTGGAAGTCGGACAGCATATTCTCGTCGGCTTTCTCTGACAGGCATTGGAGCCACTCCACATACTGGCCGGCCACATATCCGACCCCAAAGAAAGGCATTGGTAGAGCCATGAGCACCACCGTCCATACAACCAACCATAGCGCGAACTTCGACTTGCTCTTGGCAAAGAAGAAAAATACGAGTCCGACGATGCCATAGAACTTGACCAACGTGCCCAGGACAATCCAGAAGGCTGCCCACATCTCCTTACCACGGTGGATGGCAGCATAGGAGAGCACAATCATCGCTGCTGTGGCCACATTGAACTGCGACATGCCAAGGGCGTTGAGCATCTCGTGGGCCGTCAGCCAAACGACCACCACCTGCTGTTCAACGGTCAGCGTGCTCTTCTTGATAGCCCACCAGAGGAGCAGTGCCAATGCCAGATGCCATAGGGCTACTCCCACCCAAATGGAAGGCACAATGGCGAAGGGAGCGATGATGAGACTGAAGATAGGGCCATAGTGGTTCACGTCGAAGTGGTCGCCGTGGTTCTCGAAAATACTACGCCCCTGAGCGGCATGCCAAAAGGTGAACTTATATATCAGGAAGTTGTTGAAGTTGTGCATGTGGAGGGCAACGGAGATGACAACCATCAGCATCCACAGTGAGAACAGCGTCCACTGGTTGCGCCAGAAGGGCAAGTTGAAAAATGCCTTTATTCTATCCATAGCTTCAATTTCTAATCTTCAAGGGTCAATCTTCAAGAGTCTAAGGTCAAACAATTCTCCGAAACCAGTAGTCGAAGGATTTGAAGTCGTCGAGCGTCAGCCGCCCGTCACTCACTTGGTCCATGCGGCATAGCGGAATGTCGCGATACATGGAAGCCACGAGTGAGTATGTGCTAGGCGGACCGATGATAAAGTCACACTCGGAGAGCATATAGAGGTCCTCGACAGCATTGCCACCCATCAGATGAATACGCAGACGGCAACCCTCGTCGCTGAGGAGCGACTCGAATGTTGTTGCCGTCATCCGGGGGTCGTTAGTCGAGAGAAACACGTCGATGTCTTTCCCAGGCATCAAGGATGCGAATTGAGCGATAAAATCGGCATATACCGCATCGTCGTAGTAGTAGGCACCATTTTTCCACGCTGCATAGTCGCCGCGGCGGATGTGGACTCCCAGCCTGAGGCCTGTCCACGCCTTCATCTTGGCCTTGACGGGCTCTGTGTATTGCGGTTCAATGGTAAATAAATCACAAATTTCATCGCGATATTTCAAGAAGAGGTCATAGAAGTGCACATACCATCCGCTGACCACTATATGGCGATGGCGCAACATCTTCTGCTCGAGTGCCACAGGGTCGCACTCGGCATGTTTGTAACTGGCCGTAGGCAACACCTTAAGGGCGGCCAGAGCCTTGGCCAAGACGTACAGCGGAAAACTGACATAACGTGAATGAGAAATCTTGAAATAGGGATACTTGTAACTGAAGCGCATCGATATCACACGCCGTCCATGTTCCCTACCCCAGGCATAAACATGGGCGAACTGCAACAGGTTGTTGCACATCTGACTCTTGTCTCTTGCGAAAATCATGTTGTCGACTGGTCTCGTTTACTATTCGTCAGTATCCTCTATGGTCTGTTGTTACTATTCGTCGATATCCTCTCTAACAATCTCTTGACGGACATCGGGCTCGTCGGTGAGCACTTGTACGTCGGCGAACCTGATGTTGCGGGCATGGCGTACATAGAAGCCTTTAGCAGGCAGGTAGCCCCACATTGTCGACTCAGGATAGTCTTTCTCCTTCTCGTCCTTGATGCTGTCGTTGATGGCCGGCAGGTCGGCCAGTGTGATACCTCCTTTGTGATGCAGGGTGATATGGCTCAACGTAACATTCTCCACAGGATGATTGGGCAGACCGGTGATACTACAGCCCATAGAGCCGGCATGGCGAATCTGAATGTTGTCGAGATGAATGCCGCTGATACGCCCTACATGGTCGATGGGGATAATCTTGCCGGCATCAAGGTCTTCGGCTATATAACCACGGCCACGGTTGCCCAGACGGACAAAGATGGGCGACTCAGTGCCTTCGACGGTAAAATCACTGATATTGACATTTTCCATCACGCCGCCATCGACGATTTCTAGCGAGACGGCCGACGAGCCAATCCACTGTCCGAAGAACTTTTCAAGTTGGTCGCTGCTAGGCTTGACCACGATGCCGCTGATATTGATATTGCGGAAGCCGCCATTGGTCTCGGTGCCCAGTTTGACAGCGTTGCAATGGCTGCTGACCACGCAGTTGCTGATGGTGACATTTTCGCACAGTCGCGGCGAAGTGCTCTTGAGCGTGATGCCGTCGTCGTCGCTGTCGGCAATGAGTCCGCTAACCACCACGTCGTGGCAGCCGTCCAAATCGAGGGCATCATTGTTATAGTTGTTGCGATTAAAGATCCTGATGCCGTCGATGCGCACCCGGTCGCAGGCCAGATAGTGTTGCATCCAGCATCCGCTGTTGCGGAGGGTGATGTCCTTGACGGAGATGTTGCGGCTCTGCACGAAGCGTAACAGGTGTGGACGGGTAATGCCCTCGTCGTTCCATGACAATTTCCTGAAGGCACGCCCTTGTCCGTCGATGGTACCATAGCCGTCGATGACCACGTTCTCCACGGAGTCGGCATAGATGAGTTGGATGGTTTCGACATGGGTCCGCAGCGACACGTAGTTGGTCTTCACCCGACGGTAGTCCCTCAGGTCTGTAGAACCGTAGAGCGTGGCGCCCTGTTCCAAATGCAGGTGGACATCCGACTTGAGAATGATGGTGCCGGTCTTGTAATGGCCTGTCGGGATGACCACACGGCCGCCACCATCGGCAGAGCAACGGTCTATGCACCACTGAAGGGCAGCAGTGCACAGCACCGTAGTGTCGCTCTTGGCACCATAGTCCAGGATATTGTAGTCGCGGGCTTGCAGACTCATAGTCCCCAGCAGTCCCAAGATAGTCAAAAAACGCTTCATACCCTTCATGCCTATACCAGTCCTCCTTTCACCTTTTATTTGTTTGCTGTTTTTGTTGCTTTGATAAAGTAGCAAATGAGCAGGATGTAGGCAATGAGGGCACAGGCCTCGCTCAGCGGATGGGCCAGCCACGACTCGTCGATGGGGTCGTAACCGACGAAGCGCAGCAAGGCACTGACGACACCCATCAGGGCACCGCCGGCGATAAAACCGGAGGCGATGAGCGTACCCTTCTCGCCACGGGCCTCGTTGACGGCTGTGTTCTTAGAGCGTGTAGTGACATACCAATTGATGGCACCGCCTACGAGCAGTGGGGTGTTCAGTTCCAAAGGGATAAACATGCCCAGGGCAAAGGCTAGAGCCGGCACTTTGCACCATGTGAGCACCAATGCGATAACAGCACCGATGGCATAGAGCAGCCAGGGGGCACCGACACCGCTCATGAGGGGTTCGATGACGGCCGCCATGGCGTTGGCCTGGGGAGCAGCCAACTCACCACTGGCAAAATTATAGGTCTGGTTGAGCAGCATCATCACGCCACCAACGGTAGCCGCAGACACCAGCACACCGAGAAACTTCCACTGCTCCTGCTTCTTGGGCGTGGTGCCAAGCCAATAGCCAATCTTCAGGTCGGTGACAAACGAGCCGGCTACGCTGAGGGCTGTACAGACGACACCGCCCATGACCAGGGCTGCCAACATACCGCCAGGTCCGTTCAGTCCTACGGCCACCATGACCACCGATGCCAGAATGAGCGTCATCAGCGTCATGCCGCTGACGGGGTTGGAACCCACGATGGCGATGGCATTGGCTGCCACCGTCGTAAACAGGAAGGCGATGAAGCCCACCAGCAGGATGCCCACAGCGGCAAAGAGGATATTGCCTTGGAACACACCCAGATAGAAAAATGCGAAGGTGATGACAATCGTGAGAATGGTACCGATGCTGATAATTTTCATTGAGAGATCGCGGTCGGTGCGCAACTCTTCGGTCTGAAGACGCTTGGTCTTGTCGCCACCACCGATGCCCTTGACGGCATTGACAATGATGCTACGGCTCTTCCAGATGCCTATGAGGCCGGCCATGGCAATGCCGCCGATGCCGATGGACTTGCCGTAGGACTTGAAGATCTGTTCGGGACTCATCTCGCCGACGGGGGTCGTGAGGGAGGGGTCCCACATATTTAATATATCGCCCGAGAACAGCAAGGCCATGCCAGGCACGATGAGCCACCATACGGCCAGCGAGCCCAGGCAGATGATGAAGGCATACTTCAGGCCGATGATATAGCCCAAACCCAGCACGGCCGCACCGGTGTTGACCTTGAACACCAACTTGGCATGGTCGGCCAACTGCTGGCCCCAGCCAATGACACGGGTGGTGAAATTCTCGTTCCACCAGCCGAAAGTGGCGATGATAAAGTCGTAGAGTCCGCCGATGATGCCGGCTATGAGCAGGGGCTTGGCCTGCGAACCGCCCTTCTCGCCAGACACCAGCACCTGTGTGGTGGCCGTGGCCTCTGGGAAAGGATACTTGCCGTGCATCTCCTTGACAAAATAGCGACGGAAAGGTATCAGAAACAAAATGCCCAGGATGCCGCCCAGCAGCGAGGCCATGAAGATGTTGAAAAACGAAGCCGACATCTCCGGATATTTAGCCTGAAGAATATAGATGGCAGGCAACGTGAAGATGGCACCAGCCACCACCGACCCCGAACAGGCACCAATGGACTGGATAATGACATTTTCGCCCAGGGCTTTCGAACGGCGGGCGGCTGTCGACACACCCACGGCAATGATGGCGATGGGGATGGCGGCTTCGAACACCTGTCCTACCTTCAGTCCCAGATAGGCAGCAGCAGCCGAGAAGAGCACTGCCATCAGAATGCCCCAGGTGACACTCCAGAAATTCACTTCAGGATAATGCCCCTTAGGCGACATCATCGGTTCGTAGGTCTCGCCTTCGTTCAACTCACGGAAGGCATTCTCAGGAAGTTGGGTCTTTATTTCCTCCATATTGTATATCTTATTTATTTGTATATTCTCCAGAGTAGCCTCTCTTTTTCTCCAGATAGTCACATTACACGCAATTATTCTCCAGATAGTCCTATCACACGCTACTGATTCGGTTCAGAGCCTCCATCAGCACACTGCGTGGGCAGGCAATATTGAGACGAACAAAGCCTTTGCCCGTCTGTGCACCATACATCGTTCCCGGATTGACCCTGACGCGGGCCTGCTCCAGCAGGTGGTCGGCATATTGCTGTGAGGACATGCCCGTAGCGGTGATGTCAACCCACGGCAGATAAGTACCTTCCATCGGATAAACCTTCCACTGCGGCAGGTACTCTTTGGCATACTGGCAAAGTACCTGATAGTTGCCCCACAGATAGTCGTTCAAGGCGTCTATCCATTCTTCACTCTCATTATAGGCGGCCATCAGGGCCACAGGGCCAAAAGGGTTGAGGTCGCACACCTCGTTGATATTGATGGCACGATCCAGACGGCGACGCCATGCCGGTTGTGTACAGATGATGTTGGCCGTCTGCAGGCCGGCAATGTTAAAAGATTTAGAGGGAGAGTTCAGAATGACGCTATTCTGCCGGCAAGACTCACTGACGGCAGCAAAAGGCTGAAAGACATGACCGGGCATGACAAGTTCACAATGAATCTCGTCGCTCACTACCTTCACACCATACTGCATGCAGATGTCGTTCATTCGGCCCAGTTCGTCCCTCGTCCATACACGCCCTGTGGGGTTGTGAGGGTTGCAGAGCAGGAACACGGTGGTCTTCTCGTCAGCACACTTCGCCGCGAAGTCGTCCCAGTCGACAGCATAATGTCCATCTGTTGCAACGAGAGCCGTCTCCAGCACCTCGCATCCACTATTGCGGATGGAAGAGAAGAAACAGTTGTAGTCGGGCGATAGCATCAGCACCTTTTCGCCTGGCAGGGTCAGTGCTTTCAAAGCCACAGCCATAGCCGGCACGACACCTGTGGTGTAAAGAATCTCCTCGCGACGGATGACCCATTGGTGACGGCGATGAAACCACGAGATGATGGCCGCATAATAGTCGACCTCCACCAGCGTATAGCCGAACACGCCGTGCTCTGCCCTACGGCAAATCGCCTCACGAATGGCAGGGGCTGCTTTGAAGTCCATGTCGGCCACCCACAGAGGGATAACTTCTGCCGATGGACTCTCGTCCCACTTTACACTTCCTGTGGCGCGACGCTCAACGATTTCGTCAAAATTGTACTTCATCTCAACTCTTAATGCTCTATGCTCAATGTCTTACGTCTATCACGCAATTTGCCGGCTGCTTGATGTTTTGATCGATAGTGACAGAACCTATAGAATCGGCCACGATATGACCGCTGGTGGGATTTTTGATGTTCTCAATGTGACCACAGATGTCAGCCTCCACGTCACTATATTCAAAGACACGGTCGCAGTCTGGCGAGAAGGTACAGTTCTCCAGCACGAGATGGTCGGCATAGCATAGCAGTTGCTCGCCGGCCAGGTGACAGTTCACCAACCGTACATTCTTAGAGTGCCATGCCAGATATTCGCCATCTAGTTCTGAGTCGTAGATGGTGACATTCTCGCACTCCCAGAAGGAGTCTTTCGTCACTATCTTGGCATGCCGCAGTTCTACATTCTTGCTGTACTGGAACACATACTTCGAATCACTCACCAGCCCGTCTATCTTGATATTCTCAGAAAACATGAATGGATATGTGCCGTCATGCAGTTCTAAGTTTTTGGCTTCGACATTACGACAGCGCCAAAATGTCTCGTCAGCATCGTTGACCACAACATTCTCCAACTTGATATCGCTCATCTCACGAAACATCTTCGGACCGTCAATGCGTGTGTCTTTCATGTCCAAATGATCGCTGTACCAAAGGGCTGAACGGGCACCCGCATCGAACTGGCAACGATGAATTGTGAAGCCATGGACATGCCAGAAAGGATACTTCCCCCAAAAATGGCAGTCCTCGGCCTCGATATTAGAACACTCTTTGATGCCACTCTCGCCATCGCCAATGGTGACCTGCTCCAGTCGCAGGTTGTGCATTTCGAAAAGAGGCCTTTCACCCTCGAAATGCTGATTTCTTATAATCTCCATTATCTGTCTTTCGTTTTAGCGGTGCAAAGTTACTAAAAAAACGAGAGAATCGATGCATATTTCTATGATAAAGTTCGTCTTTCCATCACTTTTCGCCTGACAAAGTGAAGAAAAAACTGTTTTTCTTCTTTTATCTCTCACTTATTTCGTAACTTTGCACCCTTGACAATGATGGACGAGGATTTTGACATACGTGAGGAGCGGTATGCCGCCGGCGGAGGCGAGAAGGAGTTTGAGAATGCCCTGCGCCCGCTTCGTTTTGGTGACTTCAGCGGACAACAGAAGATTGTGGAAAATCTGCAAGTTTTCGTTGAAGCTGCGAAATATCGTGGCGAGCCTCTCGACCACACGTTGCTGCATGGCCCTCCCGGTTTGGGCAAGACAACATTGTCGAATATCATCGCCAACGAGTTGGGGGTGGGATTCAAGATCACCAGTGGTCCTGTGCTTGACAAACCTGGCGACCTGGCCGGCATCCTCACGTCGTTGGAACCTCGTGATGTGCTCTTCATTGACGAGATTCACCGGCTGTCGCCAGTCGTCGAAGAATATCTCTACTCGGCCATGGAAGACTACCGCATCGACATCATGATCGACAAGGGGCCCTCAGCCCGTAGCATACAAATAGACCTGAACCCATTTACGCTCGTTGGTGCCACTACTCGCAGTGGCTTACTGACGGCACCACTTAGGGCTCGTTTTGGTATCAATATGCACTTGGAGTATTATGACCCGGAGACGCTGTCGAAAATCATCGAACGTTCATCGGCCATCTTGGGAGTGCCCATCACCGAGGATGCTGCCAGAGAGATAGCCGGACGCTCCCGAGGTACACCCCGTATTGCCAACGCTCTGCTGCGCAGGGTGCGCGACTTTGCCCAGGTGAAAGGGACGGGGGCCATTGACACCAAGATCTCGAAGGTTGCCCTCACAGCACTGAACATCGACAAGTATGGCCTTGACGAGATAGACAACAAGATTCTGCTGACCATCATCGACAAGTTTCGTGGAGGACCAGTGGGTATCACGACTATCGCGACTGCCATCGGCGAGGATGCAGGTACTGTGGAGGAGGTCTATGAGCCGTTCTTGATTATGGAAGGTTTTATTAAGCGCACTCCTCGAGGACGTATGGTCACGGAACTAGCCTATCGCCACTTTGGGCGCAATCCTTATACTGGCAATGCCATACAGCCTAGTCTGTTTGATTAATGTTACCAACAAAAACACAGACTTGACATACATTATTTTATTTATTTAATACATTAGGATTTATGCACATTGGAAAGAAAATCAAGGAAGTAATGGCCGAGCGTAAGATTTCTGTCATCTCGGTAGCCAAGCAGATTGAATGCGAGCGCACTAACGTCTACAACATTTTCGAGCGTGAAGATATCAATACAGGACTGTTGCAGAAGTTATCCGTCGTGCTCCACTATGACTTCTTTAAGGACTTATCAAAGGAAACTTTTAAGAAGAAGTAAAGTCAAACTATTTTAAGGCCGATACGAACAGTGCGTATCGGTCTATTTTTATGTATCTACTCGAAATAGAGGGTGAAGAGGAACATGCTGGTGTGTGCCGTATCGATACTGTTAGAGAAAACACGCATGTTGACATCGTTAAGTTCGCTGGCATGCCCCGTATCAAGACTGTTAGTCAGACCATAGCAGAACTTGATTTCTGGAATAAGTTTAAAGAACGGCAGATAGAAGTCGCACCCCATGCCAACCTCAACCATGGTATCGAAGCGCTTCAGTTGAACAAACTCCTGATCTTTACCGGTCAAATTAATCATTGGAGCGATGCCACCGATGAGATAAGGGCGGTAGTTGTTGAAACGCTGAGCAGCAAACTTAATATCAATAGGCATGGAGAGGTAGGTATTCTTCATGTCTTGCGTTGACTCCCGCGGATGGCCTCCATCGTTCAAGTCGTCAAGGTCGCGAAAGACCAGATGTTTGGAGCCAAAGTGCAACTGTGGAGAGAACCGCAGTGAAAAATGCTGGTTGAGACGAAGGTCGGCCAACACGCCAACACTGAAACCCGGGTTCCATGTGTCGTCATCGCAAAGAATCGTTCGTGTGGTGCCGTCATCCATCAACTGCGGGCCTACGTTCCTGAACGTGACATCCTGCAGGTTGAGACCTATGCTGATGCCAAAATGCAGCGGGCGTAAGTCGATATATGGCTTGTTCTGCACCTTACGCATCTGCCCCATAGTCCCTAAGGCTATGAGCAGCAAGGCAAAAAGTATGGTTGTTCGTCGCATCATCTCATTTAATATAACGTATTTTTCGCTTGCTTATTATATCCTAATTTATTTCGACATCGTATAAATTGACATTCGATGATCAAAAAAGATACCAAAATCTTGGTATTGTTTCAAAAAAGTTCGTATCTTTGCATCACAATTATTGAGTATTTACAAACTAATTAATTTTTACGATTATGGCATATGTAATTGGTGATGACTGCATTGCATGTGGAACATGCGCAGGCGAGTGCCCCGTTGAGGCTATCTCTGAGGGTGCTGATAAGTACGTGATTGACGCTGATGCTTGCACTGAGTGCGGAACTTGCGCTAGTGTTTGTCCTTCAGAAGCAATCAGCCTTGGCTAATCTTCAAATTAGCTTCATAAACCAAATCTTGGGAGATTCCTTAGTGGGTCTCCTTTTTTGTATTCATAACTATATAATCAGTCACTAAAACAAGGGGTAAGGCAACCTATAGAACATAGAGATGATTTCATGTTCTTACAGAGGAACAAAAAAGGCTGTGCAGTGATGCACAGCCCTTTTTAAACCTGTACAGAGACGTACAGCCTTTATTGTATGCAAGCAGTTATCAGTTTGCTGCTTTTTCCAAGGCTTCGACAACTTTCTTAATATCAGCATCCTCTGGCTGCAGTTCCTGCAGTTTGAGAGCAAACTCGTAGGCGGTCTTGCTGTCCTTGTTCTTCACATAGTAACGCATCATATACGAGTAGGCATCGAAGAGACGGCTCTTGTCTGTATCATCCACCGTCTCGTGAGCCTTGATCAGTTCAGCCAGACGCTCGAAGTAGGGCTTTGCCTGCCCCTTAGAAAGGTCGGCATCCATCTGGGCGTTGACACGTCCGCGCTGCCACAGGCCATACTCCTCAGCATCTGGGAACTTGGCAATAAGGTTGGCGTAGGCCTCGTCTGCCTTAGCGAAAGCAGCCATTTTCTCGTCGCCCTGCAATGTGCGTGCATAACTGTTATTAAGGATGCCCAGACCTGCATAGTCAGTAGCATCGGCATCGGCCTTGGCCTCGAGGAACTGCTTGTAGGTCTCAATGGCATTGGGGAAGTCCTTCATGCTCTTGTATGAATCAGAAATGCTCTTATAGAGGTCTGCGTGCAGACTCTTGTCTTCAGTCTCTTGAGCGAGGGCTTCTTTGTATTTGGCGATAGCCTCTTCGAACTGACCGTTGCCATAGTAGGCCTTACCATAGTTTTGGTAGTCGATGTCACTGATAGTCACGCTGTCCTTGTTGACCTTGGTGAAGAGAATCTCAGCATATTTCAATGCCTCTGAGAATTGCTTCGTCTCGTTGCTGCACATCATGGCGATACGGTTCATGGTGGCATTGAGCGGCTCCTTGGCCAGACCGGCCTTCACAATCTCCAAAGCCTTGTCGTACTGACGACCATGATAGTTAGACATGGCGTACTCGATGAAATCCATACGCTTGAGTTGGTCGACGGGCACTTTAGCATATGCCTCGTTGGCCTTACCATAGCGAAGCGACAAGTAATTGATGTGACCTATCAAGGCATCGACAGGATAATCAGGGCGCTGCTGACGCAGGTCTTCCAGTTTTTGTACGGCACCCTCCGGATCAATCTTACGATAGACGGTGGCATACTTACGATAGGCCTCTGGAGCCTTGGGGTCGGCATAGATGGCCTGCTCGTAGTTGGCTGCAGCCTCACCACCATCGTCCTTCATGGCAGCGATGTCGCCCAGTAGGACGTAGGCCGGCGCATAGGTATTCTTGCTGGTCGTCAGGGCTTGCATACAGAACTGACGGGCACTCTCGTAGTCCTCAGCCTCGAGAAGCACTCGACCGATAGCCACGAGGTTATCGGTATTCTTCTTGTTCTCTTTGACAAAAGCCTTGATCTGCTTGGCATAGTCTGCAGGCTTTGTCTTTACCAGGTTCTTTACGGCATCAATGTCGGCAGCAGTTCCGTCTTGTGCCATTACAGCCGTGCTGAATCCCATCAGCAGGGCACTCATTACTAAATATTTAATTGCTTTCATAATCTTTTTTACCTTTTCAGTAATTTAGTGAGACTTATATATGTAAGATGTAGTTTTATCTTGTTTGTTTAAGTTTAATGTATGACAACATCTCTGACGGAATAGTCGGCCCGACCAGGGAACAATCCTGCATTGAAGAAGATGAGTTGACCCGGATTGGGCAACCAGCAGAAATTGGCAAAAGCTCTGGGTACGCCATCCGAACGTGGGTCTATACAGAGTGCATAGATAGTGCGGATGAAGGGATAATAAGCGTATGCGATATTCCATTGTGACGGTTTGTAAGTGTTGTCACGTGTGACCTCTTGCGACTTACCTACTTTCATCACGGTGATGTTGCGGTTGTATGTCATGTTGGTCGTATCACGCTGGTCGTTCAGCCAGATGGAGCCAACCACGCCGATGGCATTCTCGTGTGTCTCTACATAGTCCACAACTTCGGCACTGGTCATGGCGGCTTTGACATTGCCGTCGGTCTTCAGATCCGTGCCCTGCATGATAGAGTCGACCACATAGCGCACGGTGCTCGACTTTGGATTGTCGAATGCCACCTTGATGTCACCCAGTTTGGAGTCAGGGTATAGTTCTTTCCATTTAGTCACCTCGCCTGACATGATCTTTCGAAAGTTGTCAACATTGATGAGAGTGTCAGGGTTGGCCTTGTTGACAATCAGGGCCAAGGCATCGTAGGCGAGAGTGATGACACGCGGCCGGTATTGTTTTTGCTTGAGTGTATTTTCTTCGTTGGGTGTAAGACCACGTGTAGTGAACACCAAGAGCACCTCTTGGTTCATCAGTTTCTCGATGGCCTCCTGTTCGTTGATGTAAAGCGGATAGATGGAGTCTCTTTTGCTCTTCATCAGAAAAATGTCGAGTTCCTCGTTGATGATAGGACTCAGGCTTTCGTCGGCAGCAAAATAGCGTGCTGCCTCCTTATAAGTATTATCAGAAGGCCTGTTCCCCCCACAAGAGAGGAACAAGCCTGTAAAGAATGTCAATCCAATGAATAAACTCTTGAATTGTTTCGTATTCATAATCTGCAAATTAACTCTGGAGAGAGAATGTGACAGGGAGAGTGAACTTCACACGAACCGCTGAACCGTTCTGCTTACCAGGAATCCATTTAGGCATAGCCTTGATAACGCGTACGGCCTCTTTGTCGAGTGAGGGGTCAACAGATCTCACGACTTTGATGTCGGTGATTGATCCGTCACGCTCTACCACGAACTGGCAGATCACACGACCCTTGATACCGTTTTCTTCCGCAATAGGAGGATAGCGCAGGTTCTTGCTCAGCCAGCCGTTCAACACGGCACCGTCACCATTGTCGCCCGGGAAGCGAGGCATCTGCTCCACCACTGTGAACACCTTGGTTTCCTCTACTGCAGGCGGCACTTCGTCCACCACCTTCTCATTCACTTTCAGCACATGCTCTGCTTCGTCACTACCCTGATCGTAGTCGATGACGCCGATGGCCACATCGCTCTGGGCAACTTCGTCCTGAGTCTTCGTAACCTGCTCGGGGGCATCGTCTTCCATTTCGTAGGCAGTAAACTTCTCAGAGTTCATCACGGTCTCCTCGGCAACCAGTTGCTCGAGTTCTTGGGGTTCGTAGACGACTTCTTCTTCGTCCTTCTCTTCCTCGACCTCCTCTTCAATCTGATCAAGGGTGACCTCACTTTCATGCTCTGCCTGAGCAGCAGCGATCGCCTCAGACGCCACGTTGACCAGCAGGAAGGTGGCCACGATGGTAACTAGACCCGCTATCAAGGCAATCATTGCCCACAGGTTGCGCTTGTTTGTGCTCTGACGGATGGCATAGGCACCATAAGCCTCGTTTTTGCCTTCAAAGACGAGGTCAATCCATTTTTGGTCTAATAGATCTATCTTTGACATAGTTCTTTCCTTTTTAATGGGTTATTCAATAGTGATGCCATTTTCTGTCAAGATCGGCATGTCCTTGTCGTTGATTTTATCAATCACATACTTACCGATACAGCAAATCTGCATTTCATCCAGAATCGTGACAAGATTGTCATACGAAGAATTGTCGAGGGGCTTGATGTTCACGGCCAATGTGGGCACCATGTCAGTCTCGGTGAAGTCCCTCATGTCGCGGTCTACCTTGTCATAGCGTGCCTTGTCCAGTTGGTTGTCCTTGACTATGTCTACGTGACCTTTCTTAATCATTATCATAGCGCGGTTGTAGACAGAGTCGTTGGCTTCCTGCTGGGTCTTGGGCAGTGCATTGAACCAGTTGTCCAGTTGTACCTTGGCATCCATCAGCACCTTGGTAGGAGCATGACGGTGGTTGCGCAGTACCTCGCGGATGCCTTCCTTACCCCAAGTGGTCTCTTTCAAGAACTCGGGATTGCCGAAGTCTTCCTTCTTGTCGACGATGTAATAGTAGAGTTTGTCTTCACCGGCCAGATACAGTGTAATGGTCTGCTCGGTTTTCGACTTATCCTTATCCTCAGCGGTCATGTTGTCGTCTTTGGCAGGCATGGTCAGGTGCATGGCCTGGGGCTTTGCCAATGACGTACACAGCATGAAGAAGGTAATAAGAAGCATCATCATATCCACCATCGGCGTAAAGTCGACACGGACATTCATCTTTTTCTGCTTGCTTTCTTTTTTCTTAGCCATATCTTATTCCTCCAATTTTTTATACTGTGTAACCAACTTGTAGCGGCTCTCGTTGATGTCCTGTAACTCAGCAATGACCATTTTGACAGAACTGTAAGGAGTCTGCTTGTCGGCTTTGATACAAATCTCGAGTTTGTTGGCCACACCGGTCTTGTCAGCATCGCTAAGGTCGTTGTACCACTCCTTGTAACCGCTCTTCATCGCTTTCACCCAGAGTTGGAACTCGCTCATCTTGTCTTCGCGAGCCTGCAAACTGTCAGTGGGGATACCTGTGGTCTTCAGCACTTTCACCTGCTCCTCGTGCGTCATGTCGAGGTACTGGGGCAGGTTCTTCACGGGAACACCAATCTGGGTCTCAGCCAGAAACAGTTTCTTCTGGTCAGCCGTGAGGGTGGTCTCGCGCTCTCTGAGCATCTGCTCAAGGGCCTTCTCCATCGTCACGGTCTTGTCTGTGGCCACCAGCACTCTGCCCTCTGGGTCGATAGTGATATCGAGTGTGGCAGAAGACGGCACCTTCGCCATGGTCTGCGATGCAGGCGTAACGACCTTCACGACCTCATTCTTCACGAAGTTCGCACTCAGCATGAAGAAGGTCAGAAGAAGCACCATCACGTCCGACATCGGCGTCATGTCGATCCAGACATCGTTCTTCTTAATTTTTATCTTACCCATAGTCGTAATCAGTTTAAAGGGTTAGACAAAATTAAGCCTCATCTGCGTGTGTAGCGTTGTAGGTCTGAGCAAGTGAATAACCAATCTCGTCCAATGCAAACGAAATCTTATCGATGCGGTTGGTGAAGAAGTTATAAGACACAACGGCCAACCAAGAGGTACCGATACCGAATGCGGTGTTAATCAGAGCCTCAGAGATACCTGCAGACAGTTCAACGGAGTCACCGCCGCCGCCCTGTGCCAGAGCCTGGAACGACTTGATCATACCTACCACAGTACCGAGCAGACCGGTCAGAGTACCCAGAGTAACGATAGTTGCTATGATGGGGAGGTTCATAGTCAGCGTGGGCATCTCTACGGCGATAGCCTCTTCGTGGGCAGCCTGGATGCGGGCAATCTTCACCTCTTTCTTCACGCCCTGAGCGGCGTCAGCCTCTTTGTAGGCCATCACGGTAGCGCGAACGACGTTAGCCACCGAACCACCCTGTGCGTTGCAGTGCTGCAGGGCAGCATCGAAATTCAGAGCCTTCAGGTCGGCCTTAATCTTAGCCAGGAAGGTAGCCAGTTTCTCTTTACCGATACACTTGCTCAGAGCGAGCACACGCTCGATAGCCATGAAGATGACGGTGAGCAGCAGGGTGTGAATCACAGGCACGATGATACCGCCTTTATAGATGGTACCCCAGATGTTCAGAGGAGCACCTGCAGAGTCGCCGCCCTCGAAGTTTGTGGCCTGGCCGAAATTGAGGAAAAAGTTGCAGAATGCGATAACTGCACAGATAACGATTACCCAAATAGCATCCTTGATACCAATGCTACTTGTACCCTTGACTTGGGCTTTCTTTGCTGCAGGAGCAGCGGCTTGTGTTGTTGCCATAATTGTTTGTTTTTTGAGTTTTAAGTTATTAAAAATTTAAGTTACAGTTGTTGAATTCTTGAGTTGTTAGCGGCCAACAAAGTACCACTGAATATCTTCAATGGGCATTTTGACCTCGCAAAGATAGTAAATAAATGTGGACTGGGGCAGAGATTAACGACTTTTAACTTCGTTTATCGTATTTTGCCCCCTTTACAAGACCACTTTATTTCAGTTTACTGAGGGCAACACTGATACGCCTCATCGCCTCTCGTATATTGTCATCGCTGGTGGCATAACTCATACGGAAGCAGTCAGGATCACCAAAGGCATCACCTCCGACAGTGGCTACGTGACCAACCTCCAGCAAGTACATGGCCATGTCAGTGCTGTTGTTGACAGTGTATCCGTCATCCTCTGAACGCTTGCCATAGAAACTGGAGCACTTGGGGAAGAGATAGAAGGCTCCTTCGGGCACATTGACCTCCAGGCCAGGTATCTGCCTGGCCAGTTCCATAATCAGGTTGCGCCGACGTTCAAAAGCCTGACGCATCTCCTCAACGCACATCTGACTTTGGGTATAAGCAAACTCAGCAGCCTTCTGACTGACAGAACAAGGGCCGCTGGTATATTGTCCCTGCAGTTTGTTGCAGCCTTTGACGATCCACTCTGGTGCTGCGATGTAGCCAATACGCCATCCTGTCATGGCGTATGCCTTGCTGACGCCGTTGACGATGATGGTACGTTCTTTCATGCCAGGGAACTGGGCAATAGACTCGTGCCGGCCTACGTAGTTGATATGCTCATAAATCTCGTCGGCCAGCACATAGAGATCCTCATGCTTTAAAATAATGTTCGCAAGCGCGCGTAGTTCCTCTTTATTATAGACAGATCCTGTCGGGTTGCTGGGCGAACAAAGTATCAGCAAACGGGTCTTGGGCGTGATGGCGGCTTCCAATTGCTCGGGCGTCATCTTGAAGTTCTGTTCGAAAGTAGCATTCACAAATACGGGTGTGCCTCCGGCAAGCAGTGCCATTTGCGGATAACTGACCCAATATGGGGCCGGGATGATGACTTCTTCACCTGGGTTGACCAGAGCCATCACGGTATTACAGACGCTCTGCTTGGCACCATTGCTGACCAGGATTTCCGCCGGCGTGTAGTGTAACTGGTTTTCACGTTCCAGTTTGCGAGCGATGGCTTGGCGCAAATCGGGATAGCCGGGCACGGGTGAATAGCGTGAGTAATTCTCGTCAATAGCCAGTTTAGCGGCTTGCTTGATATGGTCTGGCGTGTTGAAGTCGGGCTCTCCTACGCTCATGTTAATCACATCGATGCCCTGAGCCTTCATCTCAGAACTTTTCTGCGACATAGCCAGCGTGGCAGAGGGGGCCAGACGCTGCAAACGGTTAGATAATTGTCCCATATTCTTGCGTTTTGTTTATTTCAACGTGCAAAAGTACTCAAATATTTCGTGATTGCGAAAGATTCGTGTCACTTTTTTATATTTTTTGCTTTTCAGTACCTAAAGATGCAGTGTGTGCCCCATGCGCTGCTGTTTGGTTTTCAGGTAGCGCAGGTTATATTCATTGGGTGTCACCTCGATAGGCACGTTCTCTACAATTTCCAGACCGTAGGCTTCCAGTCCTACGCGTTTCACAGGATTGTTGGTCATCAGTCGCATCTTGTGCACTCCCAGATGGCGCAGCATCTGTGCACCGCAGCCATAGTCTCGTTCGTCGGCCTTAAAACCCAGACAGAGGTTGGCATCTACAGTATCGTAGCCCTCCTCCTGCAGTTTGTAGGCAGCCAGTTTGTTCATCAGGCCGATACCGCGACCTTCCTGCTGCATATAGACGATGACGCCACGCCCTTCCTGTTCAATCTTTCGCATGGCCTTATGCAACTGTTCACCGCAGTCACAGCGACGGCTTCCCAGTATGTCGCCCGTCATACAAGAAGAATGGACGCGTACCAGGATGGGCTCATCTTCTTTCCATTCACCTTTGATGAGGGCAAAGTGTTCCTGCCCGTTGCTCTTCTGACGAAAGGGAATGATGCGGAAGTGACCGTATTCCGTAGGCATGTCCACCTCCTGCCCTACCTCTATGAGCGACTCCTGCTGCAAACGATAGGCAATCATATCCTTGATGGTGATGATTTTCATTTGGTGTTCTTTGGCAAAGACTTGCAACTCTGGCATGCGTGCCATCGTGCCGTCATCATTCATGATCTCCATCAGTGCACCTGCGGGATAGAGGTCAGCCAGTTTGCACAGGTCGATGGCTGCCTCGGTATGACCGCTACGGCGCAGCACACCATTATCCTGAGCATAGAGCGGGTTGATGTGGCCAGGCCGCCCAAAGGTTTGCGGCGTGCTCTTGGGGTCGGCTAGTGCCCGGATGGTGGCGGCACGGTCGTGGGCAGAGACACCGGTGGTGCAGCCCTCCAGTTTGTCGACGGTAACGGTGAACGGGGTTCCAAGCATCGAGGTATTCTCGCTGACCTGACGCGGCAGGTCCAGTTCCTCGCTGCGACTGATAGTAATGGGAGCACATAGTACGCCACGGGCATATTTCAGCATGAAGTTGACCATCTCGGGCGTAATCTTCTCTGCAGCACAGATTAGGTCGCCCTCGTTTTCACGGTCTTCGTCGTCAACGACAATGACAAACTTGCCGTCTCGAAAGTCGTCGACGGCTTCTGCTATGGTGTTTAGTTTGAATTCGCTCATACTTGATTAAACGATGATATTTTTTCTATAACTTTATTACTAGTAGCATGGATGTCGCGCAAGTCTTTGTACAGACGAAGTCTGAAGCGCAGCATACGGATGTAGAAGAAGAGTCCGAGGGGCAGTATCAGACCAGCGGCAATGTTCATCCACATACGGCGGAAGGGACGTGTGTGGGCATGGGTGGCCAGGATTGGGTAATTATTCAACTCGTGCAGGATGATTTTGTCACGGGTATACGACAGGTCGTCGATGGTTTCTTCCAGCCGATCGTTGATGCGCTCGATGTCGTGGTCGTCGCCAGGGTGGAAGAACACCTTGACAGGCGATGGCCAGCGTAACAGTTTGTGGTCCTCCGAGTAGGCTTTGATTTCTTGATTGATCACTTGTAGCGTCACTGCATCCTCAGCGTACTTGGGATCATCGATAATCACTTCCTTGCGGGCGATATGTCGCTTTTGTCTGAGACCCAGCATCCGCATCATCAGCAGGCGATAAGCATCGATATTGAAGACCGTCGAGTCGTTGTTGGCCTTATAGGTGAAGAATACGGCCAGCGGTGCCAGGACCATGGTCGATATACTCTTGCCGAACCATACCGTCCAATTGTCGTCACGCGCCATTCGCATGCCAGAATTTTCGAAAATATAGTAGACGATGAATACGATGACCGACACGATGACCGGTACGCCCAGGCCACCCTTGCGAATGATGGCTCCCAGAGGTGCGCCAATGAAGAAGAAGATGATGCACGACAGAGCCAGGGTGAACTTGCCGATGCCCTCAATTTGGTGAAAACGGGTCTGGCGGTGCAAATAGAAGGCATACTCCGATTTCATCTGCACATCGTTGGCTGCCGAACGGGCCAGTCGTGCTGCACCGGCTGTCACATCCTTCAACTGCTCACTGGAGAGACTGGCAAACAGCGTGTCGAAGTCTGGCACCGCTTCTGCCGTGAGGGTTTTTAGTTTAGCCGAATCGGCTTCAGTCATATATGGCAACCTGAGGGTGTACATCTGGGCCTCTTCGTAGAAACGTCGACCCACGGAGTCGTTGTACTGCTTGATAGAGTCCAAGTCTTCAATAATCTTCTTGGTGCTTTTTCCCTGTGGATTGCCTGACAAGTCGGCATCCGAGAGATTAAATCCGCTGTCGAAGTCTATCAAGATCTGCTTCTGGCCGAAAGTCTCCCGCCGGTAGGGTACCTCTGCCGTTCCGCCGATGTCCTGTGAGCGCATGTTCTCAAACCACTCGCCGCTCCATAGCGTCAGCAGCAGGTGTTTCTTTTCTGCTGTTGACTGAAGCATGCCCGAGTCGGCCAGAATAATGGCCTGGTCCTCAAACGATCCTGACTGGCGGTAAATCATAATGTTGTAGAGTTTTCCGGTTTCGAGGTCTTTCTTCTGTACGTAGAGATTGGTGTTGGGCAGTCCGTCGTAGAAGATGCCCTCAGGAATCTCCAGTTCAGGGCTTTTCTGTTTCATCGAAATCAGCAGTTGCGCAAACTGCTGGTTGGCGTAGGGCCCGATGACGTCTTGAAAATAGAAAGAGATGCCTGCTATCAGACAGACCACGATAATCAGCGAGCGCATCGACTGCATCAGCGAGATGCCGGCGGCTTTGATGGCCGTCAGTTCACTGCTCTCACCCAGATTACCATAGGTGATAAGCGACGAGAGCAGGATGGCCAAGGGAAAAGCCTGTGGTATCAGTTTCAGGCCCATGTACCAAAAGAACTGCGCCAGGATATCGAGCGAGAGGCCTTTGCCAATCAGGTCGTCCACATAGCGCCACAGGAACTGCATCATCAGCACGAACTGACAGATAAAAAATGTTCCCACAAACAGCAATCCGAACTGCTTGGCGATGAAGATGTCTAACTTCTTGATTCTAAACATGCCGTCAGAAACCACTGGACTGATGCAGGCGATCCAGATTGCCGTCCCATAGTTCGTGCAAGTCGTCCAGGTCCTCCGCCATCGCATAGTCCACCACACAAAGACACAATTCCTCAGTCAATTCGCTCTGCCCAATACGCATCTCCCAATAGGCTTCCGGTTCCTCCTCATCCACCCATTGCAGGCGCAGATGGCTGTTCTTTTCTCGTTCAACAATACGGGCGTGCATGGTGTGATGTTCACCCCACGGTTCACCCCACGTGAGGTGCAGGACATTGTCCTCTTCAACCACTTTGTCTGCCAGCCACCGCTCCATGCCGTGATCAGTACTTATCAGCCGCCAAAGCAGGTCAGGTTTTCTTGCAGCGAGAGGATATTCCAGGTTTAATCTTTGTTTTCGCATGTCATTCTTAGTAGTTTCCGCACAGTGCGTTGGTACTCTTTTCGGCTACAAAGGTACGAAAAAGAAGTGAAAAGCAAGAGCAGAAGTTAGAAAAAAACGCCTCAGACTCGTAAAAAATGTTAAACCCCGGAATTTTCTCCACACACCTTTCTCCATTCTCAAATTTAAATAGTACTTTTGCACCCGCTTACGAGCAGATGGCGGGATAGCTCAGCTGGTTAGAGCGCATGATTCATAATCATGAGGTCGCCGGTTCAATCCCGGCTCCCGCTACATCGCCAATGCGAATCAAGTGATAGCGACCCCTGAAAGTCTCTTCTTTCAGGGGTCGTTTTTGCTGTTGTTCTTCCGTATTGTTTGCAATTGCCGGTTTCAAGGGAGCAATTAATTTGCATCGCCTCGCAGTTCCTTGATGTTTCGGAAGTTCTTCCACACCTTATCGCGAAAATAGGTATTCAGTTGACCATCTGGCACATAGACCGTGGCTGTGAACGAGTCGAAAGCATTCTCGACGATAGGAGGGAAACGCTTGGGCATGACAATCGTTGACAAAGCAGTACAACCCTTGAAGGCATGCTCACGCAGACGCTCCACACTCTTCGGTAGCGTGACGCTCTGCAACGACAGACAATCCATGAAGGTGCCGACCTCGACGAAACGCACACCTTGTGGAATCGTCACCTCCTTTAGTCCGGTGCAGCCACGGAAGGCCTCCTGGCCAATCTCCTCCATGCGCTCAGGGAAAGCCACCGACTGCAAGGCCGTACATCCTGCGAACGCCTGTGGTGCCACATAACGCACGTCGTCGGGCATCACCGTATTCTTACATCCGACCACGAGCATCAGTTTGCCCTTCCACGTACAGATGATGGCGTGACAGTTCTGACGAGAGTCGTAGTGTGTGTTGGCAGTGTCAACCTGAAGGTCCTCCAAAGCCGGACAGTCGGCAAAGGCTCCATCGGCAATGGTCACCACGCCAGCAGGCACCACAACATCCTTCAATCGGTCGGCATGGGCAAAAGCGCCGGCAGGTATCTCCCGCACACTAACAAAATAGCGGAACTCACTGAAAGATTGCAAGTTACTCCCGCTGAACACCTGTCCGATGCTGTCTATCTCAGCAGCATCGACACTGGTCATCTCTGTGGCGTCAGCATCAATCCACCCCTGCTGACGGGCAATGGTAATGAGGGGTTCGTTGGTCTGGAGGGTAGCAATGACCACATCCTCTACCTCTGGCTTCTGGGGCTCATCAGGACTACCGACATAGTCGATGGCGAAGAAGCACAATACGAAAACAGCCAGGGCAGCGAGGCCGCCCAGGAACCATGTTTGCTTAAAAAAAGCCGTTTGTTGTTCTGTACTCATAATACTATTATTTTAAAACCTTAATTTCTTACACAAGATCAGCACATGACGGTTGTCGGCCAAGGTGGTGGCAAAGAGATAGTCAGAACCGCCATCGGCCAACTTCAGTTTCTTTCGGACTTCTGCCACAGACAGGGGGAAGTTCCTGACGGTGACATTAGCCTGACGGACATCCCTAAAGACCACCTTCTGTTCCTGCCTATTCATCGATGAAACGGCTGAGATCAGAAATTTCCTGCCGGGGAAGTCGTCTACATACTGGTCTGCCACGAAGAGATGACTATTGGCTGACAGGGGCTGCACGCCAAAGGCTGACGCAACCTGACTGAAACAGCCGGCCTTCATGATGGAAGCGTTCGGCTCGTAAAGGAAGAGTCCACACTTCACCTCGCCCATGGCGACCGGCGCGGAGGTGGCAGGCACCTGCCACGCTCTCTCGTCATTAACGCAATAGAACCTGAAGGCATCCGTCCGTGCGTCTTCCTGCGACAGAACCACCAGCAGTTCTTTGCATTCATTCTGTACGGAGACAACATGTACCTCTTTAATATAAGGCTCTCCTAAGTCTTGCACGGCCTTGCGCCAGTCGAGCATTGGCGACAGTTTCAGCATCACCCGGTCAGCCTTGCTGAGCAGTTCGTCTTTGAGTTCGAGCACGTTGGGCGTACAGTCGGTAATACCATAGGTACGTCCACCGTGGTCATCGCGACGGGCCGGGTCGAGGAAAACCATCGTAGCACGACCCTTATGTCGCCGAATAAAGTCGATTCCATCGGAGCAAACTGTCTGTACCATCCGTCCAAGCGCCTGAAAATTAGCCGTAGCGACAGCACACAATTCTGCATTACGCTCCACGTAGATACTTCTCTCGAAGACCTCGCTCATCCAAGCGAAGTCAACTCCGAAACCACCTGTCAGGTCTATCAGGGTGTGGGGCGACGGCATGTCAGTGAGCAGCCGGCTACAGACAGCGGTCTTATAGCGGGCCGTCTGCTCACTGGAGCACTGCTCCATGGAGAGCCCCACAGGATAAAGTATCGCGTCGATGGCAGCCCACGACGGTACCTTTTGCCGTGCCGTCTGCCGTCCCTTTATCTGCTGTAGGGCGACGGTCAAGTCTACCTCCGCCACCTTTGAACCGGCAAGCGCCAATCGCCGCACGTCGTCGTCGACATGCTGAAGGACGTATTCTCTAGTGGCCTCATTCATCATCATATCCTAATAATATCAATGGACAGACGAATCATCAGAAACATCGTCCATCTCGTCGTCCAGCCGACCGGCCCACAGATATTTTTTCGTCTCTCGAGCCGCTATCCCGCTCAGCAGCAACAAAGCCACGAGGTTGGGGATGGCCATCAAGGCGTTCATACAGTCAGCGATATTCCAGATAATATCGAGGTTGATAATACTGCCAAAGAACAGTGCCACAATAAACAAGATACGATAGAAGCGATTGATACGTCGGCCCTCCAGATAGTTGACGGCACTCTCGCCATAGTAACTCCAACCCAGAATGGTGCTGAAGGCAAAAGTGAGGATGCCAAAGGTCAGCAATGGCGCACCGATATATGGAATCTTCGAGAAGGCCATCTTCGTCAGCGCAGCACCATCTGCAAAGGTGATGTCAGGATAGGCCAGGATGCTGCTGACGAGCACCAGACCAGTGAGGGCACAGATGACGACCGTGTCCCAGAAAGTGCCCGTGCTGCTGACCAGTGCCTGACGAACAGGATTGCGGGTCTGGGCAGCAGCAGCCACTATGGGTGCACTTCCCATGCCGCTCTCGTTGGAGAACAGACCACGGGCTATGCCGTATCGAGCCGCCATCATCACCGTGGCTCCCACGAATCCGCCACCGGCTGCCGACGGGTTGATAGCACTGTTGACAATCAGTTGGACCGCAGGCCACACGTAAGTCCCATTCATAATCAGGATAGTCACGCAACCCAACACATAGAGCACCGCCATGAATGGCACCAAGACGGTACACACCTTGGCGATGGCCTTCACTCCGCCGAGAATAACACTTGCCGTAAGCAGACAGACCAGCAAGCCGACAGCCCAAGTGGGTACGCCGAAGGTTTCGTTGGTCAGCAGAGCGATAGAGTTGGCCTGAACGGTACACCCGATGCCAAACGAAGCGAGGGCCGTGAAGGCCGCAAAGACCAATGCCAGCCACCGCATGTTGAGACCACGCTCCAAGGCATACATTGGTCCGCCATACATCCGGCCGTCGCTGCCCCTGACACGATATTTCACAGCCAACAGACCCTCTGCATATTTCGTCGACATGCCGAAGATACCCGTCAGCCAGCACCAAAGCACGGCCCCAGGCCCACCCAGAGCCACAGCCGTAGCCACACCGACGATGTTGCCCGTGCCGATGGTGGCCGCCAGTGCTGTGGCCAAGGCGCCAAACTGACTCACGTCGCCCGTCGCCTCCCTGTCTTTCTGCACTGACAGCCGTATGCCGGTCAGCAATTTCCGCTGTGGGATACGCAGTCGGAAGGTGAGGAACACGTGTGTCCCCAACAAAAGAATTATCATCGGCCAGCCCCATAGGAGGGAACTTAGCAATGCAAAGAAATCGCTTACAGCATCCATCGCTTCTAAAAAAAGTATTTGTGTTTACGTTTGCAAAGTTACACTTTTTTCAAGAAGTTATCTGCCGCAAAGGCGTTAAAGGGAGTTAAAGGATACTACTTTTCGTCATTAATTATCTTTTCCGCGCCCACTATTCTCAATTATTATTCGTACCTTTGCCGACAAAATTCATCATAACACACTGTCATGATACAACAATTATTGGCATATATCCTCTGGAACCCCTCGCTCGAAGCCTTCTCGCTGGGCCCGTTCAGCGTGAGGTGGTACTCGCTGTGCTGGCTCATCGGACTGGCGCTGGCCTACATCATGGTGCGCTGGCTCTATCGCCATCAGCACATCCCCGACGAGAAGTTCGAACCGCTCTTCCTCTACTGCTTCGTGGGCATCCTGGTGGGAGCCCGCCTCGGCCATTGCATATTCTATGAGCCGGGCCATTTTCTCACCTCGTGGCAGGGCATCGTCGAAATGTTTCTGCCTATCGACATCAAGACCGACGGTTCATGGCAGTTGACCGGCTATCAGGGACTGGCCTCGCATGGCGGCACGCTGGGCATCATCCTGGCCCTGCTGCTCTACGTAAAGCGGATGAAGATGCCGATGTGGCAGGTGCTCGACAACATCGGCATCGCCACTGGCATCACAGCCTGTTGCATCCGACTGGGCAACCTGATGAACTCTGAGATAGTGGGAAAAATTACGGACGAGAGTCTGCCATGGGCCTTTTACTTCGTACAACACGACGGACCGCAAAACGTGGTGCTGCGGCATCCCGGCCAACTTTACGAGGCCATTGCCTATGCACTGCTCTTCCTGCTGATGGTTATCCTCTACAAGAAGATGCCGCAGAAGGTGGGAACGGGATTCTATTTCGGGCTCTGCCTCACCTATATCTTTACCTTCCGCTTCTTCATCGAGTATTTCAAAGAAGTGCAGGAGACGTTCGAGCAGGGTATGCTTTTCGACATGGGGCAACTGCTCTCGCTGCCCTTCATCGCCATCGGCGCATGGTTTATGGTGAAAGGAGTGAAAAAGTAAAAAAGTAAAGATTCCCTCAGGAGTCATCTGCCTGAGACAATCTTTTTGATATCGTTCAGTTTGTTGAGAGCCTCAACGGGTGTCAAGTTGTTCACGTCGAGACCCAGTATCTCGTCACGAATCTGACAGAGCACCGGATCGTCGAGTTGAAAGAACGACAACTGCATGCCCTCACGACTATCGGCGATATCGCCAAGGGGCTTGCCGACCTTACCCACTTGTGTATTTTCAGCCTCCAACTGCTTCAAGATGACGTTGGCACGCTTCACGATGCTGCGAGGCATTCCCGCTATCTCTGCCACATGGATGCCAAACGAGTGCTCAGAGCCGCCACGTTCCAGACGACGCAGAAAGATGACTTTGCCGTCCACCTCCTTTACGCTGACGTTGTAGTTCTTGATACGGTTGAAGTTCTTCTCCATCTCGTTCAGTTCGTGATAGTGGGTGGCAAAGAGCGTACGGGCCTTGGCCTTCGGTGTCTCATGCAGATATTCCACGATGGCCCAGGCAATGGAAATGCCGTCGTAGGTCGACGTGCCACGTCCCAATTCGTCGAAAAGCACCAACGAACGGGGCGTCACATTATTTAATATATTAGAGGCTTCCGTCATCTCGACCATGAACGTCGATTCTCCCAGCGAGATATTGTCGGATGCTCCCACACGAGTAAAAATCTTGTCCACCATGCCGATGCGAGCCGACTCGGCCGGCACGAAACAACCCACCTGGGCCAACAGCACGATGAGGGCCGTCTGGCGCAACAGGGCCGACTTACCTGCCATATTGGGACCGGTGATGATGATAATCTGCTGACGCTCCTGGTCCAACCGCACATCGTTGGGCACATACTGCTCGTCGACGGGCAGTTCGGTCTCGATTACGGGATGGCGTCCCTGCTTGATGTCAATCACGTCAGAGTCTTCCACCACCGGACGGATGTAGCGATGCTCCTCGGCAGTCTTGGCAAACGACAGCAGACAGTCGATATGTGCCAGCAGCGAGGCGTCGGTCTGTATCTGGGCCGTAAACTGCTGGATGGCCAGCACAAGCGAGTTGAAGAGTTGGGCCTCCAGCGACAGAATCTTATCCTCGGCACCTAGAATTTTCTCCTCATACTCCTTCAGTTCCTGAGTAATATAGCGCTCGGCCTGGGCTAGCGTCTGCTTGCGCACCCATTCTGCCGGCACCTTGTCTTTATATGTATTGCGCACCTCGAGATAGTAGCCGAACACATTGTTATAGCCTATCTTCAGCGACTGGATGCCCGTCTGCTCGGCCTCGCGGTTCTGTATCTGCAGCAGATAGTCCTTGCCGCTATAGGCAATCTGGCGCAGGTCGTCGAGTTCCTGCGACACACCATTGCGCACCACCCCGCCCTTCTGCACCTGCTGCGGCGGATCGGGCACCACCTCCCGTTCGATACGGTCACGGATTTCCTCACAGAGTGTCAGTCTGCTGCCGATATGCCGTATCACCGGATTGTCCGTCGACAGACAGGCCTCCTTGATGGGCTGCAGGGCTTGCAGGGCGATTTTCAGTTGCACCACCTCACGAGGAGTCACCCGTCCTACGGCCACCTTCGAGATGATGCGCTCCAAATCGCCCACCCGCTGCAACTGCTCGTCGACCACCTGACGGAATTGTGGTTCGCGGAAAAAATAGTCGACCACATCCAAACGGTCGTTGATGGGTTTCTGATCCTTCAGTGGGAATACCAGCCAGCGGCGCAGCAGTCTGCTGCCCATCGGCGACACCGTACGATCGATGACGTCGAGCAGGCTCTTACCGTCTTCCTGCATCGGCTGCACGATTTCCAGCGAGCGGATGGTGAACTTGTCCAGCCGCACATACTTCTCCTCTTCGATACGTCGGATGCTGGATATATGGCCCACCTGGGTATGCTGCGTCTGTTCCAGATATTCCAGGATGGCACCGGCTGCCGTCAACCCGTTGTGCAGATGGTCCACGCCGAAGCCTTTCATGGTCTTCACATGAAAATGCTTATGCAGACGCTGCTGTGAGTGCTGCTCCGTGAATACCCAGTCGTCGAGTTCAAACGTGAAGTAACGACTGCCGAAATAGCGCTCGAAGTCCTTCTTCCGCCCCCGTTCGAAGAGCACCTCCTTTGGCTGGAAGTTGCCCAAGAGTTTCTCCACATAGTCATAGGTACCCTCGCCGGTCAGGAATTCGCCCGTCGAGATATCGAGGAAGGCTACGCCACAGGCCGAACGGCCGAAGTGGACGGCTGCCAGAAAATTGTTCTCCTTGTAGTTCAGCACATTGTCGCCCATGGCCACGCCTGGCGTCACCAGTTCGGTGATGCCGCGCTTCACCAGTTTCTTCGTCAACTTTGGGTCTTCCAACTGGTCGCAGATGGCCACTCGCTTGCCGGCCCTGATGAGTTTGGGCAGATAAGTGTCGAGTGCATGATAGGGAAATCCGGCCATCTCGTCGCCTTTCACCCCTGCGCCGTTGTTGCGCTTGGTCAGCGTGATGCCCAGTATACGGGCTGCCACCACGGCATCGTCGCAGTAGGTCTCATAGAAGTCGCCACACCTGAACAGCAACACCGCATCGGGATGCTTTGCCTTCAGGTCGAAGAACTGTTTCATCATCGGGGTCAGTTCCCCCTCTTTCTTTGCCATTTGCTTATCGTTCGTTTTGTGCCTGCAAAGTTACGAAATAAACTTGAATAAAGATTACCTTTAGACAACTTTTAGCATTTCCTTGAAAAATTTCCATGATATTGTATGGCGTTATCAGAGAATTTTCTTATCTTTGCAACCGATTTCGATTTTCCAAAACGGGAAACTTTCTGAAAAGCAAAAAAAGAAAAGTTGTCCAAAACGGAAAACTCAAGCAGGCATAACCCAACAATAAAGATATACTTATAACCGTCATGGAAATAAAGAACTTTACCATTACGAAGCGGGATGGCTCGAAAGACCGCTTCTCGCTTGACAAGATCATGAATGCCATCATCAAGGCATTCGAGAGTGTTGACGAACCCTCCGACCTGGGAACTATCTCTAAGATTCTCAGTCACTTGGACATCCACGACGACATCAAGGTGGAGGATATCCAGAACCAAGTAGAAGAGGCTCTGATGCGCGAGGGATTCTACAAGGTGGCCAAGTCGTTTATCCTCTATCGCCAGCAACACACTGAAGACCGCGAGACACTGGAGAAGATGAACTTCCTCTCGGAGTACATGGAGTCGGTGAATGCTGCCACCGGTTCGAAGTACGATGCCAACGCCAACGTGGAACATAAAAACATAGCCACGCTGATTGGCGAGTTGCCCAAGTCGAACTTCATCCGTCTGAACCGCCGCCTGCTGACGGAGCGCATCAAAAAGATGTACGGCAAGCAGTTGGCCGACGAGTATATCGACAAACTGACACACCACTTTATATATAAGAACGACGAGACCTCGCTTGCCAACTACTGTGCCTCGATTACCATGTATCCCTGGCTCATCGGCGGCACGACGGCCATCGGCGGCAACTCGACGGCTCCCACCAACCTGAAGTCGTTCGCCGGCGGCTTCGTCAACATGGTGTTCATGGTCTCCTCGATGCTGAGCGGTGCCTGCGCCACGCCTGAGTTCCTGATGTACATGAACTACTTCATCGGCAAGGAGTATGGCCTCGACTACTGGCAGCACCCTGAACAGCAGGCCGACCTCTCGCTGAAGAAGCGCACCATCGACAAGGTCATCACCGACTATTTCGAGCAGATAGTCTACACCCTGAACCAGCCCACCGGTGCCCGCAACTATCAGGCCGTGTTCTGGAACGTGGCCTACTACGACCGCTACTACTTCGAGTCGATCTTCGGCGAATTCTACTTCCCCGACGGTTCGAAGCCCGACTGGGACGGCCTCTCCTGGTTGCAGAAGCGCTTCATGAAGTGGTTCAACAAAGAGCGCACCAAGACACTGCTCACCTTCCCCGTGGAGACGATGGCCCTGCTGGTCGACGAGAACGGCGAATGTAAGGACAAGGAGTGGGGCGAGTTCACGGCCGAGATGTACTCGGAGGGTCACTCGTTCTTCACCTATATGAGCGACAATGCCGACTCGTTGTCGTCGTGCTGCCGTCTGCGCAACGAGATTACGGACAACGGTTTTTCCTACACCCTCGGAGCCGGCGGTGTCAGCACGGGCTCGAAGAGTGTGCTCACCATCAACCTGAACCGCTGCATACAGTATGCCGTCAACCACAAGATGGACTATCTGGAGTATCTGGGCGGCATCATCGACCTCTGCCACAAGGTGCAGACGGCCTACAACGAGAACCTCAAGGAACTGCAGCAGCACGGCATGCTCCCCCTGTTCGACGCCGGCTATATCAACATCTCGCGCCAGTACCTCACCATCGGCATCAACGGTCTGGTGGAGGCTGCCGAGTTCATGGGGCTGAAGATCACCCCCAACGACGACTATATGCACTTCGTACAGGGCATACTGGGCCTCATCGAGAAGTACAACAAGCAGTACCGCACCAAGGAACTGATGTTCAACTGCGAGATGATTCCCGCCGAGAATGTCGGTGTGAAGCACGCCAAGTGGGACCG
>DETM01000008.1:0-13514 GCA_002361655.1 Prevotella sp. UBA3288 | reverse complement strand
AAGTGGGACCGCGAGGACGGCTATTTCGTGCCGCGTGACTGTTACAACTCTTATTTCTATGTCGTAGAAGACGAGTCGTTGACCATTCTCGACAAGTTCAAACTGCACGGCCGTCCCTACATCGAGCACCTCACCGGCGGCTCGGCCCTCCACATGAATTTGGAGGAGCACCTCTCCAAGGACCAGTACCTCAAACTGCTGAAGGTAGCCGCCAAGGAGGGTTGCAACTACTTCACGTTCAATATCCCCAACACCGTGTGCAACGAATGTGGCTACATCGACAAGCGCTATCTGCACAAGTGTCCGAAGTGCGGTTCCGAGAACATCGACTACATGACCCGCATCATCGGCTATCTGAAGCGCGTCTCGAACTTCTCCCAGCCCCGCCAGGAGGAGGCCTCACGCCGTTACTATGCAAAAGCGTAAAAGCCCGCCGCCGCACTTATGATGACAGCAAAAGTACTTAGACTCCCCTGCCTTGGGGAGGGGCAGGGGGTGGGCCTATGCTGAAATACGTCAACACCGGCATCGTCTTCCAAGAGATACCCGACGAGGTGACGCTCGCCATCAACATCAGCAACTGTCCCTGCCGCTGTCCAGGCTGCCACAGTCAGTATCTTTGGGAAGACATCGGCCTGCCGCTCGACACGAATGCCATCGACGCATTCGTGTCGAAGTATGGTCAGGACATCACCTGCATTGCCTTCATGGGCGGCGATGCCGACCCCAAGGGAGTCAACCTTCTGGCCCAGTACATCCACGAGGAGCATCCCGAGTTCAAGGTGGCCTGGTACAGCGGTCGCATCCGCATTCCGGCCGCCATCACCAAAAACGACTTCGACTATATCAAGATTGGCCCCTTCATCCGCCATCTCGGTCCCCTGAAAGAGCCCACCACCAACCAGCGCCTCTACCGCAAGTCGCCGGCCGGCAACTTCGACGACATCACCTCCCGCTTCTGGAAGAACCACCCAGTGTAAACACACAACCGATGAGACAGATATTGACGACAACAGCCCGACTTTTGAGCGCCCTGCTCGTGGTGCTCATCCCCCTGAATGCCTTTGCTCAGGAGAACACCTTTGCTCAGGAGGATAGCGTCATAGCCCGCTCGATCAACCTGACCGAGGTGGTAGTGCTGGCAGACGGCATGACCTTCGAAGAATACCTGCTCAAACAAGTGCTGGCCAACGCCAAACCACTCAAGGAGCGGACCCAGACGCTGAGTTACGGCGTGACCTGCCATCTGGAGAAAGACATCGACCTGACGAAGTTTCCACACCGGCGTACCATCACCTTCGCTGCCCGGCTGGCCGGCTACGGCCCTATCATCGATGCACTCAGAGAACATAAGTATTTCAGCATCACGATGGCCGAGAACGTGCTCTTCAACAAAGGTAAGATCACCACATCGAATGTGCGGATGGTGGAGATGAAGCAGCAACTGACCGAGAAGCAGATCAAGTCATTCCTCAAGCACGACGGCATGATGAGTTCCAACGTGTACGACAAATTCTATAAAAAGGTACGCGAGAAAGTGAAGGAACTGCAGAAGAAGCACAAGAAGAAGGAAGAGACCGGCATGAAATACAGTGGCAGTTACACCGTCGGCGACCGCACCTTCTACATCGTGGAACTCGACAACATGACAGTACATATCGCCGACGAATGCTGGCAGATATCCCGCATCAGTTATCATGAGGGCCAGAACGACATGCGCTATGAGTTCAAAGAGGTGATGCCCGGCCTCTTCTTACTCTCTCACGGCACTGCCAGACTGTATCTCGACAAAGCCAAATGGCCAAAGGGCTTCATCTCTATGCAGATAGACTACGCCTATCAGTGATGTCAGCCGGACGCCGGCCGTTTCATTTTCCTAAGAACTTGGTGTCTATATACTGCTGGAAAGCCTCTTTGTAGTTGTCGCCGATGGGCAAGTAGGTATCCTCGTCCATGATGACGCGGTTCTTGTTGACTTCCTGTATCTCGCCAAGGTTGATGATGTACGAACGGTGAATACGCATAAAACCGGCAGGCAGACGTTCTTCCATCTTCTTCATCGACAGCAGGGTGACAATGGGCTTCGTCTGGCTTTTCAGATACACTTTCAGATACTCGCTCATCGCCTCAACGTAGCGGATGTCGCTGATGCCGACCTTTACGATGCGATAGTCGGTCTTGAGGAACAGCGTGTCATCGTCGGACAATCCAACCGGCTGCGAACCAACCGGCTGCGCCCCGCCCTTCAGACGCTCATCCGAATGTTGGCCCAGCCGTTCCCTCAGTCGCAGGGCGGCACGCTGGAAGTCCTGCATGCCATAGGGCTTCAGCAGATAATCGACGGCATTGACCCTGAACCCCTCGACGGCATATTCGGCATAGGCGGTGGTGAAGACAATGAGGGGGGGAACGGCCAGCGTCTTGACAAATTCCATGCCGTTCAGGTCGGGCATGTTGATATCGCAGAAGATGGCATCCACCGTGTCGTGCTCCATATACTGCTGTGCCTGCGCCGCACTCTGGCACTGGGCAGCCAACTCCAGGAAGGGCACCTTGCCGATGTAGTTAGCCAACTTCTGCAGTGCCAGTGGTTCGTCGTCTATGGCCAATACTCTAATCATACCGGCTGCGAAATTACTAATTAAAACACAAAAAGCCAAAGAATTCTTTGACTTTTTGTACTCTTTATGTTTTTTCTAATGATATTCTAAAGGGATTTCTCCAAGGGGATGTCGAGCCTGACCTCATAGGTGTCGCTCCCGTCGAGAATGTCGAGCGAGTAATTGTCGCCGTAGATCAGGTCCAGCCGGTGACGCACGTTCTGCATACCCACCCCACCCTGCCGGGGCAGGTCTGCTGTCTTCTCGTCACCGGCAGCATCGGGCTTGCTGTTACGACAGGTCCAGAGCAGTCGGTCTCTGCCGCCCTTGTCTTGATAACGCTCGCCCTTTACCTCTATAAAACTCTCCTGCCGGTAACTGACACCATGCTTGAAGGCATTCTCGACGAACGAGATGAACACCAGCGGGGCCACCATCACATCGGTGCCAGCATCGGGCGACTGCACCGAAAAGCGTAGTTGATCGGTATAGCGCATCCGCATCAGCCGGACATAGTTCTCCATGAACTCCACCTCCTGCGACATACGCACTCGCTCCTTGTTGCTCTCGTAGAGCACATAGCGCAGAATCTTCGACAGTTGGATGACGGCCTCCTGTGCCTTAACGGCATTGATGTCTATCAGGGCATGGATGTTGTTCAGCGTGTTCATTAGGAAGTGGGGGTTCAACTGGTACTTCAGATACTCCAACTGCTGCTCCAGATTCTGGCGTTCCAACTGGACAAGGCGCTTCTGGTCGGCACGGTTCTTAAAGTACACCTTGATGCCTAGGTTGGCACCCATCATCAGGATCAGGATGATGACGGCTATGATGTCGTGCTCGCCGATAAAAGCAGGGGGCGGTCCCTGACGATGGTCTTGGTGACGGGGCACGAAGTGCTCATCGCCGTCGGGCCCAAAGGCCTCATCGCTTTCATGGCCAGGCGCCGCCATGCCTTCGGGCTGCCCCATCTCCATGGGATGCGGACCTCTGCCAGGCTTGAAATCGTCGGGACGCGTCGAACACTGAAAGACGGTGAAGGCCGTGACCACACAGAGTGCGGTAGCGAAGTACAGTGCCTTTTTCCGCCTATACACCAGCAACGGAGCCAACAGGAAGTTGTGGACGAGAAACAGCACGAGAAACAGTGCGAACTTAGACCATATCATCCATATCTCGCCCCACTGGAAGGTCATGCTGCCGTCGCTGACGGAACGCACATACATACTTAGTATGGGGGCCACGAATAGCATGGCCCACAATACTAAGTATATTAGGTTCTCCTGTTGCGACTGATGCTTCATACAATACATAAACGCTATCTTTGTCTATATATTATATCTCATCTATCTTATACATTATTATATTTATAAGAGGTGAGGCTTCTTTTACCAGCGGCCGCCACCGCCGCCGCCCGACGTGCTGTAGTTGGTCAGCGAGACGCTGCTGCCGCCGCTTACGGTGCCGCCGATATTCAGGGTGCTGCCGCAAATCTCGGTACCGCCGCTGACGGTGACACCCGACTGCAAGGTAGGCGTGCCAGAGGTATAGACGATGAGTTTCTGACTGCTGCCGCCGCCCCAGGGGCCACCACCGCCACCACTGGTACTGGTGGTTGCCGGCGTCTTGAAGACAGCAGCCAGCGAGCCGCCATTGTACAGGGCGAACCAACTGTTCTTGGTCCACGACGTAGTGTACTTGCAGGTGCCGCTGCTTATCTGAGCGCCACTCTCCACGTCGCCGACGGCTATCAGTGTGCCGCCGCTGATGTAGAGTTGCTTTCTCTCCTCGGTGTTGGCATCGAGCGACTTCTCCGCTCCGCTGGAACCGATGGCATAGACCACGCCGCCTTTGACGTAGAAGTTGCCGTTAGAGTCCATGGCGTCGTTGCCCGACGAGATGCAGTAGATGTAGCCGCCGTTGACGGTCAGGTCGCCGCTGCCGCCGGTCGTCGTGTTGTACGAGGCGTTGATGCCGTCGTCAGACGAACTGACATAGGTCTGTCCGCCGTTGAAGGTAATGCTGGTCTTCGACTCGATACCCTCGCCGCCGGCACCCGTGGTGGTGACGTTGATGATGCCGTCGTTGACAACGAAGGCCCCGTCGACCTTGATACCCTTGGGCGACGACTTGTAGTCGGAGTCGTAGCGGTCGAGTTGGCTCGAAGTGGTAACGACCGACAGCGTACCGCTCGAACTGGCCACGACGGCATTGCCGCTGGTCTTGATGGTAGTCTCGCCACCGCCGACGGTCAGCGCACCGTCAGCATTGATACCCTTGCCGCCGGCCCCCGTCGAGGTCAGTGTCAGCGTGCCGCCGCTGATAGTCATGTTGCCGTCGGCACTGAGACACGATGCCGACTTGGTCTTCAGTTTCGAGGTGTCCCACACACCACCGCCGATGGTAGAGGCCACGATGGTCGCACCGCTGATGGTCAAGTCGCCCTCCGACTTGATGGCCTTGCAGGCATCAGCCGTCACACTGACGCTGACGGTGCCGCCCTCCAGATAAATATTGCCCGAGTCCTCGTCCTCGTGGTCCGTCGTCTCTCCCGTTGAGCCAACGGTAGAATCCTCGATGTCGCACTGAATACCGTCGTCGCCAACACCACTGATGCTGATGCTGCCGCTCGTCATCTGGAAGAACTGCTCACAATTGATGCCGTCGCCTGCGGCCTTGGTGATGTTGACGGTGGCATTCTTCAGGGTGATGTACTCGCCCGTCTTGATGCCGTGCTTCACGTTGCCTACAATGTTCAGCGTGCCCTTCTGTGCAAACTCGGCGTGACCTTTGATGTACAGACAGCCCTTCTGCGAACCGCCGGCCGCATCGGTCAGCGTACTGGTGGTGCCGCTGACCACCTTCACCTTGATGCGCTTGCCGTTCTGAATGTGTACGGCGGCACCGCTGCTGACGGGTGTCTGGTTGGTCAACTGCAGCCCGTCCAACTCTATCGTGGCCTTATAAGAGCCTGACATATAGAACTCGCCGTCGCTTGACGCACCGCTCAGATTGTAGGTTATCTCGCCCACCGTGTCGTCCACGCTCTCGCTCTGTACGATATTGACATGGGCACCGCTGACGGTGACATCTACATACCGGGCAATATTGCCGGCCACATAGACCTGCGCTGACGTACCGCTGTAGACCACGTTTACCGTATTGTCGGCCACGCTGCTCTCGTCGGTCGTCATGCCCGTAATATCGCTCAACTGATATGTCTTGTCCAGGATGGTCAGCGTGCTGCCGCCACTATAGGTCATCTTACCTGTCTGTGCGGCAGGATACTGGGCAGTCACGCTGCCCGTGCTGACGTTCAACGTCTGTGCCGACAGGGCGGCTATCGCCAGCAGGGCGGCTAAGGTGCAACATATCTTCTTCATTTGATATTCACTTTAAATGTTCTGTTACTGTTCTTCACGATATACACACCCTTGGGCAGTGCAGCCCCTTGAGGCATGCGGCGGCCCCGCAAGTCGTAGACAACGGTGCTGCCGTCGGTGATCATTTGGTTGACACTGATCTCGCTGATGCCCGTCGTGTCGTCATTTGAAAACTCCATGCTCGCCAGTGTCGAGAGAGCGAGCGTTGCCAGGGTCTGCCCGTCGCTGGTAACCACCATGTTGCCGTCGCTCAATGCGATGCTGAGGTCGGTAGCCGTCACGGCCTGTGTAGTGCCGTCGTTCAGGGTGAACACCAAGTAGCGGTAGTCACCGCCTTGCATCGACAGACTGCCTACGATGCAAAGCATTGCTAAAAGAATCATTTTCTTCATACTGTTCACGTTTTATATTTTGTCATTCTCCAGTCTCTGAAGTTTCGCTGCAAAGATACGAAAAAAACGGGCGTTCACCGAAATATTTTCAATGAATCGTCCGTTTCGTTCAGCGAAAATGCCACGGCAAAGTGCCTTATCCGAAGAAGTCGCCGTCGGCCTGCTGGTCGTAACTGCTGCCGTCGAAGCAGTGTGTGCATACCTTACTCTTAGGCAGACCTATCGACTCGATGAGGTCTTCCAGACGGGCGAACTTCAGCGAGGTGAGGCCCAGTCGGCGGGCTATTTCCTCGACCATCCGCTTGTATTCCGGCGAGTCGGTCTGCGAGTATTTCTCGAGGTTGACCTTGTCGTCGCCCTCGAAGTCGCGGATGATACGCCGGGTGATGAGTTCGAGGTCGCTCTTCGACGAGGTAAAGCCGATGAAAGGGCAACCATAGACAAGGGGCGGACAGGAGATGCGTACATGCACCTCTTTGGCTCCGTTCTGGATAAACTCCTTGGCATTGTCGCGCAGTTGGGTGCCGCGAACGATGCTGTCGTCGCAGAACACCACCCGCTGATCGCGGAGCAGAGCCTCGTTGGGGATGAGTTTCATCTTGGCTACGAGGTCGCGCCGGCTCTGATTGCCGGGCGTAAACGAACGGGGCCAGGTAGGAGTGTATTTCAGTACGGCACGCTTGTAGGGGATGCCCGACCCTTCGGCATAACCGAGGGCCATACCGACACCCGAGTCGGGGATGCCGCAGACGAGGTCGGCCTCGACATCGTCGCGTTCGCCCATCATCCGGCCGTTCTTCTCACGTACATATTCTGTATTGATACCTTCGTAGCAGGAGGCGGGAAAACCGTAGTAAACCCAGAGGAACGAGCAGATCTGACAGCGCTTGAAGGCGGGCTGCAGCACCTCGAAGCCGTCGGCACGAAGGCGTACGATTTCGCCGGGGCCTACGTCGCGAACGGTTTTGTAGTCGAGATTCGGGAAACTGGTCGTCTCGCTGCTGGCGGCATAGGCTTTCTCCCAGTCGTCGGTGCCGATAGGCGACAGGCGGTGCACCTCTTTCTTACCGATGACGATAGGCGTACGGCCCAGGAAGTCGCGGGCGGCGATGATGCCGTCTTCGGTGAGGATGAGCATCGAGCACGAGCCTTTGATCTTATGGTAGACCATGTTGATACCCTCGACGAAGGTGCTGCCCATATTGATGATCAGGGCGACAAGTTCCGTCTGGTTCAAGTTGTTGGCACTCTGTTCGCTGAGATGCATGCGCTGTGCCAGCAGTTCGTCGGCTATCTCACGCAGGTTGTTGATCTTGGCCACCGTCACCACGGCATAGCGCCCCAGATGGGAGTTGATGATGATGGGCTGCGGATCGGTGTCGCTGATGACGCCCAGTCCCTGTTTGCCGCAGAAGTCGCTGAGTTCGTCCTCGAACTTAGAGCGGAAATAGTCGCGCTCCAGCGAGTGGATGCTGCGTGAAAACCCGCGCTCTTTGTCGAACGTGACAAGACCTGCACGCCGTGTGCCGAGATGAGAGTTGTAGTCAGTGCCGTAAAACAAGTCGTTTACGCAATCCTTTGTAGAGATGGTTCCAAAAAATCCGCCCATAGCAGTTATCGCTGTTGTTTGTTTGTTGGTGCAAAGGTACAAATAAAAAGTGAAAAGTGAAAAGTGAAAAGTGAAAAGTTTTATATTCCCACCTTATTTTTTGATGAAGCCGAAGACAAAGCGGAGGCCGAAATACATCAGCGTGCCGGCAAGAACACCGGCGATGGCATCGATGGCATAGTGGGCCTGAATGTAGAACGTGGCAAAGAACATCAGCACGGCGAAGGGCAGGAACGTCCAGAACACCCAGCGGTTGCGACACTCCCAGGCCAGCCACATCACCACCACCGTCACCCCCACATGACTGCTGGGGAAGGCTGCCGTGGGCCGTTCGCCGGCATCGTGGGTAAACTCGAGGATATGGTAGAAGAATCCATCCTTATAGCCCGGTATGGGCAGCGAATATTGCGGGTCGGTCACCTCGAAGGCCAGTTTGCCGAAATAGTCGCCCAGACTGGGAAAGATGCCTGCGGCGATATTCTCTACGCCGACAGCCTTGAAATAGAACTGGGGCCCGGCCACCGGCAGGAAGATGAAGATGACGTAGAAGAGGAAGAACGAGGTTAATATAATAAAAGAGGTACGCTCGAAGAGGTCGTAACGCCAGAAGAAATAGAAGAGCGTGATACCGACAAACAGCGGATAGTAACTGACATAGCCCACGGTGAGCAGTTCGCTCACTACTGGCCAGTGGCACACCTCGCTGAACACCAATGCCGGCTGACATCCGAAGAGCGTCTGCTCCCATCCGGCAAAGAGATGGTCGAGATTGGGGAAGACGCGGTTCAGTTCGTAGGTATCGGGATACCAGAGCCCCAGCAGCGCCATCTGTCCGCCGACCCTGAAGAGCGTGGTCAGTCGGCATGGCATCAGGCGGTAGACTCCCCAGAGCACCACCGTGACCAGCAGTGCCTGCACCCGTGTCCACACCATCAGCCCCGGATTGGGCAGACTGACATAGGTGACGATGATCATCACCGAGGTGGCGAGGAGATAGGCCATCATGACCCATTCCATCGGCATCAACCCCCTTCGCGGGTTTTTCTCTATGGCAAACAGTCGACTGAAAAACTTCACTATCTTTCCGACCTTTGGCTTAACTCTAAACTTTAAACTCTCCGCTCCTACAGCCACCCGTTCTCCTTGTACCACCTGATGGTAAGGGGGACACCCTCTTCCAGCGTGTAGTGCGGCTCAAAGCCCAGTTCACGTCGGGCCGGCTGTATGTCGCAACGCCAGTTACGCTGCTTCATGATGTTGTACTTATCGTTGTTCAGTGCCGTGATCTTGCCCGTCAGGTGGCCCCACCAGTCGCCCACCAGAGTAATGATGCGCAGCAGCCAGATGGGGGCCGTGATACGAATCCACCAGGGGTTGCCCAGTTCGCGCCGGATCAGGTTGGAGAAGGTGGCCGACCGGTACACCTGTCCGTCGCTGAGGAAATACTTGCGGCCTGTCTGGCCCTTCTCGCAAGCCAGGAAGACGGCCTGCACCACGTCGAGCACATAGACGAAGGTGATGTCCTGCCTACGGTAGCCCACGGCGAAGTCGGTATGCTGCTTGATGCTCTTGGCCATCATGAAATAGTCACGTTCACGAGGGCCGTAGACTCCCGTGGGACGAAGGATGACGTAGGGGAAGCCCTCACTGGACCCCTTCGAAGTGTGTAGACTGTCCAGCCACTGCTCGGCCTGCAGTTTGCTGCGGCCATAGTCGGTGTTGGGCTGCGGGGTGTCCGACTCGCGTATCTCCTCGTAGGGCTGCTGTTCGCGAATGGCCCCGAAGATGCTCAGCGAACTGATGTAGACAAAGCGCCTCAGCGGCATCTTCAGGTTGATGAGCGCCCGGACCAGATGTTTCGTCCCCTCCGTGTTGATCTTGTAGAAATCGCTGGCGTTCAGACACTTCGTAACGCCGGCGGCATGAACCACATAGTCGAACTGATGGTCGCGCAACTGCTCTTCCAACTGCTGCTGCGACGACAGGTTGAGTTCGATGAAACGGATACGCTCGTCTTGCAGGAAGTCGCGCTTGCTGCTCCCCCTGACCGCCGCCCAGGTCTCCATGCCTCGGCGCAGTGCCTCTTCGACGATAAAGGAGCCTATGAATCCGCTGGCTCCGGTGACAAGAATCTTCATACGTCGTCTGATGATGTTCTGATTTGGGCTGCAAAGTTACGAAGAAAAGCGGAATAATCCAAATCTTTTCATCGTTTTGGCTCAGTCAGTTTTCGGCGTTTTCTGGATGCGTAACCGCAATACCGTGGAATTTCTTGGTATATGGGAGACTCTTCACAACCCAAATTTTAACCCCCTCGAATTCGAGGGGTTTAGAAAAGAGGCTGGTTTGAATGCTTTCACGCTTTCGCCTACTCGTTGGATTGAAGCAACCAATGCTATTGGGATTGTTTCGCAAGCGGGACGCTATGGAGGAACTTTTGCCCAAACTGATATAGCCTTCGAGTTTGCATCATGGATTTCCGTTGAGTTCCGCCTTTACCTTGTCATGGAGTTCCAACGCCTAAAAGCCAAGGAACAGGAATTATTGGGATGGACTGCTAAAAGAGAGCTCTCAAAAATTAACTACCGCATTCATACGGATGCCATCAAGAGCCACTTGATTCCAGAGGAAATCACCCCTGCACAAGCCAGTATCATTTATGCAGAAGAGGCAGATGTGCTTAACGTGGCCATGTTTGGAATGACTGCCAAGCAATGGCGAGAGGCAAATCCTGACTTGAAGGGCAATATCCGCGACTATGCCACCATCAACGAACTGATATGCCTGTCGAATATGGAGAATATCAATGCAGTGCTAATCAATGATGGAGTACCACAGGGCGAAAGGCTCGTGAAACTCAATCAAATTGCTATTCAACAGATGCAGGTGTTGGAAGGGAATAGTAATAGGAATCTGTTAAAGTGAAAGGCTTTTATGACAGACAGGCTATATGCAAAATACTTATGGCTGACAAACACAGTGTATGAGGCTGGCAAGATTTCTTTCGAGGAGATTGCCAGCAAGTGGAATGATACCTATATCAATGACTTGCATCAGCCTTTGCGTCTGCGCACCTTTCATAATCATAGGAATGCGATACTGATGCAGTTCGGTATCATCATTGAATGTGAAAGAGGCGTAAACCTTTATTATATTGACAACCCTGAAGCTATCGAAAGAGACTCTATCAACCAATGGCTATTGGATTCTTTCTCCGTAAATACTTCACTTTTGCCATAATCGTAATGCGTATTAAGTTCTTTACTCCGAACCATTGCCCGGAATCCTGCGAGAAAACATGTTTTTTTGAGTTAGTGGGTAACTCTATTATAGTTAGTGGGTAAGTCTAATAGAGTTAGTGGGTAACTCCAAATGGGTTAGTTTTTAAGTCATATATACTCATGACTTTTCCTGATTTCACTAGACACTTTTTCTCTTCATTAACTGAAACAGTAGACAGTAGTTTTGTAGTCGTACTGAATCGGTAGACACAAGCGAAAAAGCTGTGCTGTTTTTGTTGACACTTCTGCCATGCTGGACACGCAGAGCCCGGGCCGGTTTGTTCGGCAAAACTGGATGCCCCTCGATGGGGCATTCAGTTTTTTGTCAGGTGCGCTGGCATACGCCGTCGCCCAGACTGGTTGTTCGGCTTGGCAAATATACGACATTATTTTCATTCCCGGTCTGTTTTTTAGGATAAACTTTGTTTTTCCACATCTTTTTCTGCTCTCCCTGCTCCAGATGCACTGCGGCGGGTATCTTGTAGCCGATGCTCATGTGGGGGCGCCGATAGTTGTAGAAGTGGATATAGCGCGCTATCACGCTGTAGGCATGCTCAAAGGAGTTGAAGCACTTCTGTCGGTAGACACTTTCCACCTTTATTTTTCCGTTGACACTCTCGGCGACGGCGTTGTCGGTGGGATTATAGTCCTCACACATGGAGATGGTGATTTCATGTGCCTTTAGCATGGCTACGTAGGCATCGCAGCAGTACTGCACGCCACGGTCGGAGTGGTGAATCAGTCCCTTGAGGATTTCGCTGCCGGACATGGCCACGGCCTGGTTGATGGCCATCCTCAGTGCCTCCATAGAGATGGCAGCCTTGAGCGTCCTGGCCAGTGCCCAGCCCACTATCTTGTGCGAATAGGCATCGGTAATCAGGTGCAGGTAGCACACGTCGCCGCCAGCAAGGGCGATATAGGTAATGTCGGCTGCCCAAAGCTGGTTGGCTGCGACTGGGACAAAGCCCTTTATCAGGTTCTTGTACTTGTGATAGCGGTGGTTGGAGTTCGTCGTGTGGCGGGGCTTCGGCTTGGGAAGCATCAGACCCTTGCGGCGCAGCAGCACGAAGAAGCGGTCACGCCCAGGCACGAAGTCACGCCCGAACATCGCTATGAGCATCAGCCAAAGCTTGTAGCCGCCGATGCCGGGATCCGCATCGCGGATTTCTCTGACGGTCTCGACGACCTTACGCTCATGCGCCACCTCCTTCTCAATGTCAGCCTTCGACTGGTAGAAGGCCTGACGGCAACGGCCAAACAGCCGGACTACGAGGGCGACGGCAAGGCCGCACTCGAAGACCAGTTCCATTGCTACTTGGCCCCAGATTTTTTTCTTATCGCAATGTCGAAATACTCCTCGGCCTTGTCTATCAGCATGTCACGGGACAAGGTCTCCAGACGGGAGAACTCCAATGCCTTCTCCAACTCCCTGATGCGCTTTTTCAGCTGCGCATTCTCGTCCTTGTAATCTTCCTTGCTGCGATTTGCCATGTCTTCATCTGATGGTTCCGACTGCAAAGGTAACATTTCTTTTTCAATACCGTACTTCTTCAACCACTTATTTAGCAACACAATGCCACAAAGACCACGGCTCTTGCAGAACGAAGTCTTACTCATACCTGACTGATGATAATCGCGAAGTAGAGATAGCCTCTCTGATTCGCTGTAACGTTTTTGACTTTTACTCATAATTATTACACATTCTAATTGTTACTAAATGTGTCTACCTATATCAGTATAAGTCACTCATTATTCCAAGTCTCTCCATTCTTCCATTGATGATTCTGAGGGCAAGTATAGCAAATAATCTTGAAATCACGTATAAATACTTACACATTTTCATTAAATCTTCTCGATATTAGCATTTTTTGTACTGATTTCGCCTAATACTCAATAAAATTGAGTAACTTTGTGCCATAATTGAAACCCTAAAGCAAGCGATATGAAAACAGAGAAACAAATGGCTATGGCTGCTGCTGAATTTGCGGAGCGGTGGAAAGGCAGAGGATATGAAAGGGGCGAGTCGCAACCCTTCTGGATTGACTTGCTTACAAATGTCTTTGGCATTGAAACACCATCGGATGGCTTTATCACTTTTGAAGACCATCGAATGGTAGATGCCTCCAACTTTATAGATGGCCGCATCCGTTCCACCAAAGTTCTGATAGAGCAGAAATCGTTGGGAAAGGATTTGCGTGCTGGCATCCGTCAAAGCGATGGCTCGCTGCTTAATCCGTTCCAACAGGCTC
>DETM01000012.1:5941-6128 GCA_002361655.1 Prevotella sp. UBA3288 | reverse complement strand
TGAACTTCCTGGCCGGCAAGCGCGTCGACGAGGTGAACAAGATGGCAGAACTCGGCACCCGTCTGGCCCATGTCGACGGCGGCGTGCCCAACATCCGCATCTCGGTGCCCAAACTCAACGAGTTTTACATCGGCCAACTCATCTACTTCTTCGAGATTGGCTGTGGCATCAGCGGCAACGTGCTCGG
>DETM01000012.1:0-5856 GCA_002361655.1 Prevotella sp. UBA3288 | reverse complement strand
AATATGTTCGCCCTGCTCGACAAACCCGGCTACGAGGCCGACTCAAAGGCCATCAAGGAGCGCCTGGCAAAAGAGAACTAAGATTCCCATTGGCCCCATTGGCCTTATTGGTCTCATTGGCCCCATTAGCCTGATATGCCCCACCAGAACCCTATAACCCTCTATCTCAAGAAGCACGGCTTTGAGACTTTGCGCCCCAAAGCCGTGCTCTTCGATATGGACGGTGTGCTCTACGACTCGATGCCCAATCATGCCATCGCCTGGCAACGGTCGATGGCCATGTTCGGCATCCACATGACTGCCGAAGATGCCTATGCCACTGAGGGAGCACGCGGCGTAGACACCATCCGGATGATGGTAAAAAGTCAACAAGGACGTGATATCAGCGAGGCTGAGGCTCAACGAATGTACGACGAGAAGACACGTCAGTTCCACCTCTTACCCGAAGCCCCCATCATGCCCGGCATTCTTGAACTACTGCCACAAATCATTGCCGACGGACTGACCGTCGGTGTGGTCACCGGCAGCGGACAACGTCCGCTCATCAACAGACTTGTCAGGGATTTCGGAGTCTATCTCGACCCGGCTCATATCATCACGGCTTACGACATCACTCGCGGTAAGCCGCATCCCGACCCATATTTGGCCGGACTGAAAAAGGCGGGCAATCTACATCCCTGGGAGGCCTTCGTCGTCGAGAACGCCCCCCTGGGCGTCAGAGCCGGCGTGGCCGCCCAAGTCTTTACCATCGCCGTCAACACCGGACCGCTGCCCGACGAGGCACTGCTCCACGAAGGCGCCGACCTGCTGTTCCAACGTATGACTGACCTCAGTCACAGTTGGACACAGATTATCAAAGACGCAACTTCCGTTTAATCATCGTTGTCGTCATAGTCGTCGTCATAGTCGAGCATGTCCATATCGTCATCCTTCTCGACCCTGACAGACCCCTGACGGTCGACAACGAGTTCCAGCGGCACAAACAAATCATCGGGAGCATCAGGCATACCCACCACCACCGAGAACTCCAGGCCAGAATTGTCGGCTTCGTTAAAGCGGATGCCCACCAATTGGCCATTACTCTTAAACGGTTCGTCGAGATAAGCCGTAAAGTTACTCTTGCCCAAAAACGACTTTTGGAAGAACTGCGAACCGTCGCTCCTCGTAATCTTTATGGCTACCATATTGTCCACATACTCCTGTCCACTGTCATCCTTCAGTTTCGGCAGACTGTCAGCAGGCGCCCGCTGGATGTCTATCCGATAGGGTTTGCCCTGCCAGACTATATCCTTTGACTGTCGGTCGGCCTCCATCTTGATAGGAGCGACCAGCGCCTTGGGTTCATACTTCGACGTGATGATGTCACCCGTCTGTTTTTTTTCCTTACAGGCACCAAGCATCATGATGCCGGCTGCCAATGCTAAACACACTACCTTCTGTCTCATAATCGGGGACAAAGTTACGAAAAGTCGAGTGAAATACCAAATTTATTTGAGTATTTCCGAGACAAAGTAACTTCGGCAAAGCCAATGTTACGAAAAGTCGAGTGCAAAACTGGGAAATCGTTTCTTTTTGGGGGCCGAACGAACAAAAAAAATGCCCACTTTCACAAGTGAGCATTTTTTTTCATTCAACTGAATTCCAAAAACTAAGAATTCAATCTCATTGGAAGGCACGCTTGCCAAAATAAAACACTATGTTAACCTAAATCACTATGAAAAATTTTTATCTGTTAATCTCTATTCTCACTACCCCTGCGGGCTCTCTGCCCCTGGCGGCCGCCGCGATGACCGAAGTTCATCCGCTTCTGAACATCTGCCTGATAGGCTTTGTACTGCTCTTCAGTCATGATCTTCTTCAGTTCAGCACTGTAGGCTTCCTGATTCTTCTTCATCTCCTCGCGACGCTTCTCCATCTCCTCGCGGGAAGGACGCTGACGCTGCTCTCTGGCCTTTACACTGTCGCCAGACTGCTTGTCGCCCCTGCTCATCTGCGAACGGTGTCCGTCGCGACCGCCCCGCTGACGCGGACCGCCCATCGGTCCCATCTTGTCGGCGAACTGCCTGTTTAATTCCAACAACTGCGCGGCTTGCGTCTCGTTAAGTCCGTATGCTTTTACCGTCTCGTCGGTGCGCTGCTTAAGCATCTCCTCCCTGTTGGGCTGGGTGCGCTCCTGCTTGTGCTGGTTCTCGTCCTGTGCCACTGCTGTAGCACTCATCGTGATGGCGGCCACTAAGGCCATTACTATCTTCTTCATATTAGTCACTGTTTTGGAATTTTACTTCTTGTTTGGTTATTCTCTCGAGTTGCAACTAATATTGTGATGCAAAGATAAGCATTTAGTTTAATACTGCAATAAAAAAACTTCTCTTTTTTGCACTTATATGCGCTTTTTTTCTTATTTTTGCAACAAAATGATTAATTATGGTAGTCAAATTCACACTTATTGCATATTTCGTATGTGCCGTCGCCACGCTTCTGACGGCCTGCGACACGCATCGCGGGGAGGGAGCAACGGCCTCAAACGATGACCCGACAAGCGTCATGGCCCGGCAGATTCGTCAGTGCTCACGGCTCTACACCATAGAATATAAGGTGCACAAGATTGTTTCCGTCAGCGACCGCTCGACCATCGATGCCAAAGGTCTGGGCCTCGACCTGGAATTGGAAAAGCCGGGCCACCGCAAGATGGTGGTGCCCATCGATGCCACCCTCAAGGGCTATATCGACTTCGCCCAGTTCAGCGAGAACAATATCAAGCGGCAGGGAGACCACCTCATCATCACCCTGCCCGACCCAGGAGTGACGCTCACCGGCAGCAAGGTAGACCAAGAACATCTGCGAGAGTTTGTGTCGCCCTATCGCGACCGCTTCAGCAGCGAAGAGAAGAACGAACTCATCGCACTGGGACGACAGGCCGTCATCGACGAGATACCCCGCCTGGGCATCGAGCAGGGTGCACGCACGGCGGCTGTCCGGCTGCTGATGCCCATACTCACCCGACTGGGATTCGAAGAAGAAAACATCACCATCAACTTCCGGAGCGACTTCAGCAACGACCAACTGATACGCCATCTGGACTAACGCCGCCCTCTACTCATGGACAAGAACACCCGAACCACCCTCATCACCTGCGGCTCTGTTGCCGCAGCCGTCATCGTCATTCTGACTGCCGTCGCCCTCTTTTCCGGTTCATGGATTATCGGCAAAATAGAGAATGCTGCACCCGGCATCACCATCACCGACCGGCGTGAGGTGCAACTCACGCCGGCACAGTTGCAGAGCATCCGCGACATCGGCGAGTGGGAGTTTCTCTCCATCGACGACGAGGAACTGGTCGACACCCTGCGCCGGGGCATCCTCTTCGACGACCATCTGGTGTGCATCTATCGCGGCACCCTCCGGCTGGGCATCGACATGCAAGAACTGAACGACGACCTGATCACGGCCCATGGCGACAGCATCGACCTACGGCTGCCGCAGATAGAACTGCTCGACGAGTATTTCATCGACGATGCCCGTACGGAAATTTTCCACGAAGAAGGCGAGTGGTCGTCGTATGTACGCGACGAACTGTACCGCAGAGCCAGGGAGCAGATGAAGATGCGGGCCATGACACCAGAGAATATCGACCTGGCCCAGCAGATGGCAGCCACGCAGATTCGGCAGTTCTTCCGAGCCTTGGGCTTCACCTACGTCGGCATCACCTTCGAGGACTATCTCAGCGACTGACCACCTCTACCACCGTCAGCACGCCGTCGCTCACTCTGAAGCGCACATCGCAGTCGGCAAACGGCATACCGTAGACCCGGTCCGCATCATCGTGATAGCGGGGACGAGGGTCTTGGGCCAGCACCTGCTTCAGTCCCGCCAATGCTTCTGCCGAGAACTTACGCTCCCATTCATCAGCCATCACTACGCTTAACGGTTGCCAGTCTCTCTCGTCGACGAATCCGCTCCGCGCCTCAGGATGGCTGTCAGCATAGGTCACATAGGGCTTGACGTCGTAGATGGGCGTGCCGTCCATCAGGTCGGCTCCCATGACATGAATCACAGGTCCCCGGTCGGCGGTCATCTCCACCTTATTTATATATACGCAAGAGAGGCCGAGCCTGTTGGGCCTGAACGGAGAGCGTGAGGCGAACACCCCTACCCGCTCATTGCCGCCCAGCCGCGGCGGTCTGACGGTCAGTCCCTGCTGCGCATGGGGATTGGCGCTAAACTCCCATATCAGCCAAAGGTAGTCAAAATGTTCCAACCCTCTGACGGCCTCCTCCCTCCTATATTCGGGTTCAAACACAATAATGCCCGGCAGACTGTCGGCTAGACCGCTCTGTCGGGGCAGGCCGAACTTCGAGGGCATCGGTGAACGGAAATAGGCTATCGGTTCGATATTCATGCCGCAAAAGTACGAAGAATTTGTGAATCGGCAAAATAAATCCCCGCCTTTATCCCCCGAATGGTCAATACCTACTTCTTGTTAATAGCCATTCACGAGTCCTGCCGGTCCGCCGGGAAACAAAACCCTCAGTTTTGAGTATTGCAGGACTCGGCGATTCGTCGTATCTTTGCACCGTGAAACCAGTGATGCGCGGCATTCATGAAAACGCAGCAAAAAAAGGAATTCATAAAGTATTTGTTTAGTTTAGTATAGAAGGGACCGGCCGTGAGGTTGGTCCTTTTTGTAACTCCTTCTCGCACTTTGTCGGCAAAATCAGGGGCGCATGTTTGGTCAGTTCGCTTTTTTTGTCTAATTTTGCACGCAAAACAGAAGAAACGGACATCCATCATGAAGCAATATTTAGACCTGCTGGACCGCATCCTGCGTGAAGGCGTTCAGAAAGGTGACCGTACCGGAACGGGCACCATCAGTATCTTCGGCAACCAGATGCGCTTCAACCTGGAGGAGGGCTTCCCGCTCCTGACCACCAAGAAGTTGCACCTGAAGAGTATCATCTACGAACTGCTCTGGTTCCTGCAGGGCTCGACCAACGTGAAATACCTGCAGGAGCACGGCGTGAGGATATGGAACGAATGGGCCGACGAGAACGGCGAACTGGGTCCCGTCTACGGCCACCAGTGGCGCTCGTGGCCCGACTACGACGGGGGCACCATCGACCAGATACAGTATGTGCTCGACCAGATCAAGCACAATCCCGACTCGCGGCGCATGATCGTGTCGGCATGGAACGTGGCCGAAGTCAACAAGATGGCCCTGCCGCCATGCCACACCATGTTTCAGTTCTATGTGGCTCCCGCTGCCGACGGCGGACCCTCGCGCCTGTCGCTGCAACTCTATCAGCGGTCGGCCGACACCTTCCTGGGCGTGCCGTTCAACATTGCCTCCTATGCCCTGCTCTGCATGATGATGGCTCAGGTGTGCGGACTGCGGCCCGGCGAGTTCATCCACACCACCGGCGACACCCATCTCTACCTGAACCACCTCGACCAGGCCCGCCTGCAACTGACCCGCGAACCGCGCCCACTGCCCACCATGCGAATCAACCCCGACGTGAACGACCTCTTCTCGTTCCGCTACGAGGACTTCACGCTGGAGAACTACGACCCCTGGCCCCACATCAAGGCCGAAGTCAGTGTGTGAGGAATAACTGTGAAAGTTATTCCTTTTTTTAGTGTTATAATCTCCATTATGTTCTGATAAAAGGTCGTTTTTAATGTGTTTTTTGTTAAAAAAACGAGTAAACTTTGCCAAAAAGGTTGTAATGATACAACCATATCAAAAATATTTTGTATCTTTGTGACGTTCTTATAATATATATTGTGACCGTATGAAGTATCTGAATATTAAGAAGGCATTGGCAGCATGGCAAAATTTGCAACCATTGTCTGAAAAAG